>NZ_CP013661.2:2832182-3152119 GCF_001465835.2 Planococcus kocurii
CATTGTTCACTGAATTACTTATACGCGGAGATGTTAAAGAATTCCGTGATGAGTTTTTATCCCACCATCCATACGACCAAGCAAGTTTTTACGAGAAGGCGGATTCGGGGACAAGGCAATTGCTGTATCAGTATCTCTCTCCTAAAGAGATGGCGGATTTGTTTGAAGCGATTGAATTAGATGATGATGATTACGAAGATCTATTTCTCGAGATGGATGCTCGTTATGCTTCTGATTTGTTGTCCTATATGTACACAGATGACGCGGTAGATATCTTAAATGAATTAAATAAAGAGCAGGTCGCCACTTATTTAACAATCATGGATAAAGAATCGGCGCAGCAAATTAAAGATCTACTGCATTACGAAGAGTATACGGCAGGTTCCATTATGACGACAGAATTTGTGGCTGTACCGAAAAATTCGACAGTACGTTCTGCGATGAATATTCTTCGTAATGCAGCACCTAATGCTGAAACCATCTATTATGTATTTGTCGTTGATGATGACAAGAAGCTGTCAGGCATTGTCACGTTAAGGGATTTGATTCTTGCAGAAGAAGATACCCTGATTAGTGCTATTATGAACGAACGAGTGGTCAGTGTTTCGGTTAGCGAAGACCAAGAAGAAGTAGCGCGAATGATTAAGGATTATGACTTCCTGGCATTGCCGGTAGTCGATTTTCAACAGCATTTGCTAGGCATTATTACCGTCGACGATATTATTGATGTATTAGAAGAGGAAGCTTCAGACGATTATTCGAAACTCGCAGCTGTATCAGATATGGACACGTTTGACAAAAGTTCGTTGACTGCCGCTAAAAAACGGTTGCCTTGGCTGATTTTGTTAACATTTTTAGGTATGCTGACGGCCAATTTGATGGGTATGTTTGAAGCAACGCTGGACCAAGTGGCGTTATTAGCTGTTTTTATCCCACTTATTGCGGGTATGGCTGGTAACAGTGGCACACAAGCACTAGCTGTAGCAGTTCGAGGAATTGCGACAGGAGACATTGAAGAAGAAAGTAAAATGAAACTGTTATTTCGCGAAGCAGGTACGGGACTCATTACGGGCATTGTGTGCGGAGTCGTCGTTGTTGGCTTGGTTTACTTCTGGAAAGGTGAATTGTTAATCGGCATGCTCGTCGGAACTGCTGTTATGAGTTCTATTTTTGTCGCCACGTTAGCCGGTTCCTTTATCCCGTTATTAATTCATCGGATGAAGATTGATCCAGCTGTAGCATCAGGTCCTTTTATCACAACGTTAAACGATATTATTTCGATTTTAATTTATTTAGGCTTAGCTACAACTTTTTTGAGCCGCCTCTAGAAAAGTGCAAATTGCACTTTTCTTTTTTGTGATGTATTATTAGTACCAGGTAATAATAATCGACGCAGGAGGAATGGACATGTCAATATCATTACAAGGAAAGACTTTTGTCATTATGGGAGTAGCCAACAAGCGGAGCATTGCTTGGGGGATTGCACGTTCGTTAGATCAATCTGGAGCCAATCTAATTTTTACTTATGCAGGTGAACGTTTTGAAAAATCAGTACGGGATTTAGTCGCAACGTTGGATGGGAACCATGAATTGATTTTGCCATGCGATGTGACCAATGATGAAGCTGTTGCGACTTGTTTCACGACAATTAAAGAACAAGTTGGCACAATTCACGGATTAGCGCATTGTATCGCTTTTGCAAAAGGCGAAGAATTAGCAGGCGATTTTTCAGATACGTCGCGAGATGGCTTCTTGTTAGCACATAATATTAGCGCGTACTCGTTAACAAATATCGCGAAAAATGCAAAACCATTGATGGCTGAAGGCGGTAGTATCGTTGCACTAACTTATATCGGTGGCGAACGTGTAATGCCTAACTATAACGTCATGGGTGTCGCGAAAGCTTCTCTTGAAATGTCCGTGCGTTATTTAGCAGCAGACCTTGGCAAACACAATATTCGTGTGAATGCGATTTCTTCAGGTCCAATTCGTACGCTTTCTTCAAAAGGAGTCAGTGATTTCAACTCGATTTTGCACGAAATTGAAGAAAAAGCGCCATTACGTCGTAATACGACACCTGAAGAAGTGGGCGATACAGCGGCATTCCTTTTCAGTGATATGTCACGCGGAATTACAGGAGAAACTATTCATGTAGACAGCGGGTTCCATATTTTATAAGCAGCAAAAAAACAGATCAGCCGATTTACCGGTGGATCTGTTTTTATTATTCTTAGTTTAATGATTTTTCCATCGTTTTATGGGGAATATCTGCGTCCATAAATTCGTCTGATGTAATTTCATAGCCAAGCTTTTCATAAAAGGCAAGCGCATGAGTTTGTGCATTCAATTTAAGTCTGAAAATGCCATTTGTCTGAGCATAATCTTCCATTTCGTTCATCATCATGACGCCAATGTGCTGACCGCGATACTCGGAAAGTACGCATACGCGTTCAACTTTGCCAAGACCGGTTTCAACTTCACGGATACGCCCAGCAGCAATTGGCTGTTCAAGTTGATACGCGATAAAGTGAATGGCGCCATCGTCATGTTCATCCATTTCGATATGAAGGGGCACCTTTTGTTCTTCTACAAAAACTTTTCTGCGAATATCAAAAGCTTGTTCTTTTTCCATTTGGTTTTCAGCCATTTTAACTTTCAACACTTATTGATCATCTCCAGTTAAACGGAATGTCTCATAAACCGTCCACGATCCATCTTCTAATTGATAAAGCAGATGCACCCGGTCAATGATTTCTTCGTGATCAATGCCGGCCATTTTTAACTGACCGTAGACATCGGCATGTTCTGTATCAGACAATTTTTGCCCGATTGTGATATGCGGTATGAAAGAGTGTTTGGACGTGCCACCAAAGAAATCAGAATTTAAATCCTCATGTAGCCCTTTGATTTCAGCAGTCGGTTCTACTTTGAAATACAAAGTAGTGTTAACCGGAGAAAATGTGCTAACACGCGTAGCATGCAATTTAAATGGTTTATGGCGACTTGCAATATTCCGCATTTCTGCTGCCATTTCCTTAATCTGTGATGCATCCACCTCAAATGGATCTTTTAATGTCATGTGAGGAGTGATTAACTCATAATGCGGATCATATCTTTTCCGGTACGAATTGGCAATATCCTGTAATTTTTTTGAAGGAAAAGCTGCGACTCCATATTTCATCCTAATGACCTCCTTGTCTGTAATAACCATCTTATAAGTATGTTGCTCATGCTACTTTGGAGCATCATCAGCCTCTACATGCCGAAGTTCTGAATAAGTGCACGTCTTAAATCGGGCTGCCAATGCTTCCAAGTGTGGTCTCCTTCAAATTCTTCATAAAAGACCGAAAACCCTTTATTTTTCATTAAATTATTTAATTTTCGATTTGGTTCGAGAAAATCAGCAGTTTCTCCTGATCCTAATTTTACGGCTGTTTCTTCTTTTCCAATTACATGATAAACGGTAAACGAGTTTGCTGATTTAAAAGCTTCCACGGCCGTTAAGAGGTTTTCGCCAACTTTCGGTGACTGAAGAATTACGCGCCCAAAAATATTTGGGTATTTTAAAGCTGCCATTAGGGACACAGTCGCGGCTAACGAGTCACCAATCAAAGCGCGTCCCATACCCACTTGGTAAGTTGGGTACTTAGCATCTAAAAACGGTACCAGTTCGTGTGCTAAAAAGCGCAGGTAAGCGCCATGTTGCTCGCCAGTCGGCTCGTATTTTTTATTGCGATCAGCTACGCTTTTATACGGAACACCGACCACAATAATATTTTCTATTTCTCGATTTTCCAATAATTCATCCACAACTCGCGGAATTCTCCCCAGCTGAAAATAATCTTTGCCGTCAGAAGCAATAACGAGTGTGTATTTATACAAAGGTGAAAAATTGGAAGGGAGATAGACAAGCAGTTGCATATCTTCTTGAAGCTCTTTGCTGTAGATCGATAAATCTTCTACCTTTCCAGTAGTCATGTCTATGCCTCCTTTAGGGTTTTGTAAGAAAATTGTACCACATTGCATAGACAAGGTATAATGGAAAGGAACATGAATAAGTTAAGATGAGAGGGGTTTTGGATATGGATGGCAGAAGATTCCGGGTTCACTCAGATGATGTGACAAAAGCTACTCATGAAGCATTAGAACGTAGAGGCGTTACAAATGAAGATATAGCCAAAATAGTTCTGGATATGCAATTGCCTTTTAACGAAGGACTTAAAATCGAACATTGTATGGAGTCCGTTGAAAGTGTTTTACGTAAACGTGAAATGCAGCATGCCTTACTTGTGGGAATTGAGTTAGATGAACTTGCTGAACAAGGTAAACTATCCCGCCCACTTCAACAAATTGTAGGTTCGGATGAAGGTCTTTTTGGCGTTGATGAAATGATTGGACTCGGTGCAGTGTTAACGTATGGCAGTATCGCAGTAACGACATTCGGTCATTTGGACAAAAATAAAACAGGCATTATCCATGAGTTGGATACTAAATACGGTGGACAGGTTCATACTTTTTTGGATGATTTAGTCGCTAGTGTTGCTGCATGCGCATCAGCGCGTATCGCTCACCGCACGCGTGATTTGGAAGAACAAGGTAAGACTTTTGAAGATTTGGCTCCGGAAGACACAGCCCCTGAAACGTATGTAGAAGGTGCAGAGACGTAAACGAGTATTCTAAATGTTCTTTATGTAAGCGGTTGTATTTTTCGAAATGCATTGAATCTAGTAAGAAAGACATGCTATTATGAATAAGAACGTCAAAAATTAGTTTAGAAAAGGGAGGTCACTTTATGTTGAAAAAGAAATTTGGTTTATTCGCTGTAGTTACTCTTGCAGGATCTGTGTTTTTAGCAGGTTGTGGAGATGACAAGGCTACTGAAGGTGGAGGCGGAGAAGAAGCTTCTAAAGATCCAGAATTCCTTAGTATTCTGACAGGTGGAACAACAGGTACGTATTATCCACTTGGTGGCGCAATGGCATCCATTATTGAAACAGAGACAGGTTTAGATACAACTGCCGAAGTTTCACAGGCATCTGCTGCAAACATGACGGCATTGGCTGATGGAGATGCACAAATCGCATTTGTTCAAACAGATACGGCATTTTACGCTGCTGAAGGATCGAATATGTTCGAAGGCGAAGTGATTGATACGGTTTCTGCTATTGGGGCACTTTACCCAGAAACAATTCAATTAGTTACAACTTCAAGTTCAGGTATCGCTTCATTTGACGATTTAGCTGGGAAGAAAATTTCAGTTGGTGCACCTGGCTCTGGGACTTATATTAACGCTGAACAATTATTAGAAATCCATGGCATGACAATGGACGATATTGATGCACAGAATCTTGACTTTGGCGAATCACAAGAAAGCTTGCAGTCAGGTCAAATTGACGCAGCATTCATCACTGCTGGGACACCAACAGGCGCAGTTGAAAGCTTAGGCGCAACTTCTGACGTAGTAATCATTCCTGTAGAAAAGGATAAAGCCGATGAATTGATCGAGAAATATCCTTACTATGCGCACGACGTTGTACCATCTGGTATTTACGGATTGACTGAAGAGGTTCCAACGGTTTCTGTTTTAGCGATGTTAGTCGTGCAGAATGACCTTTCAGAAGATCTTGTTTACAATATCACAAAAGCAATTTACGAAAACACAGATAAAATCCAGCATGCAAAAGCTGAATTGATCAAAGCTGAAACAGGCCTTGACGGAATTGGAATCGATATCCATCCAGGTGCACAAAAATATTTCGACGAAGTAAATTAATTGAATGAGCGATTAACTGACGGTAAAGCGCAAGCTTGCCGTCAGTTATTTGTTTACATAGGGGAGAACAGATTATGCGGTGTAACCGGATACAAAAAATCCTTCTTTTCGTAACCATCCTCCTCATCATCAGCTCCTTAATCGCATTTATCCCTTCCCAGAAGTATTATGTGTTTATCGACAATGAGACTGAAGAAGTAGCGGCTTATGTACCAGTTGTCAGCCCGTACTTCCAACTAATCTACACGCATTCAATTCACTTATCAGAAGTTATTGAAAGCTACAAAGTAGTAAGCGATAATAGAATAATGATGACAGAACTTGAATACGAAGACTTTAACATTGGCATGCCTTCAAATGCAGGAGAAGGAGAGACCTTTGTCGAAAAAGACGGTAAATACTTTATCAAGAATATGACAAAGGAAATTCCGGAGTTTCGGTTATTTGTGGGAGATGTGGATGCCAACTTGTCATTCAAAACCAAAGGACATCAGATGGATTTAAAAAGAACACTTGAAAGAGGACAGTCCTATACGTTTCGTGTAGAGCACTTATCCCTGTTTCAACTAAGAAAAGGAGTGAGAATTGATGAGCGATAAGTTATCTCCAGAAGAACTTCAACAGAAAAAGCTTCCACCAGAAGATGAATCATACGTCTCGGAGGAAAAACAAAAGGAAATTCTACAAAAATACGATCCTGAATCCAATACGAGAGATTTAAGTGGAATAATTAAACATGTGGTCTTTTTCGGTTTACTAGCCTTTTCCTTATTCCAATTGTATACCGCTATCTTTGGGCAGTATACTGCTTACATTCAGCGATCGGTTCACTTAGGGTTTGCACTGTCCTTAATCTTTCTATTATTTCCTGCTAGAAAACGCAAAGGGGCTCGTCACAAAGTTGCCTGGTATGATTACATACTGGCGCTATTATCAGTAGGCGTAGCTGCCTATTGGCCAATTATGTATGATGATTTAGTCTTCCGTCTTGGACGGGTTACCGAATTGGATTTAATTGTCGGGATATTAGCAATCTTGCTGACACTTGAAGCAACACGGCGAGCAGTCGGTATGCCAATTACGGTCATTGCCAGTTTGTTCTTGGCATATTCCTTTTTCGGACCTTATTTCCCAGGATTTTTACGCCACAGGGGACAGGATTTAGATTCGGTTATCCAACTGATGTTCTATACTACCGATGGAATCTTAGGAACACCCATCAGTGTCTCAGCTACCTTCATTTTTACCTTCTTGTTATTTGGTTCGTTCCTAGTGAAAACGGGGGTCGGGCAGTATTTTAATGACTTGGCTGTATCACTCGCAGGTAATTTAGTTGGTGGCCCCGCGAAGGTAGCAATCTTCTCAAGTGCTTTGCAAGGAACCATTTCTGGAAGTTCAGTGGCCAACGTTGTCACATCAGGTTCTTATACGATTCCGATGATGAAAAAATTGGGTTACAAGAAAGAGTTTGCTGGTGGAGTAGAAGCAGCGGCTTCAACAGGCGGTCAATTAATGCCGCCAATTATGGGTGCTGCAGCTTTTCTAATGGTTGAATTTATCGGAGGAGTAACCTACTGGGAAATAGCGAAAGCCGCTGCTATACCGGCTCTTTTGTATTTCACAGGTGTTTGGATCATGACTCATTTCGAAGCCAAACGAATTGGCCTGAAAGGTCTTTCTCCAGAAGAAATGCCAAATCGTAAAGAAGTATTAAAAAAGATTTACTTACTTACGCCAATTGTTGCCATTATCGTATTTTTATTGATTGGTGTGCCAACAATGCAAGCAGCACTTTACGGAATCTTGTTAACGATTTTTGTTAGTGCTTTCAACAAAGAAACACGACTTAGCTTTAAAGATATGATTTTAGCTTTAGTCGATGGTGCAAGAACAGCGTTAGCAGTTGCAGCAGCTACAGCAGCAGCAGGTATTATCGTTGGAGTAGTTGTAAAGACGGGGCTCGGATTGAGCTTGGCAAATGGACTGGTTTCAGCTTCAGGAGGAAACATCCTGTTAACGCTGTTCTTCACAATGCTAGCAGCAATTGTTTTGGGCATGGGCTCTCCAACAACTGCCAACTATGTTATTACGTCTACAATTGCAGCACCTGCTATTATTACGCTATTAATGTTAGATGAGCCAGTTGGAGCAGCAGTTCCACTAGTGGTCGCTTTATCTGCTCATTTATTCGTTTTCTACTTTGGTATCATTGCTGATATTACACCACCGGTTGCACTTGCTGCATTTGCAGCGTCAGGTATCTCAGGTGGAGAGCCGATTAAAACCGGCTTTATTGCTGCTAAATTAGCAGCAGCAGCGTTCATCATTCCATATATGTTCGTGTTATCTCCAGCGCTGTTAATGATTGATACAAGCTGGCCAGAATTGATTTGGGTATTAATTACAGCTCTTTCAGGTATGGTTGCCATCGGAGCAGGACTCATTGGTTTCTGGTACCGAAAACTAAACTGGTTCGAGCGCATTATTACATTTGCGACTGGACTGGCGTTGATTTATCCAGAAGGCTTGTCTGATACAATTGGCGCAATACTATTCGTAATTTTGTTCGGAATTCAATGGATGGCACGTGAAAAGAAACCTGCTAAAACAGTAGCAGCGTAAAAAAGACAAAACCGTTTGGGCCAATGCCCGAACGGTTTTTTTTCATTGTTTTGGTTTATGAAAATACGAAAAAAGCCACCACCCGAAGGTGATGACTTTTTCAAAGCAAACTTTGTTCCTAAAGCTTGCAGTGGGTTTGGCACCCAATGATTTTTACTGATTTCAAAAACAATAAAAATGTTGGATGTCGAACTGCTTACTTTATTCATCATATACGGTTAAAAGAGAAATGTAAAGTTGTTAGAAAGTTTGGTGTTTCAAAAAATCACTAACTCATATAGAGTACAAATTGATTGCCTACGTACAAAACTATGAACAGTTACTAAAAAACAGGTACTAGTCTGATGTTCATTTGCTAAATTACCAAACGGCTGTTTTTATTTTCCTTAAAAGGATTGCCGTTAGTATGGCTGTGGTATAGAATAAGAACAAACGTTCTATTCGGAGGTGGTAATTATGAAGATGCCTGAATTACCGGAACCTTATATTTTTTGTATCGACATGTGCGGCTTTTACGCCAGTGTTTCAGCGGTCGAGCTTGGATTTGACCCTTTAGAAGTTTGTCTTGCAGTTGTCGGGAATCAACAGCGAAAAGGCAGTGTTGTATTGGCTGCATCACCCATGATGAAAAAACGTTTTGGTGTGAGAACAGGTACAAGGCTGTTTGAAATTCCAAATCACCGAGATATTTTGTTGATCGAGCCAAAAATGAAATTGTATTTACAGAAATCCATGGCCATTTCAGAGTTATTAGCAAGCTACGTGCCGAAAGAATCGATTCACATCTACAGCGTGGACGAAAGTTTTGTTGAACTTACAGGAACTGAAAAGTTATGGGGAGCACCCACAATGACGATGCGCCGCATTCAACAAGAAATACTAGAGCACTTTAAACTGCCTTCTTCAGTCGGCGGAGGACCGAACATGCTACTAGCAAAACTAGCACTGGATTTAGAAGCGAAAGAGACTGGATTTGCCTTTTGGACTTACGCCGATGTGGCCATGAAGTTGTGGCCCGTTAAACCGTTGAGCCGCATGTGGGGCATTGGGTCTCGAACCGAGAAGACCTTAAACAATATGGGGATTTTCTCTGTTGGTGATTTGGCTTGTGCTGATGTTTCAGTTTTAGAAAAACAGTTTGGTATTTTAGGAAATCAGTTGCATCAGCACGCCAACGGCATCGATCTGTCAGATATGGGGACACCTTTAGTCGAAGGACAAATTAGTTACGGCAAAGGACAAATTTTATACCGGGATTACATAGAAGAACAAGACATCATGACCATCATCCTGGAAATGTGCGAAGACGTCGCGATGAGAACACGCCAAGCGAGACGTGCAGGACGGACCATTCACTTAAGCATCGTTTACAGCAAGACAGCTTTCGGTGGTGGATTTTCCCGCTCACGGTCCATTGACGAAGCGACAAATGATACATTAAAAATTTATAAGGTTTGCCAAGGCATTTTCAGAGAGTATTTTCAACACAAGCCAGTTCGGCAAATATCATTAGCTATCAGCAATTTAGAAGAAGAGTCATCGATGCAGTTAAGTCTCTTTGACGAAAAAAAGTTTGAAAACAGACAGCTTGGAGAAGCGATGGATCGGATTCGTAAAAGATATGGTTATTCAGCTATATACCGCGGTGTATCAGCTACACAAGCGGGTACTGCGATCGCACGAACGAAATTAATCGGTGGGCACAATAAAGAATAAGGGGGCGAACCGAATGAAACGCAATAAGTATTTAAAAGTTGTCGGAGACATCAAAGACCGCGGACGCATCAAGTGGACTGCGTTAATGTTACCCGAGCATATTGAAATGATTCGGGAATGGTATGCCAAAGATGAACAAGTACCGAAGCCACAGTTAACGGAAGACGATTTGCAGCTGCTTCAAGAAGAAATGGACATTGCGTTAAAGCGACAATGTGAAGTGGTAATTCAAAGTTGGAAAGAAGGTGTCATCCATGAGTACCGTGGAACAATTGAAGGCATTGATGTAAGAAGTAGAGTGCTAATTTGTGTGGAGTCAGAGAAAAAGTATAGGTTACCGATCGATGAAGTGGTTGCGATTGTCATGGTGGATTGACGTTCAATCGAGTGCCACGAAAGGTACTGAATTACAACAAACCCTTTGAGGCATTCATGAATTTTTTGCCGCGTTCGACTTGAATTGACAATTTACATATTTATAGGCTATTGGATATGATAAAGTAAAAGAAAAAAGGAGGTAATATGAGTGAAGAAAATTATAGTGTTCGTTGTACTATTACTTATGCTTAGTGGTATTTTTACTAATCAATCCTTAGCAGCTACTAATTTAAAGGATGTAGAGAAAAGTAATCGCTTTTATAATGAGATTCAATACCTTATAAACGAAGAGGTAATTTCAGGTTTTCCAGACGGTACTTTTCGTCCGAAAAGTAATGTCACAAGAGCACAAGCGGCAATCATGATAGGGAGAGCTATGGGTTATGATGGAAAACAAAGAAATACAAGCTTTTCAGATGTAAGCTCTTCAAAAGTTGCAAGTGGCTATATTGCTGAAGCTACTGAAAACTCTTTAATATCGGGGTATCCTGATGGAACGTTCAAGCCCGACAAAGTAGTAACAAGAGCAGAAATGGCAATAATATTAAATCGAGCTTTTTTCAATAAGACGATTACGCCTACCGTCTCTTTTAGCGATGTGGGCAAGAAGATGAGCTCATATTATTCTATTATGAATTTAGCTGCGATGGGAATCGTAAGCGGCTATGAAGATGGAACGTTCAAGCCCAATAATAGTTTGAACAGAGAACAGTTTTCTGCTTTTCTGGCAAGAGCATTTAATGCTGATTTTATCAAGTCACCTGACAAGACCGAAACGGTGTCACAACAACAAGCGATAAAAAAGGCTAAAAGTTATCTAGAATACACATCATTTTCAAGAAGCGGTTTGATCGCTCAATTAGAATATGAAGGGTTCAGTAATGCAGATGCGAAGTATGCTGTGGACAAAATTAATGTGAATTGGAGAGGGCAAGCCGTAAAAATGGCCGAAAATTACCTCGAATACACATCCTTTTCAAGAAGCGGTTTGATCGCTCAATTAGAATATGAAGGGTTCAGTAATGCAGATGCGACGTATGCTGTGGACAAAATTAATGTGAATTGGAGAGAGCAAGCCGTAAAAATGGCTAAAAATTATCTCGAATACACATCCTTTTCAAGGAGCGGTTTGATCGCTCAATTAGAGTTTGAAGGGTTCAGTAATGCAGATGCGACGTATGCTGTGAATGCCGTAGGACTCTAGTAGAAGTATGTAGATAATCGAAAGAATCAACGGTGAATATGAGTAAAGATTTTGGTTACACATATTTTTAATTAATGATGAAAATGTAAGCTATAATATATTCATTTTACGACTTCTAAGTAGAAGTCGTTTTTGATTTCATCAAATTTATTTGTTGGAAGATTGACAATAAGTAATGCTTAATATATCCGATAGGATTTTAGAAAATACTAAACTACACAGAACATATGAAGCTCTTTTAACGTTAGTATATAGATTTCTAGGAATTTAAGAGAAAGGTTTAGAAGCTTCTTGTCATCTCTATAGTCTTGCATAGTAAACTTGAATAAAAAAAACCACTTCCTCTCTGATTTCAATCAGATAAGGAAGCGGTCTTTGGTAGTGGATTCTTATTCGGTATCCAACCACTACACCATTGAAGTTTGAAAAGTGCCTCAAACCATTGATAGATTAACATGTATGATTCCTACTGGGCTCGAACCAGCGACCTCTACCCTGTCAAGGTAGCGCTCTCCCAGCTGAGCTAAGGAATCTCAATTTCCAGGACAAATATAAGTATAGCTCGTCAGCAGAAAAAGTCAATAGTTTACAAAGAAGAAAAGAAGCCTGTTTAGGTCATTCGGTTAGTAGCATGTGGCGATTTGTATTGCTACAAGTCGATTAACCTACTGTCCAACACCTTTAAAGCCGGCATTTTTTGCTTCTTGTTCGGAACAGAACCATTCTTCTGGATTGGTTTGCTCGTAAGAAGAGTCGCTTGGCAGGTGGTAGATTTTATTGCCACTGCGGTTTATGTTGCCTTTAATATCGCAGTCGGTAGTTGCTTCTTTAGGGGGCGTGCTCGGAGTGCTAGTTGGTTCTTGTCCGTAAGCTTCCGAGTCAAAGCCGCGGTCTGTTGAATAATTTTCATATTGCCAAATGCCTATTTGGCTGTCTTTGGCGACTTGCTCTACTTGTTCAAAATCGTCGAGGTAACGTGTGTTTGGGGGAAAGACGTAAGCAACTCTGGCCAGTCCAGATGCTAGCATTTGTTCTTGAACGCTCTCACCATCGACATAAATGTAAGCAAGTAAACGGTCATAATCATCAAAGCGGTCACCGACATCAAATTCAATCGATACATCACCAGATTCGATCAAACGTTTGTTTTCTTCAGTGGCCTCACTACCAAGCGGTTGTTTGCCGAGGCGTGGATGATTGGTTTCGGGTGTGTCTATTAATAGGTAGCGAACCGTCACTTCTTCGCCTTCGTATATAATTTTTATAGTATCGCCATCAATAACTTGTGTTACTTCCACATCAATTTGGTCCGTGGTGCCAGAAGTGTCGGTCGATTCTAACATTCCGCAGCCCGATAGGAATAATACAGCAACTAGCATCAATTTTAGTTTCATCACAATCCCCACTTTCAGTTCTTCATAAGTATATAAATAATTATGTTACCTGGCAATTGGATAACGGCTCTAAGTCGATCGTTCCCGTCGTTAACGCTAAAAAACGGCATAATAAAACGCCTCTTTCAATCAAAATTGAAAAGGCGCCTTTATGTACGGGAGTGATAGAGTCTAATCCGTTTCCGCAATTAAAGTGTTGTCTCCGCGGGTGATGCTGTTTCAGCGTAATACAAAAGCGATTCTTCCGTGAGACCTTCTAATTTTTCCTTATTAACCCCAACTTCTAATTCACCCGTAAAAATAGTTTCCCACCAATAGGTCTGTTCATTCATTTTATTTCCCCCTCTGGTTTTAATTGTATTGTTTGACTATTCTATACCCTTAAAGGTTACACTAATAAACAAATAAGGTAAAAAAGCTGAAAAGCATTAAAAGGAGAGATTTGGCATGATTTCAATTGGCATCATTGGAACAGGAATTGTTGGCGAACGAATTATCAAGCAACTGGAACAAGAACATCATGTGGACATAAAAATAGTTTTTGATCCACAAACAGAGCGTCTTACGCAAATCAGTGAAACTTACGGAATCCCTATGGCGAAATCAGTGGAGGAAGTGCTGCATTCAGACATCAATTGGGTTTATATTGCGACGCCTCCCGCTTTTCACGAAGAAATCGCTGAACGTGCAGCTAGTGCAGGGATTAATATCCTGTGCGAAAAACCATTGGCCCACAATGTTGAAGGTGGCAAAGCGATGGTAAAAACTGTACAAAATAACCGAGTGCAAACTGCCATGCATTTCCCCTTAATGTATAAACCTGCAATTCGTGAAATGGCCAAACGCATTAAGGAAGGCGATATCGGAAAAATTGTCCGAATCGAACTTCAAACTTTTTTCCCAGACTGGCCGAGGTTATGGCAACAAAATCCGTGGATTGGTTCAAGGAGCCAAGGTGGATTTGTTCGTGAAGTGTTCCCTCATTATTTTCAATTAATGCATCGTCTCTTTGGAGCATTGTCGTTTACATCTCATCATATTACCTATCCAGAACAAGCGGATAAATGCGAAACTGGACTCATTGCACACGGACTTACCGAAGCAAAAATTCCTTTTTTACTAACAGGTATTAGCAATATTGGTCAAAAAGAATTATTGCAGTTTAAAGTGTATGGAGAACAGGGCGTGCTGACTCTAGAAAATTGGACAACCCTTTATAAATCAAGGTACGGAGAAGACCGTCAATTGATTGAAGAATTTGAAGAAGTCCCGTCGCTGTTTGAAGAAATGAATAACCAGTCTACTTTATTGGTTAATTTCGAAGAAGGATTAATTGTTCAACGCTATATCGACCATTTACTGATGGAATAACTCTTTGTTTTTTCTATAATCCTTTTGGGTAAAGAACTTAAGGTCATTAACTTCGCTTATGCAATGCCAAAATTGCTATACTGAAGAAACTTAGAGGAGGTTGGACAATGAATTTTACAGCAACTGATGTGGAACGCATGATAGAAGAACAACGTGCTTACTTTTATACAGGTGACACGAAACCAGCGGATTTTCGAATCGAACAATTGTACCGCTTAAAAAGTGTGATCCAATCTCATGAAAAAGAAATTATCGATGCTTTGAAAAAAGATTTAGGAAAAAGTGAATTTGAAGCTTATGCAACAGAAGTCGGTTTTGTACTCGATAGCATCGGCAGCATGGCAAAAAATGTAGAAGACTGGATGAAGCCTGAACACGTCAAGACACCAATTCATCTTCAGCCGGCTAAAAGCTTTGTTATCCGTGAACCATACGGCTCTGTGTTAATCATTGGGCCTTTCAATTATCCATTCCAATTGGTTATGGAGCCATTAATTGGAGCGATTGTCGGTGGGAATTGTGCGATAGTCAAGCCTTCAGAAGCAACACCTCACGTGGCAAAAGTAATTGGTACTATTATTGAAGAAGCATTTCCTTCTTACTATGTTCGCGCAGTCGAAGGCGAACGTGAAGAAGTAACCGCATTAATTCATGCCTCATTTGATTATATTTTCTTTACCGGCAGTGTGAATGTCGGAAAAGTCATCATGAAAGCTGCATCGGAGCGCTTAACGCCGATTACCTTAGAACTTGGAGGCAAAAGCCCGGCGATTGTCGACCAAACAGCGAACCTGGAACTTGCTGCAAAACGAATTGCTTGGGGGAAACTGATGAATACCGGTCAGACATGTGTGGCACCTGATTATATTTGTGTACACGAATCGGTTAAAGAAGAATTCCTGAAAATTTTAACGAAAACAATAAAAGGCTTTTACGGCAAAGATGCACAACAGAGTCCTGATTTTGGGCGGATCGTCAACACTCAACATTTTGATCGATTGACTGAAATTATTCGCAAAGAAGCGGGACAAATTATTTATGGCGGCAATACGGATCGCAATGACTTGTATATCGAACCGGTCCTTCTAAATAATGTTAGCTGGGACAGTCCCTCTATGGAAGACGAGATTTTTGGTCCGATTTTACCAATTATTAGCTATACGGACTTGCCGTTATTATTGCGTCAAATCCGTAACTTGCCGAAACCATTGTCGGCGTATTTGTTTTCAGAAAATGAACGTGCGACACGATTTTTCTTAGATCAATTACCATTTGGCGGCGGCTGTATTAACGATACGGTTTCTCATGTGGGTAGCTCTTATTTACCGTTTGGTGGCATCGGAACGTCTGGTATCAATTCCTATCATGGTAAATCCAGCTTTGAAACCTTTACACACGCTAAATCCATCTTGAAGAAATCAACTAAACTATCGACAAATTTACTGTTTCCTCCTTATAAAAATAAAGCAAAATGGATCAAGACAGTACTGAAATAAGCGGCCTTCGGGTCGTTTTTTTCGTCTCTGTCTGTCTTATGCCCGTCGAATCTACATGGCACCTGCGCTTTTCAGTGTCCAGACTCCGGCGCCCAGATTCTAGGGTCATAAGCCAACCCAGCTGCGTGGCAAAGAGCGCCACACTGCTGGTCTGTCTTATGCCCGTCGAATCTACATGGACGCCTGCGCTTTTCATGAATCTGATATGATACTTAGTAAGAGGTGATGGCAATGGCAGAACGTATTTTAATTGTTGAAGATGAAAAAAGCATTGCGCGTGTATTGGAATTGGAATTGAAGTTTGAAGGATATGAAACAGGCGTTGCTCATACAGGATCTGAAGGGTTGATTCAGTTCCGGGAGCAGAACTGGGATTTGGTGTTGCTCGATTTGATGTTGCCAGAAATCCACGGCTTGGATGTGTTAAAGCGTATCCGCATATCGGATGCGGCGATTCCGGTTATTTTGCTAACAGCTAAAGACGATGTAAAAGATAAAGTGGCTGGTTTGGATTTAGGTGCCAACGATTATATTACGAAACCGTTTGAGATTGAAGAAGTGCTGGCACGAATTCGTGCGTGTCTGCGCCTATCAAATGGTAATGGAAATTCAGCGCTTCACCGTTTTCATGAGCTGGAAATGAACGAAAGTACGCGGGACGTCAAACGTAACGGGCGGATGATTGAATTGACGCCACGGGAATTTGATTTATTGCTGTATTTGATTAAAAACTCACAACAAGTGCTTAGCCGTGAACAAGTCTTGAATGCGGTGTGGGGCTATGATTATTACGGAGACACCAATGTAATCGACGTTTATATCCGCTATTTGCGGAAGAAAGTAGATTTGGGTGAACGTTCTACGTATATCCAAACTGTTCGTGGAGTGGGCTATGTGTTGAAGGAGCAAAGCCATGAAACTAAAAAATAAAATTCATATTTCCTCCACGTTGTTGATGCTGGTGATTTTGTTAATCTTGGCTTTCGTTATTTATTTTTCATTTAGCCGATTGACGTATTCGACAGAAGTTGAACAGCTTCAGACGGAAACGAACGCACTGGTGGCGAAGTTTAATAATACGGAAACGGAAGATCCAAGTACGGTGCTGCGTGCCTATGTCCCTGTTAATGGGCTTGTGAAAGTTACGACAGCTGATGGTCAACAACTAGCACCTATCCAATCTCCAACGGTAACTGTCAAGCTCCCCGATAAACTAGAAGAGCTGTCGGGCACAATCAACGTGGAAGGCGAGCGCTTTGCTTATGTTAAAGCACCGATTATTTGGACGGATGGTCAAGTGGCAGAAGTTACAGTTGCACAGTCGATGCAGGAAACGACAAAAAACTTGGAGACGCTGCGGCTGGTTTTAGTTGCTGTCACTTTGCTAGCTATGATTCCCGTGATTATTTCGAGTGTCGTTCTAGGAAGAATTGTTACACGACCGATTACCAATTTGACGACTACCATGACACGCATACAGCGTAACGGCAATTTTGAAAAACTACCGGTAGCAAGCAATTCACACGATGAATTGACTGAAATGGGCAATACCTTCAATGAAATGATGGACTTGTTAGAAGAAAACTATTCCAAGCAAGAAGAATTTGTTTCGAATGCTTCCCACGAACTAAAGACACCGCTAACGGTAATCGGTAGCTATGCCAAATTGCTCCAGCGACAAGGCATGCACGATGAAAAAATTGCGGAGGAAAGTTTGATAGCCATACGTGCAGAGACCGACCGGATGAAGGTGTTGATCGAGCAATTGCTGCATATTGCCCGCCGAAGCGAATCACAAATGGAATGGATCACTGTAAACGTTGTCGATATACTGGCGCAAACCGTTACGGCCATGAACACATCTTATGATCGTGAGTTCGAGTTGATTACAGCTGAACAGTCACTACCGGTCGTTACCGATGTCTCGAAGTTCAAGCAGCTTCTCTATATTTTGCTGGACAATGCCAGAAAGTATAGCGCTAATAAAATTGAGGTAATCGCTCAAAAAAATGGAGACACCGTTATTCAGATTCGTGATACAGGAATCGGCATTCCAAAAGATGCAGTGCCTTTTGTCTTTGAACGATTTTATCGTGTAGATAAAGCAAGGAACCGAGAAACTGGGGGATTTGGGTTAGGTCTATCATTGGCAAAACAACTGGCTGATTCATTGAAGATTGAAATTAGTCTAGAGAGCATCGAGCAGTTGGGTACGACAGTAACCATTACTTTCTCAGAGAATTCTAATGTTGCTGATGTACACTTGAAACAGGAGGGATGATGATGCGAAAGTGGATTTTGATGACCTTAGCGACGATTTTACTTGGTGGGTCAGTAATAGCCTTTCTGCTGTTTCCACGCACTTCTCCTGAAATTTCAGAAGAGCAGGCCGAGGAAACGGTAATTAGCTTGTACGGAGGAAGTATTGAACAAACTACAGCCTCTGGAGAAGATTACCAAGTCGAATTCCAACGGACAGATGGACGCTATCTTGCTCTAGTAAACCGACAAAACGGCCAAGTAGAAAGCATGAACCTACTAAAAAAAACGGAAAAAGCTAAAAAATTAACCGAACAACAGGCAGAAAAGATTGCTTTAGAGAAAGTTGAAGGAATAATTGGGAGTAACACCTACAACAAAGATCGAAACGAGTACACCGTTAAAGTCGAGGAAGAAACGCAAGTCTCGACTTTGGTGCTATCTGCTGCAACAGGGGAAGTATTAACAATCAGTGAAGAGCCGGTTCAAGTAGTTCCGTCAGAAGAACCAGATCTCGAGCGGATTATTACACGCAACGAAGCGATTAGACTGGCTAAAAAAACATTGTCAGGAGAAGTTCAAGACGATGAATTCGTGGAGACCGAAGATGGTGGCTATTACTTGATTGAAATTGAGAATGACAAAACGGATCAAGAAGCGACAATTCAAATTCATGCAGTTCGTGGCGATACAATGACAGTCGAATGGGACAATTGACTTGAACGAATCTGCATTCATTTCTCATCAGTTTCTCATCTTGCCTTAATCTTCTACTCAGAAGAAGAGGTTATTGTAAGAGTAACAACAAATGAGGAGGAGAAATTACATGAAGAAATTAGTGTATATTCCAGTAGCAGTCGGGGTTTTAGCTTTTGGAGGCGTTGTATTAGCCAATTCGGAAACAGCAGCTGTTAATGGCAAAGTGACTGATGACGTACAAGAAATCGCAACTGAAAAAATGATGAGCACAGAAGAAATTTCAGCGAAAGCGCTTGAACTGGCAAATGGTCGCATTATGGATATTGAATTGGATACAGACGATAAAAGAGCCAATTACGAAGTAGAAATTGATTTTGATGGCTACGAATACGACATTGAATTTGATGCTTATACGGGTGAAGTACTTGAGCAGAAGCGAGAAAAAGACAACGCTGAAAAATCTCAGACAGCTACAGCGGGAGAATTTATCAGTTCTGACGAAGCGATTAAAGCGGCGTTAGCTACAGTGAATGGAACTTTCGAAGGGTTTGAGCTAAAAGCAGAAGAAAATCCTGCTTACTACGAGGTTGAAGTTCAAGATGGACGCATAGAACATGAAGTTGATGTTAATGCTAAAGACGGCTCTATTCTAAACCTTGCTTCAGATGAAGAGGATGATGACGACGACCGCGATTAATCAAAACTAAATAAAAACACAAAAGACGAAGGGGCGAAATCAGTTGATTTCGCCCCTTCGTCTTTTAAATTATGTCTTTAAAAGAAATCCTATTATTTGGCATGCAATAAGACTGAGGGAAATTTAACGAGTGCCACTTTCTTTAATAAGCGGGCAAAATGATTTTGGCGACTGTCCCTAGTCCGGCCGTACTCGATATGGTGAGAGTGCCGTTATGTTCTCGTATAATCTTTTGAGAAACCAATAACCCTAGTCCCGTACCGCTAGCTTTGGTCGTATAAAAAGGTTCGAAAATACCGTCTAAATCTTTTTCGGAAATTCCGATACCTGAATCTTCGAAGCTGATGGAAAACTTATTATGTTTTTCAGAAGTGATTGTTATTCGTATTTTTCCTGGCTGTTCCATTGACTCGACTGCGTTTTTCAATAAATTAATAAAAACTTGTTTTAAATGATGTTCTTCGCCGTTGACTTGGAAGTCTTCTTGCCATTCTTTTTTTAATTCAATGCCGTTCAGATTAAGTTCAGAATCGAACAAGGTAAGAATATCTTCCAATGCTTGCTGGATACTAAATTTTTTTTGTGTGACGGCTTGTGGTTTGGCAAGCACTAAAAACTCACTAATGATCAAGTTGATCCGGTCTAATTCGGATTGAATCAGTTCGGTATATTCCGGAAAAAGATGCTTCGGATCGCGATGCATCATTTGGATAAAGCCAGAGATGACGGTCATGGGATTTCTAATTTCATGAGCGACACCAGCTGCAATTTCGCCTGCAAGCTTGAGTTTTTCAGATTGTAAAATCAGTTTGTCGGATTCTTTTTGGTAGCTGATGTCGCGAGAAATGATGGATGTCGCTACTACTTTTTGGGAATGGTCAAAAATAGGTGACAAGGTGATTAACGCGTGAAAGCGGCTGCCATCTTTTCGAAGATCTACTGTTTCTAAGAGAGAGTAACTTTTTCCTTGCTGAACATCCAATGTGCGTCTCTCGACGTCTTCTTTCATGTCCTGTGGATAAAGTGGCAAGGTGTTTCCTATGCATTCTTCAGAGGTCCAACCGTACAATTTTTCAAAAGCAGGATTGACTGCGATGATTTTATTGTTTGGATCGAAAACAGCGATAGCATCTTTGGCTGTCTCAAAAAATAACTGTAAGTAACCTTCTTTGGATAACAAAGCTTTTTCCATCGATGCATTAGTTAGCTCTAGCTGCTTCCAATAGCGACTAAAGTAAATACTATGAAGCAAGGTAATCGATAATATCGATAGTATAAAAATAACGATGGATAATTGTGTGTAAGAAAAAGGATTTCCAGTATCAAAGCGGTCAAACAGTGTTGATAGGAGTGTGAATTCAATGGCAGTTGCTAAGCCGAGGATAAGAATAAGTTTGGTATCATTGTACAAAGCAGAAATAATAATTGGTACGACAAAATAAATAAGTGTAATAGGAGACAAAGATTCAACGTTCAAAATGAAGATGTACAGATTCATAGCAAAAAGAATGGCATACTGCAAGGTGCGTTCTTTCATTTTAGCCATAGCCAAAAGAAACAAAAAATAACTGGAAATTCCGAAAAGCGGAGAAACCACTGCTGTATTTGTTTCTATTAATTGATTGAGCAAAAAATGGAAAATACTTAAAAATCCGAGTACATGAATGAACAATTGGCTTCTTTTGCGATTGATAATCTTGCTTTCCATAAGTCACCTCAGCGTTTTGCTTTAAAATGATATCAGTCCTACTTAGAAAGTTATGAATAGTGAGTACAGTCCTAATTGGGTATATTGTGACTAAAATGACGCGTCTAGCTAATTTTTGTAGCTAACTAATACTATAATACTATAAGACGGGACTGTGCGAACATCATTGATTTTGATATGATTAAAGAACCGAGGAGTGGTAGAGATGACTTATCAATGGAACCAAAACGAAACAATCGATTTGTTAAAAGAATTAGTGGAAATTCCAAGTCCATCTGGATACACCATGGATGTTATGTCAAAAATTCGTACTGCATTGACACAGTGGAATGTGGAGTATGAGACGACTCATAAGGGAGCAGTCATTGCGACGATCCCAGGAAAGAATCAACAGCAGCACCGTTTGCTGACAGCGCATGTCGATACGCTTGGAGCTATGGTGAAAGAAATCAAGTCGAGCGGTCGTTTAAAGCTATCGTTAGTTGGCGGTTTTAAATTCAATGCAATTGAAGGTGAAAATTGCCTCGTACATAAAGCGGACGGTTCAACAGTTTCTGGAACAATCCTTTTACATCAAACGACTGTGCATGTTTATAAAGATGCCGGTACAGCAGAACGTAGTGCAGACAATATGGAAGTGCGTCTAGATGAAAAAGCCTTTTCGAAAGAACAAGTGAAGAACTTAGGAATTGAAGTAGGAGATTTTGTTTCTTTTCAACCAAGATTTGAAGCGACAGCGTCAGGTTATATTAAATCTCGTCATTTAGATGACAAGGCAAGCACCGCGCTACTGCTTCAATTGGTAAAACATTTTAGTGAAACGGGAGAGCAGCTGCCCTATACAACGCATTTTTATATTTCAAACAATGAAGAAATCGGTTACGGTGGAAACTCCAGCATTCCGAAAGAAACACAGGAATATATCGCTGTTGATATGGGAGCTATTGGAGACGGCCAAGAGTCGGATGAGTACACGGTTTCCATTTGTGCAAAAGACTCAAGTGGTCCTTACCATTATGGACTGACACGCCATTTAATTTCTTTGGCGCAAACCAATGCAATCGATTATAAAGTGGATATTTATCCTTATTATGGATCAGACGCGTCAGCTGCCATTAGTGCAGGACATGATGTGAAGCATGCTTTGTTTGGTCCTGGAATTGAAGCTTCCCATTCATATGAACGTACGCATACAGATTCATTACAAGCGGCAGCAGAATTGCTTTATGCATACGTGCTGTCTTCAATGGTTTCTTAAGAGTTAGGAGAGTGTTTTCATGAACAGCAAAGAGTTACTTACAGCCATTCCGTATAAGCAGATTAAAGGTGCCTTGCCTGATCGCATTGAGCATTTAACTATAGATTCACGTGATATTAAAAAAGATTCAATTTTTGTTTGCATCACTGGCTATACAGTAGATGGCCATGATTTTGCCCAACAAGCGGCAGACCAAGGAGCAGCAGTCATTGTAGCAGAAAAACCTTTAACAATTGATAATGCAACAGTGATCCTTGTCGAAAGTACGTCACGAACATTGGGACTTCTAGCTGCTAAATTTTACGATTATCCTTCTAAGCTTCTTCACATGATTGGAGTTACCGGAACCAATGGCAAAACGAGTGTGGCTGGTATTCTGCATTCGATGCTAATGGAATTAGGCGAGAAATCGGCAATGACGGGGACGATCGGCTTTAACTTGAATGGCCAATTGCATCCATCAGCTAATACGACAAATGATGCATTGACGACACAACAGATGATTGCGCGTGCGCGTGATGAAGATTGTTCGCACATGACGATGGAAGTTTCGTCGCACGGTTTAATTTTGGGTCGTTTAGCTGGTGTAGAGTTTGATACGGCTATCTTTACTAATTTGACACACGATCATTTAGATTTTCACGGAACCATGGAAGAATACGGTCATGCCAAAGCGTTATTATTTTCACAGCTTGGCCAGGATGTAGCCAATCAAAAGCAAGCCATCTTAAATGCGGACGATCCGTGGTCTAGTGAAATAGCAAAAATGACGCCTCATCCGGTGTACACATATGGCATTCAAAATGATGCACAATTCCGAGCAAAAGATATTCAATTGGCGCATACAGGGACTACGTTCACCTTGCATTGTCCTGCAGGCCAGTTTCCGGTAGCGATGAAACTGCTCGGTGAATTTAATGTTTCTAATGCGTTAGCTGCGATTGCCGCTTTATACGCAGAAGGCTATAAGTTAGATGAAATCTTACAAGCAATTGCGGCAATTGCGCCGGTAGAAGGTCGCATGCAAAAAGTGGAAGTTGAAGCACCTGTATCGATTTTTATTGATTATGCGCATACACCTGATGCGATTGAAAAAGCAATTGAAGCCGTTCAAGATTTTAAAAAGAATCGCATTATTTTTCTTGTTGGAACGGGTGGGAATCGTGACAAGACTAAACGTCCGATTATGGCTGAAAAAGCATCGGTTGCTGATTATGTGGTCTTGACAACAGATGACCCACGCGATGAAACGTATGACAGTATTTTAGAAGACCTGAAAAGTGGCATGACACATGAGCAGTTTGCTTGTATCGGTGACCGTGCAGAAGCAGTTAAGCATGCTGTTCAGCAAGCAGAGAGTGGCGACATTATCATTCTTGCTGGAAAAGGGCATGAAGATTATCAAATTATCGGCAACACCAAATACCCACACAGTGATAAAGAAATCGCGATACAAGAAGCATTGAAGAAGTTTTAGTGGAAAAGGAGCCTCTAACGGCTTCTTTTTTCTGTAGACGTTAAAATTCCTTGTTTTTTTCAGGTTCGTTCTCTAAGATGAAGAGAGTAGATTAAAGGAGCGTATAAACATGTCAGACCAATTAACGAATGAAATTCAAAATAGAAGAACTTTCGCTATCATTTCCCACCCGGATGCCGGTAAAACGACCTTAACCGAAAAACTGTTATTATTCGGTGGAGCTATTCGTGATGCGGGAACAGTTAAAGGAAAGAAAAGCGGCAAGTTCGCAACATCCGATTGGATGGAAATTGAAAAGCAACGTGGCATTTCTGTAACTTCTTCCGTTATGCAATTTGATTATGCCGGACATCGTGTCAATATTCTTGACACACCAGGACACCAAGATTTCAGTGAAGATACGTACCGTACATTGATGGCTGTTGATAGTGCAGTCATGATTATTGATGTTGCCAAAGGAATTGAAGCGCAAACTGTTAAGCTTTTTAAAGTCTGCAAAATGCGTGGCATTCCAATTTTCACCTTTATCAACAAAATGGATCGTCAAGGGAAAGAGCCACTAGAATTAATGGAAGAACTTGAAGAAGTACTTGGCATTCAATCTTATGCCATGAATTGGCCAATCGGTATGGGGAAAGAATTTCTTGGAATTTATGACCGTTTTAACAAACGCATTGAACCGTTTCGTTCAGCAGGAGATCGTTTTCTTGAACTTGATGAAAACGGCAAAATGATCGAAGAACATGAAATGAAAAAAACTTCTTATTATACACAGGCAATGGACGATATTGAGTTACTGGATGAAGCCGGTAATGACTTTTCGATTGATCGTGTAAAAAAAGGTGAATTGACGCCAGTATTCTTCGGTAGTGCATTGGCTAACTTTGGTGTGCAAACGTTTTTGGAAACCTATTTGCAATTTGCTCCTTCTCCGCAGCCGCGTATTACGCAACAAGAGGAAATAGTTGATCCAGTGGACATGCCGTTTTCAGGATTTATCTTTAAAATCCAAGCCAATATGAATCCTGCTCACCGCGACCGAATTGCTTTTGTACGGATCGTGTCTGGTAAATTTGAACGAGGAATGACTGTTACTTTAGCGCGTACCGGAAAAACGATTAAACTATCACAAACTACACAGTTTTTAGCAGATGACCGCGAAATGGTTAATGAAGCCGTAGCTGGCGATATTATCGGGTTACACGATGTAGGAAATTACCAAATTGGTGATACAATTACAAGTGGCAAGAAATTCGAGTTTGAAAGTTTGCCGCAGTTTACCCCAGAGCTTTTTGTGAAAGTAACGGCTAAAAACGTTATGAAACAAAAACATTTCCATAAAGGGATTCTTCAATTAGTTCAAGAAGGCGCGATTCAGTACTACAAAACGCTTCATCTAGAAGAAGTTATTTTAGGGGCTGTCGGACAACTTCAGTTTGAAGTATTCGAACACCGTATGAAAAATGAGTATAACGTAGATGTGCGTATGGAACCGGTTGGTAACAAAATTGCACGTTGGATTGAAAATGAGGAAGATGTGAAAGAATCGATGTCAAGTGGGCGTTCAATGCTTGTGCGTGACCGTTTCGATCGATACGTCTTTTTATTCGAGAATGAGTTTGCGACACGTTGGTTCCAAGATAAAAATCCTAATATTCGACTATATAGTTTGTTATAAAAAACCTGCTGCTAGCAGGTTTTTTTTTTTTGAGTAAAAAAGTGGCAGATAAGTGAACAAGCTCTGTTAAATTTGCGGTTATAAAGGATTTTTCTTATGATAGAAGAACACAGTAAAGAGAGGGTTTGAAAAGATGAAAATAAGTGATTTTTCGATAAAAAGGCCCGTCTTTACATTGGTCATTATGTTTTTGATCATTATTCTTGGGGCGGTATCATTTACACGAATTCCGATTACGTTGATCCCTGAACTTAACCCGCCGATTGGCGTTGTGGTAACTAATTATCCAGGTGCTAGTCCGACAGAAGTAAGTGAAAAAGTAACAAAGCCTTTAGAAGCAAATTTGGCGACATTGCCGGGTATTAAATCGATTCAATCGAATAGCCAAGAAGGCTCGAATTTTATCTTGCTGGAATTTGATTGGTCAACAGATATAGATGATGTCCAATCAGATATCGCACAAAGAATTGACCAAACGCCGATTCCTGACGATTCGAATGATCCGCGCTTTTTAAAGTTCGATCCTTCTCAATTCCCCATCTTGCAGTTGTCTTTGCGTTCAAGTGATCCGGATGCAGACGTGCGAGTGATTGCCGAAGAATTAGAGACAGAACTTCGTCAAACAGACGGGGTAGCAAGTGTCAATGTTTCAGGTTCTTTAATAGAGGAAATTCAAATTGAATTAGATCAGGCAGCACTTGAAGAAAAAGGCTTGCAGCAATCGGACGTTGTTCAGCTGATTCAAGCAAACAATATTTCTTTGCCTGGGGAACCGATTGAGACCGAAAATGGTCGAAACCTAACAACCCGCATTATTAGTACCCTGACTAATGTGGAAGAAATACAGGATCTGGTTTTGACTATCGATCCGATAGATGGCAATAATGTCACAATCGGAGATGTAGCAAAGGTTGGCATTAGTGAACGTGAAAGTAGCAGTGAAACGAGAACAAATGAAGAGCCAGCTGTCCTACTGTCTGCTCTTCAGGAATCTCAAGCAAATACAGCTGAAGTTTCAGACGCATTCCAAGAAAGGCTAGATGAACTGCTCAGTGAAGAGCGCTTTGAAGGCGTGGAGGCAGATATTCTATTTGACCAAGGAGACTATGTCAAACTGGCTATCGGTAATATCGGACAGACATTGATTCTAGGCGGAATTTTTGCCATGTTAGTTCTTTTCTTTTTCCTACGTGGCATTAAAAGTCCAATCATTATCGGTGTAGCGATTCCTTATTCTGTTATCGTTACTTTTGTTCTTATGTTTTTTGCCGATTTTGCTTTGAATATTTTAACTCTAGGGGCACTAGCGTTGGGAATTGGAATGCTAGTGGATAACGCCATTGTCGTTATCGAAAATATTGAACGTCATTTGGCGATGGGCAAAAACGCCAAAAAGGCTGCTTCTGAAGGTTCAAAAGAAGTAGCAGGTGCAATTATTGCTTCAACACTTACGACTGTAGCGGTTTTCATACCGGTTATTTTCATCTCAGGATTGATTGGAGAAATTTTCTTTGAATTTGCTTTGACAATATCCTTTAGCCTTTTTGCATCGTTGGCAGTCGCTTTGACCGTTATACCGATGATGGCATCAAGGATGTTGGGTAAGCCTGGTACAAAACCGAAAGTCCAGAGAGATACTTCTAGAAGTGTCAAAGCATTCGAAGGATCGGTCGTTTGGGCTTTGCGCCATAGAATGATCGTGTTGTTTACAGCACTGGTATTACTAGTGGTAGGTGCTTTTGGCATCATGCAAGTCGGCACAGAATTTATTCCGGCAACAGACGAAGGGTTTGTCAGTGTTTCTGTAGAACTGGAAAATGGTTCTTCAAGAGCAGCGACAGATGAAGTAGTCAATCTGATAGAAGAAGAATTGAAACTTGAAGAAGATGTCGATGTGTACGTTAGCCTAATTGGCTCGACTCAACAGGGACAAGCGCAAGGATCTGCGGAAACAAATGTTGCTGAAATTTACGTGAAATTGGTAGATTTAGCAGATCGGGATCGTTCGGTTTTTGATTTTGTAGATGACGTACAGCCTCGAGTTCTGAAAACGGTAGGAGAGCGTGCGTTAGTCAGCTTTAACTTGCAGACAGCAGCCGGTTCTTCGCCAAATACGTTATCCTTTACTGTAACGGATACAGACCGTTCAAGACTGGACAAAGCGGTCGTCGATATTGAAGCGGCATTAACCGAACTTCCTGAAGTAACAGAGTTGACGAATGATCGTCAAGAAACTATTGATGAAATCCAGATGACTATTGACCGTGAGGCGGCTACTGAATATGGCTTGCCACCGGTCCAAATAGCTCAATCTGTCAATAACATTACACGAGGTGTTTTAGCTACTCAGGTATTGGCTGAAAATGATGAAGTTCTCAGTGTCTATGTGGCCTATGAAGAAGGGGAAAGAAACAGTCTTGAAAAACTACGCACTTTATCTCTTCGGACACCTGCAGGCGAATTTGTGGAACTCCAGGAGTTAGCTGAAATTGAAGTTGCTCAAGGTCCTGTGAGTATTCAACGTGTAGATCAGGCAGATAGCGTTTCTTTCACGTTGCAACATCAATCGAGTATTACACTAGGTGACATGTCTGATAAAGTCGACGTCGCAATTGAAGAGTTAGAGTTGGATGATAACACACTGATTTCGTTTGGCGGGGACCGGGAATTACTGGATAACTCGATCAATGATATGTTACTTGCCGTCATGCTTGCAGTGGTGCTTGTCTATATTGTAATGGCTGCACAATTTGAATCGTTCAAGTATCCACTAGTTATTATGTTCACGGTGCCATTGATGGCAATCGGCGTAGCAATCGCACTGTTCGTTACACAGACGCCGGTTAGCATTACTGCTGTCATTGGATTGCTTGTTCTGGTGGGTATTGTCGTCAATAATGGAATTGTGCTGGTTGATTATATCAATCAACGAAAAGAGGATGGCATGGATTCCTATGATGCCATTATTACCTCGGTTCATGATCGCCGCCGTCCGATTCTGATGACAGCATTAACAACTATTTTGGGCTTATTGCCTCTAGCAATTGGTATCGGCGAAGGTACTGAAATTAATCAGCCGATGGGTATTACCGTTATTGGTGGGCTTATCAGTTCAACTTTACTGTCACTTTATATCGTGCCAATTGTCTACAGTCTATTTGATCGACAAACAAGAAGAATGAATAAAAAGTAAGCCTTCGGGTTTACTTTTTTTTTACTTTATAAGGTGAATGTCAAAGAAACTTTTCGTAATAGAGGGAGCTCAGTGAATTATTTTCTTACTTATCAAACATATTGATGGAAAATTTAGTATGATTTAAAAAAGGGGTTGAAGTTATGAAAGAAGTTGTGTTTACTGGTTTTCCTGGATTTATTGCGAGTCAATTGATGTACAAACATGCACAGCAAAATAAAGCGATTTCTGCCATTATCCTATCGTCGGAACGAACAAAGGCAGAAAAAGAAGCCAAGCGAATCGAAAAAGAAACAAATTGTCGAACGATCCAGCTGATTGAAGGAGATATCACTATTAGTGGATTAAATCTTAAAAAGGCTGATAAAGAGTATTTACAGGAGAAAGAGGTGACATTCTGGCATCTTGCGGCTATTTATGACTTGGCAGTTCCAAGAGATTTGGCATGGAAAGTCAATGTGGAAGGAACTCGTCATGTGAATGAATTCGTTTCAGAATTGCCAAATGTAGAACGCTATGTTTACTTCAGTACAGCCTATGTAGCTGGAAATCGACAAGGAACTATTTATGAAGTCCAATTGCAACGACCAGAAGCGTTTAAAAACTTTTACGAAGAAACGAAGTTCGAAGCAGAACTACTAGTAAATGAGATGAAGAAACAAGTACCTGTCACAATTATTCGACCAGGCATTGTCCGTGGACATTCGATTACAGGGGAAACCATTAAATTTGATGGTCCATACTTTTTCTTGAATTTAATTGATCGAGTAAAATTTCTGCCAATTATTCCATTCGTTGGACGTTCCAAATCGTATCTAAATGTCGTGCCGATCGATTATATTTTGGAAGCATCGATGTATCTTAGTGAATTGGCAGCCGCTGCCGGACAAACTGTTCATTTAACGGATCCCAATCCCCATCCTGTGGAAGAAATATATCGTGGTATGGTCCATTTGATGACAGGGAAAAATCCCAAAGGACGAGTGCCTCATAGCTTAGCGAAGATGTCTTTGTCTATTGGTTTCGTAAGAAGAGGATTGGGTGTCGAAATTGAAACCCTAGATTATTTAACGTGGTCAGCTGATTTTGATACACAAAAAGCGGAAAATTTATTGGCAGGAAGCGGTATTTACTGTGCAGATTTTATAGCGACTATGCCTGCAATGGTTGAATTTTACAACGTACATAAAAATGACAAAAAATTTCAAATTGCTATCCGTTAAACTTTCTTTGGATTTGAAATGATGCTATACTAACATTACAACTCAATACACTTTGACTTTCAGTCAAGGGGGAGTAGCTATAGGGAAACCTATTTCACAGTCGTCAATACATGGTTAGTAGCCATCGGTTGTGATAGCAAACGAAATTTGCTTAGCGAGACCTTTGCCTTTATTTAGGCAAGGGTCTTTTTTGTTGGCAAAAAACAGGAGGAGAAAGCAGAATGGAAGCAGTTTTATTAGAATATGCTTGGGTACTACTCGTTTTAGTAGGACTTGAAGGATTATTAGCTGCAGATAATGCAGTAGTTATGGCGGTAATGGTTAAGCATTTACCGAAAGCACAACAGAAAAAAGCGTTGTTTTATGGATTGGTAGGAGCATTCGTGTTCCGTTTTGCAGCCTTATTCATGATCACGTTGCTCGTAAATATCTGGCAGATCCAAGCACTTGGAGCAGCTTACTTATTGTTCATTTCAATTAAGAGTCTCTACGATCAACGCAAGGGAGATACAGATGAAATCCTTGAAGGCGTTGATGGTAAACCTGAGAAAAAAGGTTCAGGTTTCTGGATGACGGTATTGAAAGTGGAATTAGCCGATATTGCTTTTGCTATCGACTCAATGTTAGCAGCAGTAGCTTTAGCAGTTACATTGCCACATTTAAATGTTTTTGGCGTTAATGACATTGGTGGCATTAACTCAGGTCAGTTTATGGTTATGCTTGCCGGTGGATTGATCGGTGTAATCATTATGCGATTTGCGGCACATAAATTCGTACAATTGCTTGAGAAATACCCGCAACTTGAAACAGCAGCGTTTGTTATTGTTGGATGGGTTGGAGTAAAGTTGCTAGTGATGACTTTATCTCACGAAAACGTCGGTATCTTGCCTACTGACTTCCCACACTCTACAGGCTGGACATTGGTATTCTGGTCAGTATTACTCGGCATTGTCGTGGTAGGGGGAATCCTTGGAGTCAAGCAGAACAGAGAGCAAGCTAAAGAACAAGAAGTAAAATAAAGACGGTTTTAAAGAATAAAAGCTGGGGCTGTCACATCAGCCTCTACCATAAAACAGACGGAGAAAAAGGAACTCTTTTTCTCTGTCTGTTTTTTTGTAGTGCCGCAGAGAATGAAAAAAATAGCATCGTTGATGATAATGAAGACGGTGCAACCTGGCTGTGTCCGCTAAAGTGTCCGTCAAAGTAGACCTCAGTCCGTTCTGTCGGCATTTTACTGACAAATTGCAGCAAGACAATAAATAAGGTGAATAAAAAGGGAAGTATTTATATGGATACCCCGCGATTGTTTCACAAAAAATCATCATTCATACAACATGTGTAGAGACCGACAAAAAAATAACTATAAAAGCGAATAATGGTAAGAACAGTAAAGTCCACCTCTTTTCAAACACGCATTCCAAAGTTACAATTAACTATAGGCAGTGACTTAGAGAAGAGGTGAATAGTGTGCTTTTAGCTTTATTAGGTGGAAGGTTCGGACGCAACAAAAAGTCTGATGCTGAAATAATGGTTTTGCAAGCACAAGGTGGCGATGAACAAGTATTGCATGAGTTGCTTTTTTCCTATTCACCTTTTATGAAAAAGACAGCTTCTCAAGTATGCAAGCGATTTATCGATGACCATGATGATGAATACAGCATTGCACTTTCTGCATTCAACGAAGCAATTGAAAAATTCGATCAGACCAATAATGCTTCGTTTCTAACATTTGCTCACCTCGTTATTCGCAGACGGCTAATTGATTTTATACGTAAAGAAAGCCGAAGAGATGAATTTAGCCACGACTTCATGACAGCAGAAGAGCCAGAAGCACATAATGGCCTTGCTGATCATGCTGCAGCTATGGCTTATTCGATCGAACAGCAAAATCAGAAAAGAAGTGAAGAAATATTTCTGTATGAAAAAATGCTTCAACAATTCGGCTTATCTTTTCAAATACTGGTAAAAGTGTCTCCAGTTCATCAAGATACACGTCTTACTTCTATTCAAATTGCCCAGTTAGTAGCCGAAACTGATGAGTATAAACAATACTTGATGGACAAGAAAAAGTTGCCAATCAAAGACATTGAAACGCTCGTAAAGGTGTCGCGCAAAACGATAGAGCGCCATCGAAAATACATAATTGCAATGGCTTTACTGCAGATGAGCGATTTGCATTTTTTAAAAGAATATTTGAAGGGGCGATTAAACTAATGCGGAGACAATTGGGAATATGCATTGAATTGAATGACAATCGCTCTGTTTTTCTATTGAAAGATGGTCGAATCGTTAAAGGACTGCCTGTGGGTAAACCTGTACTAGGAGAAGAAGTTTTGTTTGATCTAGCTGATAAGAAAAGAGCAATCTATCGGCAGCCCGTTATGGCTCCTCTAACAGCCGCTCTAGCTGCTGTTGCGTTGTTCGTTTCTGTTTTGGTGTTTCCCGCTGAAGAAGCATTTGGCTATGTCCAAGTTCAAATCAATCCAGGCATAGAACTAGGGATAAATGATGACTATGAGGTTGTATCTATCCGTGAACTAAATAGCGATGGGCAACAGCTGATTGAACAACTCGGCGGTTGGGAAAATGATTCTCTTCATGTTGTATTGGATCGGGTCTTTGAGCTGGCAGTCACAGAACGAACAAAGCAAATCACCATTACTGCAGTCGAAGAAAATGACAACAAAACCGACGAGTCTATAAAGAAAGTTGTTATGGCGGTTTCTTCAGATGTGAAAAATGAACAACTGGCAATTCAACTAAAGCGAGCCACAAAAGAACAATGGCGTCATTCAAAAGAAAACCAAATGCCTGTCGGACAATTGATTCATAAAGTTGAAACTTTGGAAATTCAGCAATCGCCTAAAGTAAACGATTCAAATCAGGAAAAAGAAGAAATGCCTACAAAAGAAAATAAAGCAGAGAATGAACACAAAAAACAGAATAACACCAAAGACATAAACAAAAAAGAGAAGGAAAATAAGCCAGTAGTAGGTCCGAAACCGAATTCGCCCGCAGTTCAAAAGAAAAATGAAAATCAGTCTATCCGAGCAAATCAACAACAAAAAACAGCAACACAAAACATCCATCCATCAAAGTCTCTCAATAAAGTTGAAACTCGCGCTCCTATAGAAAAACAGCAAAAAATAGATCCGGTAAAGCCAGTTCAAAAAGAAAAATCTACGGGAAAAAACCAACAGAAAGAGACACAGAAACAGCAGCAAAACAACAGAGCTGTAGAACAGAAAAAGAATTCATCAACTACTATTAAAAATAAGTCTCAGTCAATACCAAACGACCAAAAGAACAATGAAAAAAATCCTGAACAAAGCAATAAAGACCAGCTTTATAAACAAAAGAATAAAGATGTATCTCCGAATGCAGAACATAAACCAAAAGACAAAGAGTAAATTTTTTTCTTTGCACTGACAGCTGTTCTAGAGGACGTAAGGTATTGTTTTTGAATTGCTAAAAGCTTGTTCATTGGACCAACTAAAATAGATTATCGATTTCTCTTTCTTTTTGTCTCATCTTTTCATAGAATGAGAAGAGAGTAAAACGCCGAAGGGAATCAATGTCTTATGAATAATTCATTTCAAAAAGTACGAAATCTAACACCTGCACAGGTTATTGTTTCGTATTATTTTGTGGCAATTGCTGTTTCCTTCTTATTATTGAGGTTACCAAATGTCCATAAACCAGGGATGACCATCCCCTTAATTGATAGCTTGTTTACTGCAGTAAGTGCTATAAGTGTAACGGGCTTATCCGTAATTAATGTTGTGGAAACATATACAGTATTTGGTATCGTTGTTTTAATGTTTATCTTGCAACTTGGGGGCATTGGAATTATGTCCATCGGAACATTTTTCTGGCTTCTTGTGGGTAAACGTATTGGGTTACGTGAACGCCAATTAATCATGGTTGATCACAATCAATCGAGTATGGCGGGCGTTGTTAAACTGATTCGCGAAATTGTGAAAATTATGTTGCTAATAGAAGCGGTCGGTGCAATTATCCTGACAATTTATTTTACGCAGTATTTTCCAACATTCCAAGAAGCGTTATTACATGGTGTATTTGGTTCAATTACAGCCACCACTAATGGAGGATTCGATATTACAGGCGAATCGTTAATGCCGTATTTTAATGATTATTTTGTCCAAATTATTAACATGATTCTCATTATTTTAGGTGCTATTGGTTTTCCGGTATTAATTGAACTAAAGGAATTTATTTCGAATAAGCAAAAATATTTTCGTTTTTCTCTTTTCACAAAAATCACAACGAGTATATTTGCAGTGTTACTAGCAGTTGGAGCTATCGGTATTTTCTTATTAGAATCAGTAAAAGCGTTTAAATCGATGAGCTGGCATGAATCGATATTTGCGTCGATTTTTCATTCGGTTTCCTCTCGATCAGGCGGTTTGGTTACAGTCGACATCACGCAATTCAGTGACGCCACAAATGTTTTTATGAGTGCCTTAATGTTTATAGGTGCATCTCCAAGTTCAGCTGGTGGCGGTATTCGCACAACTACTTTTGCAATCGCGATTTTGTTTTTGATTAATTTTGCACGAGGAAAAAATACCATTCAAATTTTCAAGCGCGAAATTGAGCTAATTGATGTCTTTCGGGCGTTCGCAGTTATTTTCTTGGCATTTTTTATCGTCTTTGCGGCGACCCTTGCACTTCTTATTACGGAGCCCACTGCTACGGTTGTGGAAATCATATTTGAAATCACCTCTGCTTTTGGAACATGTGGAATGTCTTTAGGCATTACAAGTGATTTGTCAGAAATCGGGAAGTTTATCATCATGGCTTTAATGTTTGTTGGGCGTGTTGGACTGATTTCTTTCCTCTTCACAATTGGCGGTAAAACAGATCCAACTAAATTCCACTATCCGAAAGAACGCGTAATTATCGGGTAGACCCAGGAAGGTGTCATTTGAGAAGAAAAAGACTATAATTAGTGCAATGCAGCTTAAACAGCGGAAAGAGTGAATAGGATGAACGAAGAAATCAAACAATCTCTGAAATTATTTATTGTGCTGTCGCGTGCACATAAAGCAATTACTGAACAGACCAATCAATTTTTCCAGGCGAGTGGCGTAAATCCAACTGAATTTGCAGTTTTAGAGCTTTTGTACCATAAAGGGAAACAACCACTTCAAAAAATAGGTGGCAAAATATTACTAGCAAGTGGTTCTATTACTTACGTTATTGATAAACTCGAAAAAAGAGGCTATATTACGCGTGTTAATTGTCCGAGTGATCGCCGTATCACTTATGCAGAAATATCAGCGCAAGGTAAAGAATTCATGGCACAGATTTTTCCGGAACATGAAAAAAAATTGCATGAATTGACGGAAGCGTTATCGAATGAAGAAAAAGAGCAAGCCATTGAATTGATGAAAAAACTAGGTTTGTCGATCAAAGATTTATCATACTAATTCAAAAAAGGCCATCCAAATTTTGGATGGCCTTTTTTGAATTGATGGATGTCTCTATTGGAGTACTCATTATTCAACTGATTGAATCGTTTTCCCCATAGAAATAAAATCTTCTGTTGCGTTAACCGTGTTGTCATCAAAAATAGTTAGACGCACGATCAGTTTATCGTTTTCGTAAACAATCCCGGTTACACTGCCTTCAGTACTTGGCACTTCGAAGGCCGCGGATTGTTTAAAGTTAGCACCATCGAAATTACTGGCTTCAACTGCTTCTGTATCTGGATTAACAGCTTTTAAGGTTTGTTTCATGCTTTCTGTTGCAGAAGCAAAATCGATGTCCTCAGAAGAAAACGTCTCAATTCTCATAAAAACGGCTGAATTATCCGAAACATACAGTGAATCTTTGTTTGGCTCTTCTGCTGTTAGTTCGTAACCATCTAAGACATGCAGTTCGTAGTTTTGTTCATCGCTTTGAATTAAGGTACCTGCAGCTTCTTCAACTGATTCGTCATCGCTTGTAGTGGTGTCTTCAGTACTTTCTTCAACTGATTCGTCATCGCTTGCAGTGGTGTCTTCAGTACTTTCTTCAACTGATTCGTCATCGCTTGTAGTGGTGTCTTCAGTACTTTCTTCAACTGATTCGTCATCGCTTGCATTGGTGTCTTCAGCTGGTGCTTCTACTGGCTCAGTGTCTTCTTCGACAGTAGCTGCAGTTCCACAAGCTGCCAATAGCATAGCGATCATTAGAGCGGATGAGAATAAAAATAAGTTCTTCTTCATAAAAAAAATTCCTCCTATCGGTTTGTCTAGTAGACGTCCCAGAAAGAGGAATGTTTCACTTTAAATCGCTAGTGGGAAAATCAAAAATAACAAGACGATCATAACCAAATGAGAAACGATGATAACAGGTAAACTTCTTTTCCATTCATAAAGCAAACCAAGAATCAATCCTGTGATGATTCCAGTCCAAGCTCCTGGCCAAAATCCACCTAATGCCAGCGCCAGACCAAACAAAACAGAGCTCGCTAAAACTGCCAGTGGCGTCGAGCAATAGTGTTTAAACTTCTGCTGAACAAGTCCTCTCCAAAAAATTTCCTCACCCGGTACGATGATAAACATTAATAGTAGGTAGTGCCAAATCGTAACAGGTGCAAAATTTGCTAGAAAACTTTTGACAGATCCAGCTATATTGAAAGGTGTTAATAGTAATAGCTGAAATCCGGCAGCAACGAGCCCGTAAAGAAGTGTTCCAAAGACTAATCCGTAAACCAAAGATTTCCACGTAACAAGCTCATCAAAAATTTTAACGAATATAATAGCGAGAGACATTAATATCAGCATCGCAAATGTGTACATATACCAAAAAATAGCAGTATTTTCAAAAGCTAAATTGTATAAAAAGAAAGCTAGCGGCAGCATCAAAATCAACGGATGCTGTTTTAAAAAGTTAATCATGTAAATCCTCCTAAAAATTAAAGCCGTATTCCATTTTAATGACTCAGTAAAGACAAAGGTGTTCGACTTGTTTTCTTGCTGTATACTAATTCTAGTACAGGTGTTTTTTGACATGTCTTAAGACAGTCTCGTACAGTATGTGCTAAATAGAATAGTAGCGTCCGTTTAGTATTATACCAGAAGGAATTAGTAAAACTAAGACAAAAGGAGAACAATTCATGACTGACTATAACGAGCAACTCGAAGCGTTAAAAAATGGTGAAATCGAATCTATTACAATTGAAAAAGAAGATTTTCTAGAATTCCGCAAGGTTTTGATTGAACGTGAGGATTTTAAGCATTTTAAAGGCACAGCCTATCATCACGGAACGACCAGTTATATCTACACCGAAGAACCGTCGAAATAAGAAAGCGTAATTAGAAGCGGAGGGGACAATGTGGAGAAATTAACACAGGCTAGAACACAATTAAATCAATTAGTAGTAGGTAGAGAAAAAGAGATTGATTTTATGTTAATCGCGTTGATTCAAGGGGGACATGTACTGCTTGAAAGTGTACCCGGTTCAGGTAAGACGTGGATGGCTAAAGCATTTGCGGGGTCATTTGCTGGTCAATTTCAGCGAATTCAATTTACACCAGACGTTTTGCCGTCAGACGTGACAGGCATTCGTTTTTTCAATCCGAAGACGCAGGAATTTGAATTACGGGCTGGCCCAGTTCAAACTAATTTACTACTAGCGGATGAAATTAACCGGGCGACACCTAGAACGCAGTCAAGCCTGTTGGAATCGATGGAAGAAAAACAGGCGACCATTGATGGAGAGACTATACAATTGCCAGATCCGTTTATCGTCATTGCTACACAAAATCCCGTGGAATCGCAACAAGGAACATTTCCACTTCCTGCGGCACAACTGGATCGCTTTTTGTTTCGCCTAGAAATTGGGTATCCAAATCAACAAGAAGAGTTGTCTATCATTCGGAATTTTCGAGATAACGTTTCCCATAAAAAAGAAATTCTACCAGTGGCATCAGTTGAAGATGTTCGGAAATGGCGCATTGAAGCGAGTAAAGTAGCAGTTCACGAAGACATTGAGATGTATATTGTTTCACTTGTCCGCGCAACACGTGAACATCCATCAATTGAACTTGGCTTGAGTTCTAGGGCGGCTCTGGCACTTGTTCATGCAGCTCAAGGAAGAGCATTTATCGAAGGTCGAAATTTCGTAACGCCAGATGATGTAAAGTATATACTCGAACCCGTCGCGGTCCATCGGTTAATGCTGACAGCTGAAGGTATGCTCATTCAGGAGCCCACAGCTATTTTACGTGAAATTTCCACTTCTGTTGCTTCACCGGTAGAGGCGTTTTAGATGGTGTGGATGCGTCATGCTGACGATACGAAAAATATGAAATGGGTATTGGGCTTATTAATTGCCTTATTCTTTATGGCAATGATATTTTTACAGTTTTTAGCTGCAGCTGTCATCGGTTTTGCAGCAACAGTAGTGGGGTTGCAAATTCTCTATTTAGACCGAGCCGGCAAGAAATTGGTTTTTCAAAACAACCGCATACGTAAGCGTCTTCTTTATGGAGGAGATTCTTCTTGGGAACTTGTTTTTAAAAATGAAGGCTTGCCTATTTGGAACGGTCAATTGAAAATTTGGTTTCATGATGCTGTAGAGCCGAAAGGTGACAGTGCAGTGAGCTATGGAGATTTAGTAGAAGTTGATCTTCCTTTTACCATTGGCAGTAAGCAGACAATTGAAATTGATGTGCCAATTACAGGTAAAAGAAGAGGACTGTCGCGTATTCAGAAAATGGAGCTACTCATTGCTCATCCTTTTGGAGAAGGCAGCATAACTCTGGAGTATCAGCCGGCGATTTTACATGAGCAGCTGGTCTTTCCAAAACTCCAAAAATACCCTTTTCGGTATACGCCGTCCCGTCAAAAACCGGGTCAATTCAATTTGCAACATACTTTGTTTGATGATGCCTTTCAGCCAATTGGTACGAGGGATTACGTATCAACAGACCAATTCAATCAAATCCATTGGAAAGCCAGTGTTAGAATGCAGCAATACCAGACAAAAATTTTTTCGACAGTAGCTAATGAATCAATGCTCTTTGCGCTTAACGTGTCAGCCTTTTATGGCACCATCCATGATTTAGAAGATAGAATTGAAGAATTGGCTAGTTATATTGAGAATTGCTTTAGCGCCGGTGTGCCTTATGCAGTAGCAGTTAATATTCGTTCAGCCGGTAAAATGCCTTATTTATATTTGTCTACAGGACTCGGACAAAAGCAACGACAACAGGCGTTAGAACTGCTATCGATTATTTCCAAAAATAATGCTACACTGCCTTATCGCACAATGCTGGGACATTTGGATATGCATATAGAACTGCCTTATACGACTTATCTATTAACTGATACACCAAGTGACGCTTTACGCTTTATTACGAAATGGAGTGGTCAAACAGAATTGACCGTACTGCCAAGCAGAAAGGAACGTGATTTGGCATGACATCACGCTTGCCATCTGCCATTCACTTTATGCTAGATGCTTTTATCATTGCGTTGGTTCTGGTTTTTGCTGATACACAAGGAGCCTTGTCTGTAGCTTGGATTTGGCTGTTGCTCGCATGGCTAGTCTCCGTTAGTTCGTACCTCCTTTTTTCAAGGTATTCGTATCAATTAGTAGGAGGGATCGGTCTTTCCACTGTTGCGACAGTAAGTATGTGGGCAATGGGTATGTCGTTATGGTTGGCGACTATTTTAGGGATGCTGTCTGTTTACTTGCTTCATGCACGGTATTCAGTACGTTACAAAGAATTCAATTACGGTCACTATTTTTTAATGAAATTCACCGTAGTTTTTAGCATCTGCTGGACATTGGTACTGCTAAATCCAAACCAGCAAACAAGTCGCCTCCTGTTTTCCATCGTACCTGTTGCCATCTTATTTTATGTGGGTGCGCAATTGCTCTATAGCTATCTTCATACGAGACAAACCGGTGCAAAATTTAGCCAAGTAGCGAGTGTGTTTGGACTTCTCGTCAGCATTCCTTCCGTGGTAGCAATCAGCATCTTTTATATAGCTGATGATGTTCGGAGATTAGCCGGATGGGCAGTGGGAGGAATGATACGGGTTGTATTTTGGTTACTTGCGTTATTGCTTGAGCAGGTAAATGAATTTTTAGCAGGCTTATCAACAGAAGAAGAAATGCAAGAAACCTTAGAGGTACTTGGTCCCGATGAGGAAACAGGGCAACGTGAAACTATGGTAAGTGAAACAATGCCGTCAGATTTTCCAATTGAAATTCTTTTAGGAATCGTGATGGTCATAAGTGCAGTAGTACTGATAATATGGCTAAGAAAAATTAAGCCGGATTCAGAAACGCCTGTACCCAAAAGCACAATCCGTATGAAAAGGCATGATCATTTATCTACAGAACTGTTCGTATCGACTGCTAAGGAATCGCCAGCTAGCAGGGACTTGCATCAAATTAGAGAAGTTTTTCGCAGTCTTGAACTAATGGCCAAAGAGCAAAAACTAGAACGGCAAAGTCACGAGACAGTCCGAGAGTGGATAGCACGAATGGATTGGGACGTATCAGCTTCTTTTTACAAAACCTACGACCGCGTCCGATATGGCGATAAACAGTTGCCGGAATCACAAGCTTCAAACTTTATCGCTGAAATTGAAAAAATAAAAAATCACTATTTGAATAAAAATGTTTAATTTGTTTTCAAGTCGGGCATAGTATACTTGAACAACAGCAACATTCTCATTTCCCCCTTTTGTGGTCGGTCCGTTTACGGATCGGCTTCTTTTTTGCGCTTAATAAGCGAGAGCGTAGTTCTTGTATCTACATAAGTGAATATCCTAAAGATGTTTGCTAAACTGAAGCTATATACAAAAGGAGGAACTACATATGAAGATTGGATTTATCGGAACTGGCGTGATGGGCAGTAGTTTGGTTAAGCATTTGCTCGACCATGAGCACGAGGTTTCAATCTTTACACGAACTGCTAAAAAAGCGGAAAGCTTAGTAAAAGCCGGTGCATTCCTTGTTGATTCACCTCAGCAAGTAGCGAATAACTGTGAACTCATTTTCACTATGGTGGGCTATCCAGCTGATGTTGAAGAAGTTTATTTTGGTGAGCGAGGCCTGTTGGGGAATACTAAAAAAGGAACGATACTTGTGGACCTAACCACTTCTCAGCCACAGTTGGCCCAAAGAATTTTTGAAGCAGCTACGCTAAAAGGTCTCCATGCGCTGGATGCACCCGTTTCTGGTGGCGATATCGGTGCTAAAAATGGCGTATTATCGATTATGGTAGGTGGAGAAAAAGAAATTTTCAAGCAGATTTCTCCAGTTTTCAACTTATTCGGTGAAAATATCGTATTTCAAGGTCCTGCTGGTTCAGGGCAACATACCAAAATGTGCAACCAAATTAACATTGCCAGCACAATGATTGGGGTGTGTGAATCGCTTATTTATGCAGAGAAGGCGGGATTAGATCCTGAACGTGTACTGCGTTCTATTTCTTCAGGCGCAGCCGGTTCCTGGTCACTGTCAAACTTAGCACCTAAAATGATTAATGAAGATTTCCGCCCCGGTTTTTACATCAAGCATTTTATAAAAGATATGAAAATTGCAGCAGAAGAAGCAGAAAACTGGGGATTGGATTTACCGGGTCTTCGCTTATCTCTAAGCATGTATGAAAAAGTAGCAGCACAAGGTCACGAAGAACAAGGTACGCAAGCTTTAGTAGAATATTATCGATCATAAAAAAACTGGAAACCTCTACAGGTTTCCAGTTTTTAAAAATCAATCAAAATAGGATTTTTTAGGTGAATAAAATCGGTCAACTTGTCTTGGCTGATAGGATTTAGTGAAGTTAGAACGTACCATTTCTTTTTTTTGCGGTTCTAATCCAGTCAGCATCCGTAAAATTTCTTTCGCTACTTTCAAGTTCATTCGGCTAGGAGGATTGCGGTACGTATCGTCCAAGTGGCCTAAATGTTCGAGCGACGAGAAGTCTTCTTTTTTCGGAAGCATGTGAAAATAATAATTGCCGCATTTTACGAGGACTGAAGATTGCTGTTGACTTTTCTGAGGGTTTTTACTGAAGTGTAAACCAATTTTTAATGCACGTTGTTGTACAATCATTAAATTTAACGCTTCTTTCTTCAGTGCATACAAATAATGATTATCAGGAGCAGTTTTTGCATGGCGGTTAACAGTGAAAATGGCTTGCGCGATATCTGAATCTGATTTAGTAACTGGCATGAACTCATTCCTTTCTTACAAAATAGTGAGTAGTTCGACTTTATCATATCAAAATTATTAAGCACTGTATACAAAAGCTCCATGTGCAATAAAAGGGGAAATCAATGACTTTGTAGAATGCTTTAGTTAAGGTGATCGAAACTGTCTGCAGTTTAGCTAACGAAATGCGGGCAAACAAAGAGCACTGATTTATGCGTTGTAATTTAATCAAAAGGGGATGTTTACATGTTTACGGATCAAACGATTATTGTTACAGGTGGCTCAAGTGGTATGGGACTGCACATGGCTAAGAAATTTGCCTCAGAAGGAGCTAATGTCGTCATCACAGGACGCGATATGGAAAAACTCAACGAGGCTGTGAAAGCGATTGCAGGAGACCGCGGTTCTGTCGAAGTTTTTCAAATGGATGTACGGGAACCTGAACATGCTAAAGCAATGGTAAAATTCGCTCATGAAAAATTTGGCAGAGTGGACGGATTGGTGAATAATGCTGCTGGAAACTTTATTGTTCATGCAGAAAAGTTATCGCCAAATGGCTGGAAATCAGTAATTGATATTGTCTTGAACGGAACTTTTTTCTGTTCGCATGCAGTCGGAAACTATTGGATTGAGAACGGTACAAAAGGCAACATTGTAAATATGCTGGCAACGTATGCTTGGAATGCTGGAGCAGGAGTTGCCCATTCAGCTGCAGCTAAAGCAGGCGTGATGTCGTTGACACGGACGCTTGCTGTTGAATGGGGTACACAGTTCGGTATTCGCGTAAACGGTATTGCGCCTGGACCGATTGAACGAACGGGTGGAGCTGACAAGCTTTGGGAATCTGAGAAAGCCGCTAAACGGACATTAGAGTCAATTCCTCTTGGCAGACTTGGAAAACCCGAGGAAGTGGCTGAACTGGCCGCCTTTATCATGTCAGATAAGGCTTCTTATATGAATGGGGAAATCGTCACCTTAGATGGTGGGCAGTGGCTGAATAAGTTTCCTTTTTAAGTAAGTTCACGCAACAATTAATTAGTTTCCGAAATCTTGATGTGTTATGATGAGTCTAACTAGACAGCGTCTAATACAGGAGATTTAAAAGGAGTAGAGTACATGATTTCATTGCCAAGCAAAGATTTTCTTGATACACCAATCGAAGACTATATCATCTCTTCCGAGAAAGTAGCGCATGTTCAAATGGGGAACAGTGCCGAACATGCACTGCTCGTCTTAACGAAGACAGGCTATTCAGCCATACCGGTATTGGATTCGAAATACCGCTTTTGCGGTTTAATCAATGCACAACGGATAACTGACGCAATTCTTGGAATGGATCATATAGAATACGAGCGGCTTTCTGATATCCGCGTGGAAGATATCATGGAAAAAGATTTGCCTTTGATCCACGTCAATGAACGTTTTCAAAAAGCGCTTGATATGGTCATTAACCAGAACTTTCTATGTGTAGTAGACGACGAAGAAATGTTTATGGGGATTTTGACGCGGCGTGTTGTATTAAAGCAGCTAAAAAAACAAATTTATCAATTGAAAAGATGAGCACAGTAACTGGAAAAGGTCTCGTCATAGAGGCCTTTTTTACGATGGAAGCTAAATTTTAGCGTTTCATATTAGCTGTAAAACTTTAGCGCCCGTGTAGACGTAACGGGCGCTTTCGCTTTTTTAATAGCTAATCGAAAAGAGGTTTGTTGAATGGAAGGAACAAAAAAACCACTCGTTTTAGCGTCTGTCATGCTCGCGATGTTCGTCAGTGCTGTCGAAGCGACGATCGTCTCGACAGCCATGCCAAGCATCTCAGCTGAACTAGGTGGGTTTTCAAAATATAGTTGGGTGTTCTCAGCCTATTTGTTGATGAGTACTGTAACCGTGTTACTCTACGGTAAACTATCCGACATATTCGGACGTAAACGTATATTTGCTGTCGGCATGCTTTTGTTTTTACTCGGTTCTTTATTATGTGGGTTGGCCAATTCAATAGATGAACTTATTTTTTACCGATTTATCCAAGGAATGGGTGCAGGTGCCGTTATGCCAATCGCCACGACGATTGTCGGAGACATCTACTCTAGAGAAGAACGGGCTAAAATCCAAGGTTACCTATCAAGTGTCTGGGGAATTTCGGCAGTTACGGGTCCTGCAATTGGAGGGATTCTCGTCGTCACGATTGGTTGGGAATACGTCTTCTGGATCAATTTGCCTCTTGGGATTATTTCGTTGCTCGGTGTTCTGTTGTTTTTAAAAGAGCCAGTCAATACGAAGAAACCGGTAATTGACTATAAAGGGGCTGCTTTATTGACAGCTGCTTTATCGACTATGTTGTATCTGTTAGTTGAAGGCGGCGTATCATTTGATTGGTTTTCTACGAAATCGCTGATTTTACTAACTGCCAGTATCTTGTTTTTTGTGTTATTCATATGGGCAGAGCGAAAAGCCGTCGATCCGATGATGCCTTTTGAGATTTGGCGCAATAAAACTATTTTTTATGCCAACTTGGTTTCTTTGACAAATGGTGTTATTTTAATAGCAATTTCTAGTTACTTGCCAACATATGTAACGGGTGTCATGGAACAACCTGCCGCGATTGCAGGCTTCACGTTAACAGCTATGTCAGTCGGGTGGCCATTAGCTGCTTTTTTCTCGGGAAGACTCTTGCTGAAAATCGGGTATTTTAAAACATCTATTGCTGGTGGTGCTTTTTTACTAATAGGATCTTTGTTGTTTGTTTTGATGCAACCTGGATTCGGTCCTTTATGGGCGGCCATGTCGAGTTTTTCCATTGGTCTTGGCATGGGCTTAACTAGTACCGTGTTTATCGTTGCAATTCAGGCTGCCGTATCTTATGAACAGCGTGGTTCTGCCACTGCTTCAAACATGTTCATGCGGAACTTGGGTAGTACAATTGGTGTCGCATTGCTAGGTAGTATTCTCAACAGTTCATTACTGCGTTATTTCGCTGACAGTGGTCAAAACTATTCTTTAAGCGCTATCAATGATTTGCTTAGTGCAGATGCTCGCGCAGGAATTCAAGTAGAGTCATTGAGATTTTTACAACAAGCATTAGCTGAATCGCTTCAACATGTCTATTTAGTCACTGCATTTTTCGCATTGCTTAGTTTTATTTTGATCTTTGGGCTTCGTGGGAAAAAAGGAGTGAAAAGTCGTGTCAAATGAAGAGTTAATCATTAAGATATTGGCAGAAGAAGGCAATATGAGAAAAGCTGCAGAGCGTCTGTTTTTATCACAGCCAGCCTTATCGCAGCGGTTGCAGTCTATTGAAAAAGACTGGGGCCAACAATTATTTATTCGTTCGCAAAAAGGATTATCGCCTACACCTGCCGGAGAACTGGTCATTCAATATGCCAATGAAACCATACAGCGAAAAGAAGAAGTGTTCGAAGTCCTGCATACGTTAACTTCCAAAGTACACGGCACGTTAAAAATTGCCTGTGCTACGATTATTGGACAAAATTGGTTGCCAAAAGTATTAAAGGACTTTGTGACACTTTATCCAGAAGCGAAAATTCAGTTGATTACAGGATGGAGTTCAGAAATAGTTCGTGCGTTATACGACGGCGAAGCTCATATTGGGATTGTTCGCGGCCATACAGATTGGAAAGGACCGAAGTTGCATTTGTTCAAAGATACTTTGTATCTGGTAGACAAAGAAATTCGCTCACTTGAGGAACTTCTTCAAACCGATCGGCCGTTTATCCAGTTTAAAAGTGATTCTACTTACTATGAAGAAATTCAACAATGGTGGCAAAAACATTTTGCTTCAAATCCGAAACGACAAATTACGGTTGATCAGATTGAAACATGTAAGCAAATGGCCGTTAACGGAATTGGCTATGCGATCTTGCCATCAATTACGCTGACAGGAACTGAGGAAGTTCATATGATGCCATTGACTAACAATGAAGAAGAGTTAGAGTTAACACGAGATACATGGCTTATTGGATACGAATCTGCTTTTCAGTTGCGCCAAGTAGAAGCATTTGTTGATATCGTTGAAAAACATGCCGCTTTATTAAGATGAAGTGGATGAATTTTTATGCTAAATCAGATATAATAACAACATCACTTAATAGAAAGAGGTTTTATTGATGAAACAGATGGATGCAACTGAAATAATCTCGTACATACAAAATGCAAAAAAAGCGACACCCGTAAAAGCGTACATAAAAGGTCAAGGCGTTGCTGATTTGGATTATGGCACAGAGTCCAAAGTTTTCGGACAAGGCAATTCAGTAACTGTATTCGGCGAATGGGCAGATATTCAAACGGCACTAGAAGCAAATGCTGCGCTCATCGAAGATTCTGTAGTGGAAAACGATCGTAGAAATTCAGCGATACCACTATTAGATATGAAAAACATCAATAGCCGCATTGAACCCGGTGCATTTATCCGTGAAAATGTAGAAATCGGAAACAATTGTATCATTATGATGGGTGCTGTAATTAATATTGGTGCTGTTATTGGCGATGGTACAATGATCGATATGGGCGTAATTATGGGCGGTCGGGCGACAGTTGGCAAAAACTGCCACATCGGTGCTGGAGCAGTACTAGCCGGCGTTATCGAACCGGCATCAGCAACTCCTGTTATCGTCGAAGACGATGTTATGATCGGCGCCAACGCAGTGGTTCTCGAAGGCGTTCGGATTGGTAAAGGTGCAGTTGTCGCAGCGGGCGCAATCGTCATCGAAGATGTGCCTGAAAACTCCGTAGTGGGCGGCACACCAGCGCGCGTATTGAAATTAATGGACGAAAAGACTCGTTCAAAAACAGAAATCAAACACGAACTAAGACAGCTATAATCGGTGAACCCAATGGAATTAGTGAGAATTAGGAGAGCATTGCATCAGATTCCGGAAATTGGTTTTCAAGAAGTAAAAACACAAGCTTATTTAATGGACATCATTTCTCAGTTTCCTCAAGAACGTATTGAACTTGTAAAATGGCGGACAGGTCTTGCAGTTAAAGTACGTGGTGATAACCCGACAAAACTGATTGGTTGGCGAACAGACATGGATGCTTTGGCGATTATGGAAGAAACCGAATTGGAATTCCAATCCCAGCATCCAGGATTTATGCATGCATGTGGTCATGATATTCATATGACCATTGCAATCGGGTTGTTGCACAAGCTAATTGATGAACCCATTCAAGACGATGTTGTCATTTTGTTTCAACCAGCTGAAGAAGGACCTGGAGGCGCCTTGCCTTTTCGGGAATGGCTGAAAACCGACAAGCCGGATTTTCTACCTGATTGTATTTATGCTTTGCACATTGCACCAGAGCTGCCGGTTGGTACTGTTGGTACACGATCTGGATTATTGTTTGCCAATACATCAGAACTGTTTATCGATCTTCATGGTAAAGGCGGACATGCGGCTTTTCCTCATTTGACAGAAGACATGGCGATTGCAGCCGCTTCTATGCTGATGCAGCTCCAAACCGTGGTCAGTCGCAATGTGAACCCGATGGATTCGGCCGTGCTCACCATTGGCAAGTTAAGCGCTGGAACGGTACAGAACATTATTGCGGAACATGCACGGCTAGAAGGTACAATTCGCACACTTACTAGTGAATCGATGAGCCAAGTTAAACAGCGTATTGAAGCAATTTGCCGAGCGGTTGAACAAGCAAATAATTGCCAAGTCCACATTGATTACGGTTCGAGTTACCTTGAAGTTAAAAATGATGAGACTTTAGCAGAAAATTTCTTGCGCTACGCCAGCCAGGTTAAAGGCATCCAAGCAATGCAGAGCGATGCCGCGATGACTGGTGAAGATTTTGGTTACTTTACCGAACAAATTCCAGGGGTTATGTTTTGGGCAGGTGTTTCGTCAGCGTATGGACTGCATCACTCAAAATTGAATCCTGATGAACAAGTTCTTGAGTTGATGCCAGATTTTCTACATGGCTTCTTTTTAAAAAGTTAAAAGCAGACAGCTCAGGCTGTCTGCTTTTTTGTATCAGGAAAATTAAATAAATAGAACGATATAGATTGAACTAATGATTGCCACTTGACGATATTCCGCAAAACAGCTGTGCTTTTGGGTTCATAGGGTGTGAGTCATACAACTGGGGCTACAGGACGTCGCACCAGTTGAAAAGAGCTAGCAGGAGTCTCCATTGCTTTGCTCAATATCTTCTAGTTAACAATAGAGATATAGACAACACTTTCTTATTCAACGAGAAGCTTGTTTACTAGGATATCATCAGCAAGAATTTTTGATTCAAATTATTTAGAATTAATTGTGAGAAGATGGAACTAATTTAATTTACTAGCGTACTAATAAGGAGACGAGTAAAAGGGGGATTATCATGCATAAACGCTTGCTGGCATTTTTTGTTTTCGCATTATTCATGAGTTTGTTTACTATGCCACAACCTTCTTTAGCAGCGCCACAAATCACTATTGATTCGAGTGCTGGTTTTCAAAATAAAGTAAAGTATGAAAAAGGGTTGCCTCTTCAGTTCACAGTAACCAATGAAGGATCAGCATTTTCTGGAGATTTGGTACTCAGTTTTTCAGAGACGTATAACCTCGGAGCTGGTATGGCCTTGCCAATAGATCTTGCAGAAGGCGAAAGCAAAACGCTGCAAATCGCTTCATCCGGATTATCTGATATGTATTACTCCGGGGCACCGAGCGACCAAAGTATCTTCTTGTTTGAAGGTGGTTGGGAAAAAGGAAAGTCCATTAAGTTTAAAGGCAAGAAAACGATACAGCCATCTTACTATACACCAATGTCATTATTTGTAGCGACGTTAACAGATAATCCAGATCGTTTATCCCCTTTAAAGCAATTGAACGTTCCAACAAGTGAAGGAATCGAAGTGTTTCACCTCAATCAACTAAAAGAATTTACATTACCGACTGAAGTGCAGGCATGGGACATGATCGATTATTTGGTCATTGATGAGTTTGCTTATAGTGATTTACCGGCATCTACCCAAAAAGCAGTTTTACAATGGATTCAACAAGGTGGACACGTTGTTACAGGATCCACAACTAACCTACAAGCAGAACTTGGCAATTTGAGCGAATACCTGCCTTTGGAATTAGCCGATGTGACCGATGTGAAAGTTCCAGGATTAGAAACAGCAGTTCCTGTTTTTCAAGCAACAGTCAAAGAAGGGGCGACAGCTAAGCTGCAAAAAGACGGTCAAGTTTTTGCTGCCACACAATCAGTTGGCTCGGGTAGTTTGACACAAATGAGTTTTTCGCTTGGAGACGAAACGGTTTCCACACAAAAAGGCTACAGCCAAATGATGTCGAGTTTTTTTCCAGCAGTTGCTACAAACTCTAACTCAATGGGTGGACAATCCATACTCGATTATATGACCTATGAAGTAGGAAGTGTTAACGAGTTGTTTGAAAGCTTTGAAGTGTCAAAACCATTTATATTGGCGATTGTATTGCTCTATATTTTATTGATTGTCCCAGTACTCTATATTGTACTGAAGAAAAAAGACAAACGAGAATATGCCTGGGTTATCATTCCAGCAGTTGCTGTATTAACTTCTATTGGATTATTCGCTTTTGGTGCAAAAGACCGAATTGGTAATCCACAAATTCAACAAACTGGCTTTTTTGAAGTAGACGCGGATAGTGGATTAAAAGGTTATTACGTTAATTCATTATTGTCAAACCGCGGTGGCAACTACCAGTTTACAGCGCCTGCTTCTACTACAATGACTAGTCGCATAGCTAATGAATTTTCTTCAACAGAGCCTTATCTTTCGGCAATGTTGGAAAGAGGTGCAACCAATAGTCAAATGACTTTGCGAGATATGCGTTACTGGTCTGTACAATCGATTATGGGACAATCCTATATAGAAGATAGTGGTGACTTCGCTATCGATTTAACTGTAGCTGACGAAAAAATTACGGGAACTATTCAGAATAACTTTCCGTTTACGGTTGAAGAGATTTCAATTTGGACAGGTACACGTCTTATGGATGTCGGTAAGCTCAATCCTGGTGAAACCTTGAAAGTTAATGAAACCGTTCAATCAGCGATCTTGTCACCGGCTGCGCCTGTCGGACAATCCTATGCCTATCAGCCAGTAGCAAATGTAAAAGAGTTGGAAAAAGCGCGTCGTCAAACTTTACTATCCACATCTTTCGAACAATTATCTAAAAACGGTAAATCGCCTTACGTAATCGCTTATACGAAAGATGCGATTGTGCCAATCACACTTGAAAATCAACGAGCATCTGTAGAATCTGTCCACCTGATTGCACAAAGTTTTAAACCGCAATTAACATTGGAAGGCGATATCACATTAAATGTAGATGCCTTGACGTTAGATCTTGTGGCAGCCAATAATACAGGTTTTTTTGAAAATGTCTCAAATGATCCGTATCTCTATTATTTTGAACCTGGTGAATTTGACCTGACCTATACTTTACCAGAAGAAATTGAGTTAAAAAAATCAACATGGACTGAATTAGCACTTACTAAAACAGGACAAAACGTTACTGTCAGCCTATTCAATGTGGACAGCGGAAGTTACGAAGAAATTACAGAGACTAACCCAAAGTTTGCTGAAAAAGCAAAACAATATATCGGTCCAGAAGGCGCCATCAAACTAAAGTTGAAAGTTACCGAAAGTTCGAGCAACCCTGAAGTGGTTGTGCCGAAAGTCAAATTGAAAGGAGTGATTGCTCCGTGATTGAAACAATTGGATTAACAAAAAAATATGGGTCTTTTTATGCCTTACAAGATTTAAATTTAGTAGTAGAAGACAGTACAGTTTTCGGCTTTGTAGGTGCAAACGGGGCGGGTAAATCAACCACCTTTTCAATTTTGGCTACGCTTCTTCAACCAACAGCTGGTGATGCCTTTATTAATGGAATAAGTGTGACGAAAAACCCTCAAGAAGTGCGCAATCAAATTGGTTATATGCCCGATTTCTTTGGTGTTTATGACCAACTAAAAACAGATGAATATTTAGATTTTTACGGTGCTAGTTATGGGATCAAGCCAAAAGAACGCGCTGTGTTAATCCCGAAGCTTTTGGAACTGGTTAATTTAGAACATAAGCGTTATGACTACGTCGACTTATTGTCTCGCGGCATGAAACAGCGGCTTTGTTTAGCGCGGGCGCTGATTCATGATCCGAACATCTTAATATTAGACGAACCTGCTTCAGGACTAGATCCACGTGCACGTGTAGAAATGAGAGATATCTTACGAGAGTTAAAAGCTATGGGCAAAACGATCTTAATTTCTTCTCATATTCTTCCAGAACTTGCTGAAATGTGCGATAGCATTGGCGTCATTGATAACGGAAAATTGATTGCACAAGGTTCTGTAGCTGACATTCAAGCGCAACTTCAAAGTGAAAAAGTACTTCGTGTCAAACTAGTGGGCGATATGCAATCAGTCATTGCATTTTTTGAAATGGATCCGTTTGTTTCTCAAATAGAAGTACAACAAGACAAAAATAGCATTCAATTTTTCTACAGAGGAACAGATGAAGATCAACTGCAGTTGTTGCAACGAGCTATCCACCAAAAACTGCCGATTTTATCGTTCTCAGAAGAAGAGACGGATTTGGAAGATGTCTTTATGGCGATTACAAAAGGAGTGGAAATCGGATGAAAACCCTTTTTGGCAATCCCGTACTAGTGAAAGAACTTAAATTGCGCTTTCGTAACTTAAAAAGCTTTACCGGGATTTTGTTTTATTTAATTGCGATGAGCGTCTTTGTTTTCGGTTTCATCTTTCTAGCTACATCCTTAACAGGTAATGGTTTTTTTCGTCCGGATGAAAGTTTTATGTTATTTAGCATCATGACGTATATTCAATTAGGATTGATTTTATTCATTACGCCAGCATTAACAGCTGGGACCATTAGTACAGAACGTGAAAAACAGACCTTGAATATTTTACTGACAACTTCGCAAACTTCTTTCCAAATTATTTTTGGGAAAATGACATCATCCATCGCCTTTTTGTTGTTGATGATTGTGTCGGGGTTACCAATATACAGTTTAGTGTTTTTATACGGGGGCGTTTCGCCCAGTCAGTTATTTTATATTTTCTTGTTTTATATGCTGACCTTACTGGCAATTGCTAGTATAGGTGTCATGCTATCGACCTTGATTCGAAAAACCATTGTTGCCATTATCGCAACATACGGAGCCATGATTTTCATCGCTGGTGTTACCGCCTTTTTCTTACTGATTTCGGTTCAAGTTTCTCAAATGGGTTCGGCGGTGTCTTCAATCTCACCAATGGCTCATTTTTGGGCTACCATTAACCCGCCGGCAGTGTTGCTAACTTTGCTGCAGCCCTCAATGGAAGAGCAATTGCAAAGCTTAACGATGGTCCCCATTCCTCTGTGGATTGGTTATGCCATTTTCTATGTTTTGGTATCAGCCGGCTGTCTTTTATTGGCTGTCAAAAAGCTGCGCGTCAATATGAATAAATACAAATAAGGAGGGACTTTCATGAACAATCGTGATATACGCAGCTATGTTAAAAAAGTTGAGCGGCTGTTAAAAATGCTTCATATCAGCCGTGTTTTTCAGTTTGCATTATTTGTAGGTCTGACTTTAGCTACAGTATTGCTGTTAGTATCACGGTTGTTCGTGCTTCCTTATTATGAATTTTATGCATATGTAGCAGGAGTTGCTATCGTGATAAGTTTGATTGTGTTGTCTAGTAAAGGCTTACCTAACGTGCAACAAGCGGTGCAAGAATTGGACCGTTTTACACCTCATAATCAGTTGCTAACCGTGTGGAAGCTAACAGAACAAAACACATTAACTAAAGAATTATCTCGTGAAACAGCCAAAATCATTCCGTATAGCTACCGACTATTCCGCAAAGAACGCAAAGTATGGCTACGTCCTAAGTGGTTAATCGGAGCGGTCGTTAGTGCGACGTGTATGGTCTTGCTTTTAGTGTTTCCTAGTAATTTGCAAAATCAGGCAAATGATGTGGAAAAAGAACTTGAATTGGTAGAAGATATTAAGAAAGAAATTAATGAGATAAAAAAGCAAGCAGAAACAAAAGTGGTTAAAAAAGAATTGGATGCATTACAAGCAACAATCAAAGATAAAGAAAATCCAGAAGCTATATTAAAAGAAATCGTCAAAAAACAAAAAGAATTAGATTTGAAAAAACGCCAGCTGGCAAAAGGCAAAAACCCGGATGCTAAAGAAATTAGCGAAGATATTGAAAAAGCTGCTGGGCAATTAGCTGAGAAGGCCGGAAACACACAAACAGCTTTGAGTAATATGGGAAAACCTGTAGCATTTCCATTACAACAAACTATAGCCAAGCGAGAACAATCAACTAGTAGCAAAGAAAATGATTCTTCTGAAGGCAAATCTTCTGACGCAGAAGGGAAATCTAGTGAATCTAGTTCTAGTGGGCAAGCATCAGAAAACGAAGAAAGTGAAACTACTAAAACAGCTGGAGAGTCAGAAAGTAGCCAATCACAAAACCAAGAACAAGAACAAGGGCAAGGACAAGGACAAGGGCAAGGACAAGGACAAGGACAAGGACAAGGACAAGGACAAGGACAAGGACAAGGACAAGGGCAAGGACAAGGACAAGGACAAGGGCAAGGACAAGGGCAAGGCAGCGGAGCTGGTAAAGGTCAAGGAAGCCGAGATTTGTTAACTGTACCTTCTCGAATTGGAGGTCAAAGTGACACATCAGTCGATAGCGGAAAAGTGGGAGAAGGACAAGCGGCCGGCGAACAATATGGTGCTGTTCCTGCAACTAAAGGAACGGTCCAGCCTTATGCGGACGTAGTGGGAGATTATTCAACTTCATATTTCTCAAGTGCAGATCGTCTCCAACTGCCAGCTGATTTACAAACCATTGTAGAACAATACTTTACAGATATTGAATCCGACAAATAGAAAAGAGGGCTTTTTATGACATACACGACCGATCAATTTACAGAAATGAGCCAATTGCTTCAACAAGTCAAATCCGAAATTGGACGGTTTATCGTCGGACAAGAAAGCGCGGTTGAGTTTTCTTTGTACGCTATTCTAGCGGATGGTCATGCCTTACTAGAAGGCTTGCCCGGTCTTGGTAAAACAATGTTGATTCGGACCATTTCAGATGTGCTCGATTTGTCGTTTTCCAGAATTCAGTTTACACCCGATTTGATGCCTTCGGATATTACTGGGACGAGTCTTATTGAACGAGATGCAGAAGGACGCCAACAATTTACTTTTCGAGAAGGTCCGATTTTTCACCAAATGGTACTTGCAGATGAAATTAACCGTGCTACACCGAAAACACAAAGTGCGCTGCTAGAGGCAATGGGTGAAAAGACAGTGACCATACTTGGTGATACGAAAAAAATGGCGCGACCGTTTTTCGTTTTGGCAACACAAAATCCTATTGAAATGGAAGGGACGTATCCGTTACCTGAAGCACAAATGGACCGTTTTCTTTGTAAAATTCTGGTTGCTTACCCAAGTCGCGAGGAGCTTGCGGAAATTAGCCGCAGAACAACGGGATCTCAACTAATTCTTCTTAGTAAAAAAATGAATACAGCCAGCTTAATTGATGCACAAGATATGGTGAAAGAAGTGTTGATAGCAGAAGACATTTTAATGGTGGCTGTCGATATCATTCAAAATACGCATCCAGAGCATTCAGAACATCAAGAAATCCAGCAATTTGTTCAATACGGTAGCGGTCCTCGTGGTCTGCAAAGTTTGATCCGTTTAGCAAAAGCACGTGCTTTAATGGAAGGACGGTATCATGTATCAATTGGCGATTTAAAACATGTGGCAAAACCAGTACTGAGGCACCGCTTGTTATTAAATTATGAAGCAGAAGCAATGGGTAAAAATGTAGATGAACTGATTGATAGTGTGCTAAGTACAGCAGGAAAAGGCGTATTGAAATGACGTTATTAAATTTACCAGCTGATTGGGGCTCACGTCTTAGTCGCTATGCTATTGGAGCAAAAGCAAAAATCAAGGGACACCATAAAGGTTCTCACCGGTCAATGCGTTTTGGTAGTTCATTGGATTTTTCCGATTTTCGCGAATACCATCCAGGAGATGATGTACGCCATATTGACTGGAACGTTTACGCAAGAACTGAACGTATCTATATTAAACGTTTTCTAGATGAACAAGAAATGCGTATCCATATCTTACTTGATAGTTCAAAATCAATGGACAATAAATGGCTGTTTGCGAAGCAATTAGCGTTTTCACTCGGTTTAATGGTGTTAGGAAGAGATGACCGCTTGACGGTGTCTGCTGGACAAAAACAACTGATTCCTTTTCGTAAAAAAGGGAAATCGGCAAAAAAGCTGTTTGAACATTTCGTATCTACTATGCCCAATCCTGAAAACGTGTCATTTGCGAGTCAGGCAAGTTTTCACGCTGCTAAAGATTCTACGGTATTATTCATTGTATCCGATGGACTAGAACCACTTACGGATTGGCAGGTGTTTTTCAGACAGGCTCCGGCTTTTGCGCACGATATTCGATTTATTCATTTGACTACACAAGATGAACGGCTGCCGTCTTACAAAGGTGATTTGCGTTTTATCGACGATGAGACGCAGCAGGTAACGAGTGTGACGGTGACAGAAGAAGCACTTCGTGCCTACCAAAAGCAAAGTGACTTGCACAGTCAAGGCTTGGAATCTCTTTGTCGCACATATGGTATTGCTTATTTGCCGGTACACGTAGAAGACGGAATCGAGCAAGTGTTATTTCATCAAATGATACGAAAAAATTGGATTGGGTGAGGTGAAGCGGTATGGGAGTAGCAAATTGGGGAATGATTTGGACGGCAATTATGCCGCTAGCCGTCATTCTCTATTATTTCTTTAGAAAAAAGTACAAAGACCAGCGCGTTTCTTCAACGTTATTTTGGCAAGAACGAATGAAAGAGCTGCAAGCATCGCCTTATTTAAAAAAATTGCAGCATCATTTATTGTTTTATCTTCAATTAGTAGCTCTTATTTTTTGTGTAGTGGCGTTAATCGAGCCTTTCAGCGAATCGGAAACATTAGCTGGTAATGATTTTATATTTATTGTCGATACGTCAGCAACGATGCTAGCTGGTTCTCCAACGCATTTTGAAAAGCAGCAGGTCCAAATGAAGAAATTGGCGTCACAAGCAGGAGGTAAGCCTGTGACAATTGTTACGACGGGTGTTAGCCCGGAAGTGGTCATTCGCAATGAGCAAAATGTTGAGCGAGTCGAAAAAGCAATTGACGAATTAGCGGTAAGTTACGAAAATGCCGAAATGGAGCAAACGATTTTATTTGCGGATACGCTCGCGACTAATGACTCAACGATTATTCATATTTTTACCGATTACTTGGACCGTGCCATCCTTGCCAATAAAACCGGACAAAGTTATCAAGTTCATGGATTTTCAGAAAAACTGACTAATGTAGCCATTCGCCAATTGGGTCTTTCAGAAACGGACAATGGGATAAGAGGTATAGTTCAAGTAGTTAATAATAGCGAAAAAACGATGAATGCTACTGTCCGTTTATCGTCTGGCAGTTTCGAGAAAGCAGTAGAAGTAAAACTCGAAGCGGCGGAAGAATTGCTCGTTCCGTTTGAAGCGTTGCCAAATCATAAGCTATGGCAAGCAGAACTAGAGGTATCGGATGATTATGCGGCGGATAACACAATGGCAACATATCTAGCCCCACCAGTTAACGCAATTGTCATTGACTCGGCTTTGCATGAATTAATCGCAAGTGGTTTTCGTTCACTCGCTTTAGATGTTAGTTTAGCCGAAGCCACTCAATTGCAGCCTGACGCTGGATTACCCATAGTTACGAATCAACGTGACTTACTAGAAGCAACAACACCCATTTTAATGTTTGGGCGAAATGATGAAAATCCGTTTGAAGTGACCGGACAAATTGAGACAAAGCCGCATCCGCTTTTCACATATGCCTCATTGGATGAAGTTTATGTTTCACAACTGTACCCATCTTTTGAAAACTATGAAACCATCGCCACCATAGATGACCATCCGTTTATTCAAATTTCTCCAAAAGGAGATATTGTCGTGCTGACAGATATTCAATTGACCGACTGGCCTCTTTCTCCTTCTTTCCCTTTGTTTTTATGGAGCGCCATGGAAAGTTTATCAGGCGATGCGGAATTTCTTGGTTTTTTCCAACCGAACGAACACCGATCTGTATCGTTAGCTTCACCAACCGGAGAATGGGGAATTTTTCGAGACGGTGCTTATCGCCATTCCTATATTGAAGGGAACGGTCCTTTTGCGGCACCTAATGAACCGGGTGTTTACCAAGTGGTGGGTGACGAAAAAGACATGACTATGATTGTACAGTTAACTTCTCAAGAAAAAGAGCTTTCTGCTGGGGCGTCTTATGCAATGGGGCAGGCGAAAGCAGCACAAGATACCGTCCGCTTTTCGTTTGTGCCATTTATTATAGGAATTGTCTTACTGTTAGTGCTTCTGGAATGGGAGGTGTATCGTCGTGGAATTACAACTCGATAAACCCATCTGGCTGTTGTTACTCATTCCGGTACTGTTTTATTTTGGCTGGTTTGCACTCAAGCATTTTTCAGCTAGCTCTAAAGTGATAAAGGCTGTGTTTGTTTTAAGAACCGTGGCTGTCACCTTGTTGATAGTTGCTTTGGCAACTCCTTCGTTATTCAGTCCTGTAAAAGAAGAACAAGTTATTTTTCTTATGGACCGTTCTGCGTCTCTTGAAGGAATGCAAACAGCAATGACCGTGGCAATTGAAGAAGCAGTAGAGGCCAAAAAAGATTATCAATCTATCGCGGTCTATACATTTGCAGAGGATTTCCAAAGCTTGTTGCCAATGACTAACGATCCGCAACCTTTACCGGCAGAACTAACCGTTGGAAACAGTAGCCACACCAATATCGCGCGAGCGTTAGAACTTGCTTCAAATAGTGGAGATACCAACTTAGCGACGCGACTTGTTATTTTAACGGATGGCAATGAAACACAATCGTCTGCTATTGAAAGTTTAAATCGACTTCAGTCTGAGCGCCTTCAAGTGGATATCTGGCCGGTCGAACAAATCGCTAAAAATGATCTGGCGATTAGTCGCTTTGAAACACCTCCACGTGCATTTTTAGGTGAATCGCAAACGTTTACTGTAGCCATTGACTCAAGTACCGAATCAACAGCTAAACTTATTTTTTCTGCTAATGATAAAGAGTTGGATAAGAAAGAAATCAAAGTTGTTGAAGGTCAAAATGTCTATAGCTATTCGTATCCTGCCAATTCGGAAGGGCTTCAAAAGTATGAAGTCCGTTTAGAAACGGCGAAAGATGCGTACCTTGAAAACAATTCATTGTTTAGCATGACAGAAGTTTCTGGAAACCCAGAAGTGTTAGTCGTCAATGGCGGTGTTCCAAGCCCAATTCCACGTTTATTGGATACAAATAATTTAAGCGTAACGGAACTAACTGCGGATCAATTGCCGAGTAGTTTGTCTGCCATCCTTCGTTACGATTCGATTATTTTTGATAATGTCTCTGGAACGTCTGTAGGAGAACAACAAATGACGATTATTGAACAAGCGGTTCGTCAATTTGGTGTTGGATTTATGATGGTTGGTGGCGATCAAAGCTTTGGCTTAGGTGGCTATTTTAAAACGCCAATTGAACAGTTATTGCCAGTCGAAATGGAAGTCAAAGGCAAGCATGAATTGCCTTCACTGGGATTGATGATTGTTATGGACCGTTCGGGAAGTATGATGGGCATGAAAATGGAACTAGCGAAAGAAGCAGCTGCTCGTTCGGTTGAATTGTTGCGTCCTGATGATACATTAGGAGTTATCGCATTTGATGACAAACCGTGGGAAATCTTACCGACAGCTAAAGTAGCAGATCCGGAAAATGCAGTAGATAAAATTTTAAGTATTACACCTGGTGGCGGAACTGAAATTTATCGTTCGTTGCAGCAAGCCTATATGGAACTAGAAGATTTAAAACTGCAGCGTAAACACATTATCCTGTTAACAGATGGACAATCGGCAACATCCAATGATTATGACGCGTTAATCGAAAATGGAAAAGACAATAATATTACCTTATCGACCGTCTCCATTGGACAAGATGCAGATCGAAACTTACTAGAGCAACTAGCTAATACAGGTAGCGGGCGATTTTACGACGTTACGGATGCCACGACAATTCCCGCTATTTTATCCCGTGAGACGATCATGATGTCACGAACATACATTGTGGATAAGCCATTTTATCCCGTGGTATACGACAGCAAATGGAATAATTTGTTTGCAGAAGGTGTCCCGCAATTGAATACCTATATTGCAACGACAGCGAAAAATACAGCAACGGTGGCACTCGAAAGTGAAGAACAAGATCCGGTACTCGCGAGTTGGAATTATGGCCTTGGAAAAACAGTTGCTTTTACATCCGGAAGCGGGGCCTGGAGCGGTGATTTTCAGAGCTGGTCGAAGTGGCCAGAGTTTTGGAATAAAACTGTAGCTGAATTACAGCCTAGTTTTGAAGAAATTCCTTTTTCAGTGGTACGAAAAGAACAAGGCGTTTACACAGTCGAGGATCCTACTCATAGCTCGGCAATTTTAACGATTGCGGCAGTAGATGAGCAAGGCAACGAGATTCCGCTGCAGACGGAACCGGTAGCACCTGGAAAAGTAGACGTGAAAATCGATGCTGAACCCGGATTAGTATTTTTGAGCGTGAGTAACGAAACAGGAGCTGCCTATAAAACAGGCCTGACGATCCCTTATGGAGATGAATACCACCCGGCAGAGGCAAACATGTCTTTACTAACAACATTGGCCAAACGGACAGGTGGACAGGTTTTAGAGACATTAGATGTAGCTTTTCGAGATATGTCGTACAAGAGTGGTAGTATTCGGTCGATTCAGCTGATTGTCCTGTTTATCGCAATGGTCTTGTTTTTTGCGGATATCACGCTTCGTCGTTTCGGACTACCGGCACCTCTAGTTAAGAAAAAAGCTACAAAAGAAAAAGATTCCTCGCCTATGGCAATTGATCAATTAATAAAAGCGAAAAGTAAAAAATAACACTTTTGTATTTTCCCATTAAACAACAGTAGCTCAGACCTAAAAGGTCTGAGCTACTGTTGTTTAACTCCGGCTTGTAGCCAAAAGTTGTTGTTTTCGCATCGACCAGGTGTTGGCGATAAAGAAACAGGTGATTAAAATGGCAGTTCCTAAAATATAAGGATAGCTCATATCGATATCAAAAAGAATACCTGCAAGTGCCGGACCAATCATATTGCCAAGACTCATGTAGGCATTGTTCATACCGGCGGCAAAGCCTTGTTCATCACCCGCTAATTTTGAAATCAACGTATTGATCGCAGGTCGAAGTAGAGATGCTGCAGTGAAAAATACCGCTGATACTAAAAGAATAGCCCAGAAAGAACTAACGAACAGAATACCAATCATCCCAGCTGCAGATATGAGAAGGTTAACCAAAATAACTTTCATCTCACCGAAACGCTTAAAGAGTTTGTCGATTACAAATGTCTGAACAATAACGCCGACAAACCCACCAACTGTGATTAACACAGCAATTTCTTTCGGTGTGAAACCAAATTTTTTATCGGCATATAATGCAATGGTCGATTGAAAGTTAGATAAACCAAAAGCGAAGATGAACATCACCAATAACATGACGAAGTAAGGCGTATAAGTAGAACGCTTCATCTGTTGCAGCAAGTTTTCGGATTTTTTATCCGTTGCTTGAATCGTAGGAACCACATTGGGTAGCACAGCGAAGGAGATCAACGCCGCAATTAAGGCAACTGCAGTAGCGATATAAAACGGAAATTGAATACTAACTTCGGCCAAAAAACCACCAATACCGGGACCAATCATAAAGCCGAGTGACATAGAAGCACCAAGCAGACCCATGCCTTTACCTCGTTCTTCGTATGTCGTGATATCTGCAACAAATGCCATCATCGGAGGAATCAGGAATGCCGCTCCCAGTCCACTAAAGAAACGGGCAACATAAAGCATCCATAATTCGGTAGACATACCGAATGCTAGTTGAGACAACCCGAAAACAATCAATCCAAAGATAATTAGTTTTTTGCGACCATATTTATCAGAAAGTTGACCGGAAAGAGGAGAAAATAAGAATTGCGCTAAAGCAAAAGTGGCGATTAATGTACCGAGTGCTTGACCAGCGACGCCAAACGTATCTAAATAGGCAGGCATAATCGGAATGATTAATCCAATACCGCTCATCGCAATGAACATATTGAACATCAGCACATAAAGCGCTGATTTATTTGATTGTACGGCCATAGAGAGACCTTCTTTCGTTATTATTTCGTATTACTAAATTTCAGTCTGTAGAATCTACATACTATACCCCAAAACGTCAAAAAAAAACAGGCAAACGTTCTGCCTGTTAGTTTTCCATATCCATTTTAAATTCCAAAAACAACTCGTTATAAGTTCCCAGCATTTCAAGACCCAAATTCTCATAAACTTCTAGTCGTTCTCGCAGTTCTTCAGGAGGATAAAACCGTTTATCCTCTGTAACCTCGGGATCCATCAAAGCAATTGCTTGCTCGTTCGGTGTAGAGTACCCGACATAATCTGCGTTTTGAGCAGCTACTTCAGGATCTAACATAAAGTTGATAAAAGCATGAGCACCTTCTACGTTATCCGCAGTTTTAGGAATAATCATATTATCAAACCATAAATTCGAGCCTTCTTCTGGAACAACGTAATCAATGTCTTCGTTAACCCACATGACGTCTGCAGCTTGGCCAGACCAAATAACAGCTACCGCTGCTTCCTCGCGTCGCATCATTTCAACAATTTCATCGCCAATAATGGCTTTAACGTTGGGACCCATTGTTTTCAACTTGTCTGTCGCTGCTCGCAATTCATCCATATCGGTTGAATTTAACGAATAGCCGAGGCTGTTTAACCCCAAACCAATCACTTCACGGGCGCTATCAACTAGGATGACTTCTTGTTCAAGTGACGGATCCCACAAGTCGTTCCAGCTTTCAAACGTCTGTCCGTCTAGTAAGGTAGGATTAAAGGCTATACCGACAGTCCCCCAAAAATAAGGAATAGAATATTCATTGCCTGGATCAAAAGGCAAATCAAGAAAATAAGGATCAATATTTTTCAAGTTTGGAATCAGCGCATGGTCAATCGGTTGTAGTAATTTGTTTTCCTTCATTTTTTCAATCGCATATTCAGAAGGCATCGCGACATCATAAGTGGTTCCGCCTTGCTCAATTTTTGTCATCATTGATTCGTTTGAATCGAATGTTTCATAAACTACAGAGATATTGGTTTCTTCTTCGAATTGCCTGATTAGTTCAGGATCAATATATTCGCCCCAGTTGTAGACAGAAATGGTACCACCGCCTGAAGTTGCTGAACTTTTTTCCAATACATTGACGGTATACAACAGTATGGTCGAAATGACAACAATCGCGATTGCAACTCTCACAAGTTCTTTCATAGTTTGGCGCCTCCAGTCCCAGGAGATTGTCCCGCACGTTGATTAAAGAAGTAATAGCCGAGAACCAAGCCAAGTGTTACAACAAATATTAATGCGGAAAGCGCATTGATGGTTAACGTGATTCCCGCTCGTGCCATTGAATAAATTTCGATGGATAAAGTCGAGAAACCGTTTCCTGTGACGAAAAAAGTTACCGCAAAATCGTCTAACGAATAAGTTAATGCTAGGAAAAATCCAGCGAAAATACCCGGCTTAATATAAGGGATAATTACGCGCGTCAAAATATCACGTTTCGATGCGCCAAGATCTGTTGCAGCATCGATCAATGACCGGCTCATTTCCTGAAGTTTTGGCAAAACCATAATCACCACAATTGGAATACTAAAAGCAATGTGTGAAATTAAGACAGATGCAAAACCGAGTTTGACACCAACCAACGTGAACAAGATTAGAAACGATGCGCCAATAATGACGTCTGGACTAACAATCAAAATGGTGTTTAAGGACAAAACAGCTTTGCGCGTTTTGCGATTTCGTAAAAATACGATACCAATAGCACCTAAAACACCGATTGCTGTTGAAATAAGTGAAGACAATAAGGCAATAATTACCGTATTCATCAAAATAATGAGTAATCTTGTGTCATTAAAGACCGCACCATAATGCTCCCAAGTAAACCCTTCAAAACTCGACATTGTGCCACCACTATTAAAAGAATAAAAGATCAAGTAGAAAATAGGCGCATAGAGAATGGCAAAGACCAGCACCAAATAGACTTTTGCTGTTTTACTTAGTTTTGCCATTATACGAGCCTCCTTTTTCTTTCTGACCTGTCAGCATCATAATGATGATCATAAACAAGATTAAAAACACTGCAATAGTTGAACCCATTCCCCAGTTTTGAGTAACGAGGAATTGCTGTTCAATTGCTGTTCCGAGCGTAATGACCTTGTTTCCTGCAATAAGACGAGTAATAACAAAAAGCGACAGAGCGGGGATAAATACGGCTTGTATGCCTGACTTTACACCGTTGATGGCTAATGGAAAAATAACACGTCTAAATGTTGTGAAAGCTGAAGCACCTAAGTCTCGGGAAGCATCAATCAATGCAGGGTTTATTTTATCTAGCGAGTTGAAAATTGGCAGCACCATAAACGGAATAAAAATATAAACGGAAACAAAGATAAAACTGAAATCAGTAAATAAGATTTGCCAAGGACCTGCCCCGAGCGTTTGAAGAAGCTTGTTAGCAGGTCCATACAATCCGAAAATACCGATAAAAGCATAAGCTTTTAGCAATAAATTAATCCACGAAGGAATAATGATGAGTAGTAGCCAGAGTTGTTTGTGCTTTGTTTTTGTTAGCCAGTAAGCCGTTGGATAAGCAATCACAATAGTGATTAACGTAATCAAAAACGCATACCAGAAAGAACTCAGCGTCATCCGCAGATAAACAGAAGAAAAGAAATTCTGATAATTTTCCAAAGTAAAAGCGCCAGTCAAATCCAAAAACGAAAAATAGAAGATTAACGCAATTGGCGCTATGACGAATAAGGCAATCCATAAATAATAAGGGATAAGGTAAAGCGGACGTGAGGGGTTATCTTTCATTGACTGACGCTCCGTAGGACTCCAGACGTGCATCAAACGCTTCTTCCGATTCGTTTAGACGCATCACGTGAATAGCTTCTGGTGAAAAATCTAAGCCGATTTGAGAACCGACTTCTACTTTTTTCGTAGAATGCACAAGCCATTCATTGCCAACTTCATCGATGGTTGAAATTTCAAAATGAACCCCTCTAAATAGTTGCGTATCAACCGTAACCATCATTTTGCCTTTTCCACTTGGCGTGATTTCCAAATCTTCTGGACGGATGACGATTTCCACTTGCTCATTCGGATTGAGTCCAGCATCGACACATTCAAAATTTTTATTGGCAAATCGAACTTGGTAATCCGCAATCATTTCTCCACTGACGATATTCGATTCTCCAATAAAGTCCGCAACAAAACGATTGATAGGTTCATCGTATATGTCCATAGGGGTGCCACTTTGCTGAATTTTCCCTGCATTCATAACGAAAATTTCATCCGACATGGCGAGCGCTTCTTCTTGGTCATGTGTGACAAAGACAAAGGTTTTGCCTAAACGCTGCTGCAGTTCCCGCAATTCATACTGCATCTCAGTGCGTAATTTCAAATCCAAAGCAGACAGTGGCTCATCTAGCAAAATAACTTCGGGGTCATTGACGATAGCTCGTGCAATTGCCACACGTTGACGCTGACCACCAGACATCTCTGAAATTTCTCTTTTTTCATAGCCTTGTAAGTTAACAAAAGCGAGTGCTTCTCGTACACGTCTTTCAACTTCAGGACCTTTTACTTTCTTAATCCGCAAGCCAAACGCAATATTTTCAAAAACATTCAAGTGAGGAAACAGTGCGTAGTCTTGAAATACCGTATTCACTTGACGCTGATTAGCAGGTACCGTGTTCATTTTTTTGTCTTCAATATAAATATTGCCGCTAGTAGGTGTTGCAAATCCTGCAATTAAACGTAAGATGGTTGTTTTTCCACAACCAGAAGGTCCAAGCAATGTATAAAATTTTCCTTTTTCGAGTTCGAAGCTAACATTATTTAAAACATTGCCGGCTCCTTCGTAAGTTTGCGTCACATTTTCAAAGCGAATGATGGGTATTTCCGCCATAAGATCCCTCCTGAATTATAAATAAGATTGTGTTGTGACAATGATCATTTCTGAAACACCATCGCAATCATTGATAAGCTGATGATGATTAGAAGCTTCATAGTAAATTGAATCTCCAGCAGCTGCAGCGTACTGATGATCGCCAATCTGAAGCAGCACCTGTCCTTCAAGAACATAGATAAAGGTTTCTGCTGAAGATGGCTCAAACTCTTTAAAATGACCGTTTGCCTGAAGCGTTAAAAAGACAGGTTCTATTTCTTTTTCGTTGGATGTAGGAATGAGCCATTCCACTTCATAGCCCGCATCTTCATCAACATGTGCGATATGATCTGCGGTCGAATAGACGATTTTAACTTCGTGATCCTCCGTAAAAAATTCTTTTGGCGTGGTTCCTAACACTTCGAGTAAACTAAAAAACGTTTCGATAGAAGGGGAATTCATGTCCCGTTCTAATTGGGAGATAAAACCTTTACTCAAATCAGTCCTTTTTCCAAGCTCTTCTTGAGTTAATCCGTTTTTTAATCGAAGGCGTTTGATTTTTGTGCCGATATCCACCAGAGTTCTCCTCGATTCTTTGTATATGAATATTTGCAGAAAGTTTAGTTAAAATATACTTTTAGTTTACTAATAGCATATATTCATTATACGGAATGACACTATTTTTTCAAGCCGAAAATTATTTTCAATAAAGGATTGTTATCTATTGCAATTTACTAGCAACTTTTACTATCATAGAGAAAGTGTGAAATAATAAATAAACGAGATAATAATGATATGATAGATAGTAGGGAGATAGCTGATTTTATTGGCAACCAATTTTAACATACATGGTGCTCCTGCATGGTTACGAAATCGCTAAGCCAATTAACTTAAAGCAAACATTTATAAGTGGAATTTTCAAGTGAATGCATATAAAAATATACAAACAGTTCGACCCAAACTCTAGGAGTGATCAATGTGAACGGAAAAATGAATTTCTTTCTTGACCCTAAAAACCGGGTCATTCAAAAATCTTCAATTATGAACTACAAACAAGACCAGCAAGGATTGTATCTTGTAGCCGACAAGCGATTTATCAACTGGATGGATGTCCATACGTATTGTCATACGTGTTTGGCAGCTTTGACTTTTGATGACGAATTTGATGCAAGTTATTGCGCGAGTTGCAACGAATGGCGAGAAGAACCATGTACAGATATTAGTTGCGAGTATTGTGAAAACCGTCCAAAACGTCCATTAGATCCCCGCCGATAAGCGGGTTTTTTTATTTATTGAAATAAGTTTATCAACTCACGTACACGGTACTAGCGAATGCGATAACTTTTTCGATTAGTTTGCAAAAATTTAACAAGCATTGATGTAGCTAGGATGATCTATGTTAAAATAAAGCCACTTGAACAGTTGGAGGATGGATATGAAAAAAGAATTTGTAGTCATTGGACTTGGCCGTTTTGGCGGTAGTATTGTAAGAGAATTGATTGAACAAGACGCAGATGTAATGGCAATTGATAAAGACTCAGAGCGAGTCGATGAATACGCTTCGATCGCAACGCAAGCTGTTGTGGCCGACACAACAGACGAGGCAGTGTTAAAATCGCTAGGTATCCGGAATTTTGAACATGTTATTGTGGCCATCGGTGAAAACATCCAGGCGAGTATTTTAACAACATTGATGTTAAAAGAAATTGGTGTAAAGAAAATTACGGTAAAGGCGCAAAATGACTATCACGCGAAAGTATTGAATAAAATCGGTGCGGATAAAGTGGTTCATCCCGAACGTGACATGGGCATTCGGATTGCGCATAATATTCTTTCTAACAACGTATTGGATTACTTGGAGCTATCGGATGAACATTCTATTATGGAGATCAAAGCAAATCATAAACTTGCAGGCTACACCTTGATCGGTCTCGATATTCGGGCGCGTTATGGCATTAATATTGTGGCCATTAAAAGAGGAGACGATATTATCGTTTCTCCGCAAGCAGACATGGAAATTGAACAAGAAGATATCTTAATCATCATCGGTTCTGATGCAGATATTAATCGGTTCGAGAAAAAAATGATGAATTAGTAGAAAGACCCGTAAAAGAAAGTGATTCTTTTACGGGTCTTCATGCGTTTAGGAAGAATAAAAAAGGTGTGTGGGAAGTTACTCCCACACACCTTTTAAATGCCATCTTATTAAACTTCCATAATTACTGGCAAAATCATTGGACGACGTTTTGTTTTTTCATACAAATACGGTCCAAGAACATCAGAAATATCATTTTTCAATTCTGCCCAGTCCGTATTTTTGCTATGAATTTTTTTGTTTAAGTGACGATTAAGCATTTGCTGAGCTTCGTAAATCATTGTACCTGACTCACGCATGTAAACAAATCCACGTGAAATAATATCAGGACCCGAAACCATTTTGTTCTTTTGCATATCCACACTTACAACAACGATAACTAAACCTTCTTCAGAAAGAACACGACGATCACGTAACACAATGTTGCCAATGTCGCCGATTCCACTACCGTCGATATAAACATCACCGGAAGGAACGCGCCCCGCAATAGAAGCTTCATCTTGACCTAAAGCAAGAACTTCACCATTTTCCATAATGAATGTGTTTTCTAATGGAACATCACATTCAACAGCTAAACCGGCATGTGTTTTTAACATACGGTATTCACCATGAATTGGCATAAAGTATTTTGGTTTAATCAAACGAAGCATTAATTTGTTTTCAGGCTCTGAACCGTGACCAGACGTATGGATGTTGTTAAGCGATCCGTGAATAACGTCTGCGCCGGCACGGAACAATAAATTGATTGTTCGGTTGACGCTACTCGTATTGCCCGGAATTGGCGAAGATGAGAAGACAACCGTATCATTTGGTTGAATTTGGATTTGACGGTGAGTCCCGTTGGCAATTCTTGAAAGAGCAGCCATTGGTTCGCCTTGTGAACCGGTACATAAAATAAGTACTTCGTTAGCAGGTAGACGGTTCAAGGTTTGTGTATCCACAAACGCATCTTCAGGCGCGTTAATATAACCAAGCTCGCGACCAATCGTCATAGCGTTATCCATACTACGGCCGAAAACAGCTATTTTGCGTCCTTGTGCCACGGCTTCATCTGTCACTTGTTGCAGACGATAAATGTTTGAAGCGAAAGTAGCAAAAATCAAACGACCATCGACTTTTCTCATAATGTCTTTAATCGTTTCGCCGACTTTTCGTTCAGACATCGTGAAGTCAGGAACTTCAGCGTTGGTACTATCGGATAGAAGACAAAGAACACCTTCGCTACCGATTTGAGCCATTTTCAATAAATTGGCAGGCTCTCCTACAGGCGTGAAATCAAATTTAAAATCACCTGTATGGACAATATTGCCGGGCGGTGTTTTTACAACTACACCAAATGCATCAGGAATACTGTGAGTTGTACGGAAAAAGCTAACGGCCGTCTTCCGGAACTTGATGACATCTTCTTCTTCGATTTCAGTCATTTTTGTTTGACGCAATAAACCGTGTTCTTCTAGCTTTTTACGTAATAAGCCTAATGCTAGTTTTCCGCCATATACAGGAATATTTATCTTTTTAAGTAAGTAAGGAATACCGCCGATATGATCTTCATGGCCGTGTGTAATGAAAAGACCTTTGATCTTATCGACGTTTTTTACTAAGTACGTGTAATCCGGAATAACGTAATCGATTCCGAGCAAATCGTCTTCCGGAAATTTAATGCCGGCATCAATTAGGATAATTTCATCCTGAAATTGAACACCATACGTATTTTTGCCGATTTCACCCAGTCCGCCGAGTGCAAAAACAGCTGTTTGATCATTTTTAACGAATTTCATCGTTATTCGATGCTCTCAACTTCGTAATTTTGACTAGCTTGTTCATACTCAAGGTGATTGCCTTCAAGTAGTTGAACAAGTTCAATATTGTAGTCACGATCTTTTAAATGGTGTCGGACTTCGCGCTCGGATGCTGCTTCCACATAAAGGCTTTGTGTATTTTCACGAACAGGTACTTCAAAACGGTTTTCTTGGTAGTATACTTTAAAAATCATTGTTTGCTCTCCTTTTTCCACGCTCAAATAGATGCACTTCCTTTATATTATCATGACATTAGACTAAAATAAAGAATAGCCCTCCTTATTTATAAAGAAGGGCTAAAACGTTTATGCGATTTTCTTTTTATTCATGATGCCATTGAGCTGTCTGAGAAGTTTTCTTTTCAACCGTTTCAGCATGGCTAACCACTCCTTAACGCGATTATACTGCGTTTTCTGACAATTGTAAAGAAGCTGAACCTGTGTATTCAACCCTAATTATATTAAGAATGGAGATTCTAAAATGCCGAAATTATTATTGCTAGATATCGATGGAACTTTGTTGGATTCACACAAAAAACTACCGGCTTCTGCAAAAGAAGCACTGCAACAAGCACGATTGAATGGACATGACTTAGCCATTGCCACTGGACGCGGACCATTTATGATTACTTCTATTCTAGAAGAACTAAAAATCGATACGTACATTACGTTCAACGGACAGTACATCTCACATAACAACAAAGTGGTTCATAAGCAAGCAATCGAAGCTAAAATGCTAAATGAAATTCTTGCGTATGCAGAGCAACGCAATCATCCCATTGTCTTTATGAACGAAGAGAAAATGGTATCTTCTATCGATTTCCATCCGGATATTGAAGAAAGTATACAGACGCTGAAAATACCGCATCCTGAAACAGAGAAAGATTTTCATTTGAATCACGAAGTCTACCAAGCACTGGTGTTCTGTGAAAAAGAAGAAGAACAGCAATACCACGATGCATTTAAAGAAGTAGACTTTGTCCGCTGGCACCGCGTCTCTTGTGATATTTCACCAAAAGGTGGTACTAAGGCAAGCGGAATTAAAAAGTTGATCCGCGCAACAGGTCACTCTATTGAAGACACAATCGCATTTGGTGATGGTTTGAACGATTTAGACATGATGGATGTCGCCGGATATAGTGTCGCAATGGCAAATGGTCACGAAGAAACCAAAAAACGCGCATCCTATGTAACGGAACACGTAGACAACGACGGTCTAGCAAAAGCGTTCAAGCATTTAAAATTAATTTGACAAAGAAAAGCGAAAGCGCCTGTTCGAGCTAGGTGCTTGAGCATATAGAATAAAAAAGAGACGCGGCTTATTCAGCCGCGTCTCTTCCGATTACAATCGCATTTTCAATTTCAGCGAAAGGATTTGTTGGATTGATGTGATCGAAGAACATGACTCCATTCAAATGATCAAGTTCATGCTGGAATGCAATAGCAGGTAACCCTGTCAAACGAATTTTGAATTCTTCACCATCTGGATTAAAAGCTTTAACGGTAATTCGCGCATATCTTGGAACATATCCAGGAACTGCACGATCAACGGACAAACAACCTTCTCCAGCAGCTAAATAAGCTTTTTCTATAGAGTGACTGACTATTTTAGGATTAATGGCAACGAGACTAAGATCTTCTCCTGTACTCTCGTCAAAATGCAAAGCGAACATTCGTTTTGCTTCATTTATTTGAGGGGCTGCAATACCAACACCGGGACGCAAATCATATTTTTCAGCCAGTTCATCGTCTTGGCTGTCAACTACATATTCCATAAGGTCTTTACTCAATTGACGATCTTCCTGAGACAGTGGAAATTTCACTTCTTCAGAACGTTTTCTGAGTGTAGGATGACCTTCGCGTATTATATCTTTCATTCGTATCAACTGATTTCATCCTTTCAAATGTCTTGCTATGTATTTTATTATAACGCAATTTTTCTATTTTGAAAAAAGAAAAAGCTGCAAAGCGTAGTTGTATTTTCCGTATGTGCATACTATAGTTAATTCATGGGAATTAAGGAGTGAACTAGATGAAAAAAACAGCCGTAGCGTTAAGTTTTTTCGTAATTTTTTTGTTAACTGCTTGTTCAGGTTCAGGAATTCGCGGAGATTTAGATCAAGTACTTAACGATACTTTCGATGCGGAAGAGGAGTACCGTGCAGTGCAAGACGATTTGGAAAAGCGGGAGAAAACAGAACAACAATTGTTTGAAGAAATTATGGCATTGACACAAGAAGAGCAAGACCAAGTAGCTAAACAAGCACAAACTGCGCTTGATTCGGCAGACGAACGTCTAGAGTTCTTAAAAACTGAAAAAGAATCAATGCAGTCTGCAGAAGAAAATTTCACTGACATTGATAAAGTGATCAAAGCTGCCGAAGAAGTAGCTGTAAAAGCAGACGTGGAAGCGCTGAAGGCAAAAATGAAAGAACGCTTCACAGCTCATTCGGAGTTTACGAAAGCTTATGAAAAGTTGATAGAAAGACAAAAAGAATTGTATGAGATGTTGAAGAAGGAAGAAACTACGTTGCAACTGCTTCAAGAAAAAGCTGCGGAAGTAAATGAACAAAACGAACAAGTTCAACTGGCTGTTACAGCATTTAACGAAGTAACCAAACAGGTCAATGAATTAAAAGATGCCACAATGAAAAAAATAGATGAAAGTGAGGAATAAGCGGCCTTTATGGTCGCTTTTTCTGTCCTATAAAAGATGTGTAAAAACGACTCTGTATTATAATACAGGGCATTAAACGAACTGATACAGTTCAAGAAAACAAAATTGTCATGCAATTATTATTACTTAAAAATGTCAGGTTCTCTATGATTGACCCACGTTTTGTCGTAACGTATACTAAGTAGGAATGCGAAATTGTATCATAACTTGTATGTAATTATTTTAATACAGATAAAAAGGAGAGTTGCTTTTATGGCTGCGAAAAAATCACAGCAGTTCGATCCAGTAGAGACGCTGAATGCAATCGAAGAAAAGTTTGAAATGGTTCAGATTTTAAATGAAGAAGGCGAAATCGTTAACAAAGAGGCTGACCCGAAACTTTCGGACGAAGACCTACAGGAATTGATGAGCCGGATGGTATATACACGAATTCTTGATCAGCGTTCAATTTCTTTGAACCGTCAAGGACGTCTTGGATTTTATGCTCCGACAGCAGGACAAGAAGCTTCACAACTAGCTTCTCATTTTGCCTTGTCAAAAGAAGATTTCATTTTGCCAGGTTACCGTGACGTTCCACAATTGATTTGGCATGGATGGCCACTTCATCAGGCATTCTTGTTTTCACGTGGACATTTCATGGGGAACCAAATGGCTGAAGGTTTGAATATCTTGCCTCCGCAAATCATCATTGGTGCTCAATTTATTCAAGCTACTGGTGTTGCTCTAGGTATGCAAAAACGTAAAAAAGAAGCTGTTGCAGTTACTTACACAGGTGATGGCGGTTCTTCTCAGGGAGATTTCTACGAAGGAATCAACTTTGCAGGCGCGTTCCGCGCACCGGCTATTTTCATTGTGCAAAATAACCAGTATGCGATTTCGACTCCTCGCGAACTTCAAACTTCAGCGAAAACGATTGCTCAAAAAGCAGTTGCAGCTGGAATTCCTGGTGTTCTTGTAGATGGTATGGATCCACTTGCAGTATATGCTGTAACGCGTGATGCTCGTGAACGCGCAGTTAAAGGCGATGGACCAACATTAATCGAAACACTTTGCTACCGTTATGGACCACATACGATGGCGGGCGATGACCCTACACGTTACCGTACATCAGACATTGATAGCGAATGGGAAAAGAAAGACCCTCTTATTCGTTTCCGTAAATATTTGGAAGCAAAAGGCATTTGGGATGAAGCAAAAGAAAATGAAGTAATCGATAAAGCTAAAGAAGAAATTAAAGCAGCAATCAAAAAAGCTGACGGTGCTCCAAAACAGAAAGTATCAGATCTTTTAGAGCTTATGTATGAAGACGTGCCGTTTAATGTTCAGGAACAGTTGGATATTTATAAAGCAAAGGAGTCGAAGTAAGCCATGGCACAATTAACAATGATCCAAGCAATTACCGACGCTCTGAAAACAGAGATGAAGAATGATGAAAACGTTCTTGTTTTCGGTGAAGATGTAGGAAATAACGGCGGTGTATTCCGCGCGACTGAAGGTCTACAAAAAGAATTCGGCGAAGACCGTGTTTTTGATACTCCTTTAGCTGAATCAGGTATTGGCGGTTTGGCTATTGGTTTAGCTTTGCAAGGATATCGTCCAGTTCCAGAAATTCAGTTTTTTGGATTTGTTTTTGAAGTAATGGATTCAATTAGCGGGCAAATGGCACGTATGCGTTTCCGCAGTGGTGGAAGCTTAACTTCTCCTGTAACAATCCGCTCACCATTTGGTGGCGGTGTCCACACACCTGAAATGCATGCTGATTCATTAGAAGGATTGATGGCAGCTCAACCAGGTCTGAAAGTGGTTATTCCGTCTACACCTTATGATGCTAAAGGATTGTTGATTTCAGCAATTCGTGATAACGATCCTGTTATTTTCTTAGAGCACATGAAACTATACCGTTCATTCCGTCAAGAAGTACCTGAAGAAGAATACACAATTCCTTTAGGTAAAGCTGATGTGAAACGTGAAGGGAAAGACTTAACGATTATCGCTTATGGTGCAATGGTACAAGAAAGTATCAAAGCTGCAGAAGAACTGGAAAAAGAAAATTATTCGGTTGAAGTGGTCGATCTTCGTACGATCCAACCGCTTGATATTGAAACAATCATCGCATCAGTTGAAAAAACAGGTCGTGCTATGGTCGTTCAAGAAGCTCAAAAACAAGCTGGAATTGCAGCGAGTGTTGTAGCTGAAATTACAGACCGTGCCATTCTTACTTTAGAAGCACCTGTTCTTCGTGTAACAGCACCAGATTCAATATTCCCATTCTCACAAGCGGAAGAAGTTTGGTTGCCAAATGCGAAGGATATTATCGAAACAGCGAAGAAAGTTTTAACTTTTTAAATTAGACAGAACCGAAAGGGTGATATACATGGCTTTTGAATTTCGTTTGCCGGATATCGGAGAAGGTATCCATGAAGGTGAAATCGTAAAATGGTTCGTAAAAGCGGGGGACACAATCGAAGAAGACGATATTCTTGTCGAAGTACAAAATGACAAGGCCGTTGTCGAAATTCCTTCACCCGTTTCAGGAACAGTTGAAGAAGTATTGGTGGCAGAAGGAACGGTTGCAGTAGTAGGCGATATTTTAGTTCGCATCGATGCACCGGACGCTGAAGAAATGAGTTTTAAAGGGAGTCACGGTGACAAAAAAGAAGTCGCTCCTGAAGTAAAAGAAGAAACAGAAGAACAAGTCCAAGCCGGTACAGCTGAATCTGGTGGAGATGTGGATAAAGCATCTGCTAAAGAAGAAGAACCGAAAAAACAAACAGGTGCTGGATCTCAACCACAGGCTGACTCAACAGAGGAGTCTGATCCGACTGCACGCGTAATTTCAATGCCGTCTGTTCGTAAATTTGCACGCGACAACGATGTCGATATTAAGCAAGTAACAGGATCTGGTAATAATGGACGAGTGTTAAAAGAAGACGTGGAAGCGTTTAAGAACGGCGATCAAAAAGCAGCAACACCTGCAGTTTCTGAAGAAGTATCACAAGAAGTAACAGAAGAAAGCACTGATAAAGCAGCAGCTCCGAAAGCGGCAGTAGCTCCTGAAGGTGAATTCCCTGAAACGCGTGAGAAAATGTCAGGAATTCGTAAAGCAATCGCTAAAGCGATGGTTCATTCAAAACACACTGCTCCGCACGTAACCTTAATGGACGAAGTAGATGTGACAGAACTTGTAGCACATCGCAAAAAGTTCAAAGACATTGCAGCAGAAAAAGAAATCAAGTTAACGTATTTACCATATGTAGTAAAAGCGTTAGTCAGCACATTGCGTGAATTCCCAGCTTTAAACACATCGTTTGATGATGAAACAAGCGAAGTGATTCAGAAGCATTATTTCAATATCGGAATTGCTGCAGATACAGAAAAAGGGTTAATGGTTCCGGTTATTAAAAATGCAGACCGTAAATCAGTATTCGCTATTTCTGATGAAATCAATGGCTTAGCTACAAAAGCGCGTGATGGTAAATTATCAGCTGCTGAAATGAAAGGTGCATCATGCTCAATCACGAATATCGGTTCTGCTGGTGGACAATGGTTTACACCTGTTATTAATCATCCGGAAGTAGCGATTCTTGGAATTGGCCGAATCGCAGAGAAACCTGTAATTAAAAATGGTGAAATTGTAGCGGCACCTGTGTTAGCATTGTCATTGAGCTTTGATCATAGAATGATCGATGGTGCAACAGCACAGCACGCATTAAATCATATTAAACGTTTATTAAGTGAACCTGAATTACTATTAATGGAGGCGTAAAAATTATGGTAGTAGGAGATTTCCCAATCGAAACAGACACGCTCGTAATTGGCTCAGGCCCTGGCGGTTATGTTGCAGCAATCCGGGCAGCGCAAACTGGCCAAAAAGTAACAATCGTAGAGAAAGAATATATTGGTGGCGTTTGCTTGAACGTCGGCTGTATCCCTTCAAAAGCAATGATTTCTGTTGGGCACCGTTTTGAGGAAGCTCAGCATTCAGAAGACATGGGAATTATCGCAAAGGAAGTTTCACTTAACTTTGAAAAAGCGCAAGCGTTTAAAGATGGCGTCGTTAAGAAATTGACTGGCGGCGTTGAGTCTCTTCTGAAAGGCAATAAAGTTGAAATTTTACGCGGTGAAGCTTATTTTGTTGATGAAAACACTGTCCGCATTATGGATGACAATTCAGCACAAACGTATAAATTTAAAAATGCTATTATCGCAACTGGATCTCGTCCAGTCGAAATCCCGACTTTCAAATTTACAAAACGCGTAATTAATTCAACTGGCGCTTTGGCACTTACTGAGCTTCCGAAAAAACTTATCGTTATTGGCGGCGGATATATCGGTACAGAGCTTGGTACTGCATTTGCAAACATGGGTTCTGAAGTAACGATCCTTGAAGGCACACCGGATATCCTTGCTGGGTTTGAAAAACAAATGACAGCAATCGTCAAAAAAGGATTGAAGAAAAAAGGCGTTGAAGTTATCACTAAAGCATCTGCTAAAGGTGTAAAAGAAACTGATTCTGGCGTTACGGTATCGTATGAAGCGGGCGGAGAAGAAAAAACGCTTGAAGCAGATTATGTTCTTGTAACTGTTGGCCGTCGTCCAAATACAGACGAAATGGGTCTTGAAGAATTGAACTTGAATATGTCTGACCGTGGCTTGATCGAAGTCGACAAACAATGTCGTACAAACATCTCCAACATTTATGCAATCGGTGATGTAGTAGCTGGCCTTCAGTTAGCGCACAAAGCTTCATACGAAGGTAAAGTAGCCGCAGAAGCAATTGCAGGAGAAAAGTCTGAAGTTGATTACATGGCTATTCCAGCGGTCTGCTTTACAGATCCGGAACTTGCAAGCGTTGGTTTGTCTGAAGAACAGGCAAAAGAAGAAGGATTCGAAGCTGCGGCTGCGAAATTCCCATTCGCTGCAAACGGCCGTGCTCTTTCATTAAACGCAACTGAAGGATTCGTGAAGCTGGTTTCGCGTAAATCTGACGGTTTGCTGTTAGGTGCACAAATTGTTGGAGCTGGCGCATCAGACATGATCGCTGAGCTTGGTCTTGCTATCGAAGCTGGAATGACAGTAGAAGATATCGCGATGACGATTCATGCTCATCCAACACTTGCTGAAATCACTATGGAAGCTGCTGAAGTAGCTCTTGGAACACCAATTCACATTATTAAATAAATAGTAGAGAAGTCGCTTTTGCGGCTTCTTTTTTTTGAAGAAAAGCTATTTTTCATGGTAAGATTTGTTTGACAAAGGAGTGTTTGGATTGATAAATAGAAAAGCAATGGTTTTGGTAACCGCCCTGTTATTACTAGCGGCATGTGGAAATGACGATGAAGCAGTTACAAATAAGGAAGAAAAGACAGTTAAAGAACAAGTTGCAACTGAAGGAAAAAAAGCCGAAAAAGATGAAGAAGTAATTGAAACAAAAGAAGAAGCAGTTGAAGAAGAACCAAAAGAAGAAGTAACGTCGGAACCACAATATCGCATCAATCCTGCTAATTGGTCAGTACAACCTATAGCAGATGCTGCTGAAAAAGTAGTATTAGTAACTATTGATGATGCGCCGGATAAACATTCAATAGAAATGGCAGAAACATTGAAAAGTAAAGAAATTCCAGCAATTTTCTTCGTCAATGGTCATTTTTTAGATACAGATGAGGAAAAGCAACAGTTAAAAGAAATCTACGATATGGGCTTTGTAATTGGGAATCATACATATAGCCACGAAAATTTAAAAACTCTTTCTGAGCAGCAGCAGCAACAAGAAATTTTGGAGATTAATAAAGTTGTTGAAGAAATTACTGGAGAAAAACCAAAGTTTTTCCGTGCTCCTTTTGGCTCTAATACTGACTTTAGCAAACAACTTGTCGAAGACCAACAGATGGTTCTCATGAACTGGACCTACGGCTACGACTGGGAAAAAGACTATCAAGACGCTGCGGCATTAACAGAAATTATGGTTAATACGGAGTATTTAAATAATGGTGCTAATTTATTGATGCACGATCGAGATTGGACTGCAGAGGCATTACCCGGAATTATCCGAGGACTACAAGATAAAGGATATGGCTTTGTGGACCCGAAAACAATCGAAGGTATGTAAAAAAACGATCCACAGGTATTTTTCTGTGGATCGTTTTTTTAGGGTTCATTACGTAAACTTATGCCTGTCGAATCTACATGACTGCTTACGCTTTTCGTTGTCTAGACTCCAGCAGCCAGATTCTCGGGACATAAGCCACTCTGGCTGTGTGGCTGAAAACACGCCACTTCGCCAGTGCATCTTATGCCTGTCGAATCTACATGGCTGCTTACGCTTTTCGGTGTTACCTAATCGCTTGTTGTTCTTTTATAACCCGTAGCATTTGCAGTGTGTCGTCTTCTGGTCCTTGTACGGGTAACCCGGCAGCTACGTTCATATGGATATAGTTGATATTTTCTTGGGTGATGATTTCACCAGGAATGAAAATAGGGATACCGGGTGGGTAGACCATGATAAATTCAGCAGAAATGCGTCCGACTGCTTCATTGATTGAGATAACTTCTGTTGTTGCATAGAAAGCGTCACGTGGTGTCATTGCGAGTCTTGGAATGTCTGGCATCAATACGACAGGTTCGATGACTACGGCATCACTTTCTAAGGTCTCAGTCATACGTTGAAGTGCATTGATCAATAGATTTACTTCTTTGCGGCTATCGCCAATTGTGATGAGGCATAAAATATTATACAAATCGGAAAGTTCGATTTCAATATTAGCATTTTCTCTCAGCCATTCCTCGGCCTGATGTCCAGTAATACCTAAATTCTTTACACTGATTAATAGTTTCGTCGGGTCCATATCAAAAGTGGCGGACGAATTTAGTAATTCTTTACCCACACAGTGTAAATGAGGGATTTTGTTGATGCGTTTGCGCGCATCTTGAGCTAACCGAATCGTCCGATCAATCAAATCATAGCCATTGATTGCCAATTGACGGCGCGCAGTATCAAGAGACGCTAAGATTGGATAGGACGTCGACGTCGTCGTTAGCATAGAAAGCGTCGATTGTACGCGCTTTGGCGATACTAAACCTTCTCGTACATTTAGCACCGAACTTTGTGTCATAGATCCACCTAATTTATGGACGGAAGTTGCTGCCATATCCGCTCCTGCCGACATTGCGGAAATCGGCAATGACTTATGGAAATGAATATGAACCCCATGTGCCTCATCGACCAGAACAGGGACATTTCGCGAATGTGCAATATCGACAATCCGTTTTAAGTCAGCGGCTACACCGAAATAAGTCGGATTAATGACTAGTACGGCTTTAGTATCTGGGTATTCAACTAATGCTTTTTCTACTGCTTCCGCCGAAATTCCATGAGAGATACCAAGCTCAGGATCTACTTCAGGATGAATGAAAATCGGGATAGCACCAGCGAAAACAATAGCCGACATGATAGATTTATGGACATTTCTTGGCACTAGAATTTTATCATTGGGACCAACGACACTAAGAATCATTGTCATAATTGCGCCACTTGTACCTTGTACAGAAAAGAATGTATAATCTGCTCCAAAAGCTTCAGCAGCTAGCTCTTGCGCTTTTTTGATGGCACCTTTTGGAGAATGTAAATCATCCAAAGGAGCGATGTTAATTAAATCGATAGAAAGAATGTTGTCGCCGACAAATTCTCTAAAAGCTGGATCTACACCTTGCCCTTTTTTGTGGCCAGGAATGTGAAACTGGATTGGGTGCCGGTTTCGATGCTTGAGAAGCGCATCAAATAACGGAGTTTCTAATTGAGACAATGATAAGCCCACCTCGCTAAATAAAATGAAAACAAAATGAATTATAGCATGATGTACTCACCTATAGTACAAATTAAAAGGATTTTACATCGTGAAAGCGAATACATGAACAGATAGAGAGAAAAGGAGTGATTCGATGGAGTTCAAAACAAAAGTGACGGAACTATTAGGAATTCGTTATCCGATTATTCAAGGGGGGTTGGCTTACTTAGCCTATGCGGAACTAGCTGCGGCAGTGTCAAATGCAGGAGGACTTGGTCAAATTACAGCAATGAGTTTGTCAACGCCTGAAGAATTGAGAACAGAGATTCAAAAAGTAAGACAATTGACGGACAAGCCTTTTGGTGTTAATTTTGCAATTGGCGATCACGGTCGTTCGTTTTCTCATATGTTGAATGTAGCGATTGAAGAAGGAGTGCCGGTTGTTTCGATGACTGGTGGCAATCCGACGCCAATATTCGAGCAACTAAAAGAGACCAACATTAAAAAGTTGGTATTGGTTGCTGCAAAAAGGCAAGCTCAAAAAGCAGAAAGTCTCGGTGCTGATGCTGTTATGGTCGTGGGTCAAGAAGGTGGTGGGCATTTGGGGCGTGACGATATTGGGACAATGGTGCTAATTCCACAAGTGGTAGATGCTGTAAAGATTCCGGTTATCGCTTCAGGAGGAATTGGTGACGGACGGGGCTGGATGGCCGCTCTTGCATTAGGTGCTGAAGGAATTGAAATGGGCACACGCTTTATTGCCACAAAAGAATGCGTCCATGCCTCAGCAGCATATAAACAGCAGCTAATCAATAGTTCAGAGAACGATACAGTTATTATCAAACGCAGCATTGGTGCGCCTGCGCGAACGTTACGGAATAGTTGGACCGACAAAATTTTAGAGATTGAAAGTCACGCGCCCACTTATGAGGCTTTAAAAGAATACATTAGTGGTGAAGCCAACAAGCGTTTCATCTATAATGGAGAAACAGACCAAGGCTTTGGTTGGGCGGGACAAGTGACTGGATTGATCAAAGATGAGCCGACAGTTCAGGAACTGATTGACTCAATGGTCAAACAGGCTGAAGAAATCCGAGGCAAATGGTCAGTTACTAGATGAAATGAGGGATGAACAATGGATTATTCTTATCCATTTTCAATTGAATGGTCAACAGAAGAAATTATTGATGTTGTCGGTTTTTTTGAAGCAATTGAAATGGCTTATGAAAAAGGCATTACCCGACAAGACTTATTGACGCGCTATCGTAAGTTCAAGCAAGTAGTTCCTTCGATATCAGAAGAAAAAACCTATTTTCGTGAATTTGAAGAAGAAAGTGGGTATGTAGCCTTTCCGGTTATTAAAGAAATGAAAGCTGGAACAGGCGATGAAACCATCAAACTAAAAAACAAGTAATAAAAAAGAACCTGTAGCCTTAGCGGCTGACAGGTTCTTTTGCTGGTTGGAGCAAAGATGTATAAACAGGCAGTAAAGCTTGGAAAGTTTCTTCTGTGAATTGAAAAAATTGTTCCTTATTTAAAGAAGCGGCCTGTTCTCTAGTTAAATGGCGGCCAATTACAAATTCGCCTTTTTTTACATCACGCAACCGAATTAGCAGTTTTTCAATACCTGCGTCACCTAATTCATATAACGTATCGGACTGCGGTTTCATATGATCTCCTGAAGCGGTGAAATCGGTTGGCAACTGTTGCAATACATCAGAATGCAATAAGTTTTGCGCCATTGCAGTTTTATTGGGAGCCTCATAAATAACCGCTAAAATAATGAATACGTGACTTTCCCACATGCCAATTTGAAAATGAGGAACGGCTTTATAGCCTCTTTTAAAAGGTGCAAAGGCTACCCAACTATCATTTGGCGGATTTACAGTTCTTCGCATATGTTTAGCTACGTGAGGGAAAAATTCATTTCCGGTTTTTCCAGAGAAAAATGATGAAAATTCAATGCCAAGTTCTTCGAATTTTGGCCGGACAATATCAGTCAGTGCAGACATTCTAGCATCTAAGCCAGGAGTGTTAAAAACTTCAAAATCTTGTTCGTTCCAGTAAGGTTTCAAATAAATATCCTCCTCTAATTTAAGCAATCAGGTTTCATTTTAACGAAGTTTGGGAAAAAAGAATATAAATACGTTTCTGCCAATGGATTTCGTTAGAAAAAAATGTTATTATAAAGTTGTAACAAGATTAGTCGGAATCTTCCGACTTTGATGAGAAAGGGGTGCTCATTATGAAACAGATGGTTCAGATAATCCGCAAAGCGGATGTAGAGAAGGAATATGTACATGTATTAAAGTTAGAACTCGATTATGAACTTGCTTCACTGTTTGATGCAATGCAGCAAAAGGACGACCATGAAGTGTCTAAAAGTAAACAGCGACTTCAGGAAATTCACCTAGAACTGGAGGCCCTCCATGCGCTCTAATTCATCTATACATTAAAGGCATCTGCTAGAGTAAGACAGCAGATGCCTTTTTCGTTATACTGAAACAAACAAGGAGGGATGCACAGATGGACTTGCATGCTATGGATAGATACATAAAATCACTCATTAAAGAAGCAGGGCATCAGATTCGTAATTCTTTTTTAACGGATATTACGATTGAATCAAAATCGAATGCCAATGATTTGGTAACCAATATGGATAAAGAAATTGAACAATTTTTTATCGAGCGGATTCGCAGAGATTTCTCAGGGCATCGAATTTTTGGAGAAGAAGGCTTTGGAGATGATATCCAAAACACGAACGGAATTATTTGGTTGCTCGATCCAATTGATGGCACGATGAATTTTGTTCATCAGAAACGCAACTTTGCTATATCTCTAGGAATATACGAAGATGGGATCGGTAAACTGGGCTATATATATGATGTTGTCAACGATGATTTATACCACGGAGTTAAAGACGGTGGAGCATATTACAACAATGAAAAGCTAAGACCGCTTATGGAAACAGACATATCCGAATCCATCGTGGCAATGAATGCGACATGGTCAATCCCAAATCGTTATTTAGATCACGAAGCTATCATTCAATTGATTCGCGATGTACGTGGTACACGCTCTTATGGTTCGGCAGCACTTGAACTTGCTTATGTGGCATCTGGGCGTTTTGATGCTTACATTTCAATGAGGTTATCTCCGTGGGATATTGCTGGGGGTATGGTTATTGCTCAAGAAGTAGGTGCAATAACGACGAATTTTAAAGGAGACCCAGCAAATCTTTTAAAACAAGACACTTTTATAGCAGCTAATCCCGCAATTCATCAAGAACTGTTAGAAAAATATATAAAATTCAAGTAAAAAAAGATGCGGAATTCCGCATCTTTTTTTATAATTATAGTAATCCGGCTTCCCGCATTTCTTTTTTCTTCTTGAATCCCATGCCCATGATTAAACACAGGACTAAGATTGCTGCGAATATGCCCAGTACACTGCGCAAGCCAACAGCCAAGCCGATTCCTGCCATCGCTAGTAACGCTGCCAAAGAGTACAATACGAAGATCCATTTAATGTTTTTTATTGATTTTTTCACTTGATTTGCCTCCTGTAGCTTACAAACTGAAATAAAATCTTAGGGTTTTACACCTATATGTGCTATACTAGCACAGTTATAGGCATGAAAAAAGAATATTGGAGTGAAATTATGACTAAATTACGTAACGACTTAAGAAACATTGCAATTATTGCCCACGTTGACCATGGTAAAACAACGCTAGTGGATCAGCTTCTACAACAATCCGGAACTTTCCGTTCGAACGAACACGTTGACGAACGCGCAATGGATTCTGGCGACATCGAAAGAGAACGCGGAATTACAATTCTTGCGAAAAATACTGCAATTCAATACAAAGACGCTAAAATCAACATCCTAGATACGCCTGGACACGCGGATTTTGGTGGAGAAGTTGAACGTATCATGAAAATGGTTGATGGTGTTCTATTGGTAGTAGACGCTTATGAAGGCTGTATGCCACAAACGCGCTTCGTACTGAAAAAAGCATTAGAACAAAACCTGAAGCCAATCGTAGTTGTAAACAAAATTGACCGTGACTTTGCACGTCCTGAAGAAGTGGTTGACGAAGTCATCGAATTGTTCATTGAACTTGAAGCGAATGACGATCAATTGGAATTCCCGGTTATTTTTGCATCAGGTATGAACGGTACAGCAAGTCTTTCTTCAGATCCTGCTGATCAAGAAGAAAACATGCAGGTTGTTTATGATGCGATCCTGGAACACGTCCCAGCGCCAATCGATAACAGAGATGAGCCACTTCAGTTCCAGGTAGCTCTTCTTGATTATAGTGATTATGTTGGACGTATCGGAATCGGCCGCGTATTCCGCGGGACGATCGAAGTTGGACAATCGGTTTCATTGATGAAACTAGACGGTTCATTCAAAAACTTCCGTGTGACGAAAATGCACGGTTTCATGGGCCTAAAACGGGTGGAAATCGAAAAAGCAGAAGCTGGCGACTTGATTGCCGTTTCGGGTATGGAAGACATCAACGTAGGGGAAACGGTTTGTCCTGCAGAACATCGCGAAGCATTGCCAGTCTTACGCATTGATGAGCCAACTCTACAAATGACTTTCTTAGTTAACAATAGCCCATTTGCAGGTAAAGAAGGTAAATGGATCACTTCAAGAAAAATCCAAGAACGTTTGGATGCTCAATTGCAAACAGACGTATCTCTACGTGTAGACAATACAGATTCACCTGACGCTTGGGTAGTTTCTGGTCGCGGAGAATTGCATTTGTCGATTTTGATCGAAAACATGCGCCGTGAAGGATTCGAAATTCAAGTTTCTAAACCTGAAGTTATCGTTCGTATGGTTGACGGAGTTCGCTGCGAACCAGTAGAACGTGTTCAAGTAGACGTTCCTGAAGAATATACAGGTAACATCATTGAGTCATTAGGTGAACGTAAAGGCGAAATGTTGGATATGGTAAACAATGGTAGTGGACAAGTTCGTATGGTATTTAACGTACCGGCACGTGGTTTGATCGGTTATACAACTGAATTCTTAACGCAAACTCGTGGCTACGGAATTATTAACCACACATTCGACAGCTACCAGCCAGTTGCTTCTGGTCGTGTTGGCGGACGTCGTGAAGGCGTATTGGTATCTATGGAGCGCGGTAAAGTTTCGACTTACGGCTTGATGGGGATCGAAGACCGCGGAACTTCATTCGTTGAAGTTGGCGCTGAAATTTACGAAGGTATGATAGTTGGACAACATAACCGCGACAGCGACCTTACAGTAAATATCGTAAAAATTAAAGCTGCAACTAACATTCGTTCAGCTAACAAAGACCAAACAACAACAATGAAAAAAGCACGCTTAATGAGTCTTGAAGAAGCGCTTGAATACTTGAACGATGATGAGTATTGCGAAATTACACCGCAAACGATTCGTCTGCGTAAAAAGATTCTTGACAAAAACGAACGTGAACGTATGGCTAAGAAAAAGAAAGTTGCCATCGAAGAATAAGTGAATAGGAAGGATGTATAACCGTGGACGAACAAGCTTTTGTCTATGACAATATGTATCCGGTGGCTCGAATTTTGTATCAAAATTTGCCGAGTTTTGAAATGGCAGGATACGCATTGTTTGCGATAATTTTCCTGCTCTCGGCGTTTGTTTATAAATTGGGGTTTGCTAAAAAGTTATCACTTGGAAAAAATGTAGCGATTGGCTTGTTTTTGGCAATTGGCGGTTTAGGGCTTACGTTTCTTGCTTTTTTCCTACCGATTGTTGAAGGGTTAGTCATTGCAGCGCTCATACTGATTCTTTATAAAATCCGCTTATGGCGCGAAAAACGCGAAAACGCTGTATCTCATTGAGATACAGCGTTTTTGCGTTCAAAAGTTTTATAGAGAATAGGCAGCAACAAGGAGTATGTGAGGTGAGAAAAAACCCAATACAGAAACGCTCCCCAATCTGTAACAGCTGGAACATTAGCTTCAATTGCAAGATAAGACAATAAAAAGTAAAGAAACGGGAAAGGAACTGACATCAGTAAACTGATGAGCACCAATTGACCAAATGAATAATTGCGTCGTTTGGCTAAATAAACAAAGACAACACCGATAATCAGTGAAATCGTCATATGAAAAATAAATTCCGTAACTTCTGACCATTGTATTGTCCCGATCACTGGAACAAAATCAACATTCAGTAATAGTGTATATATTTGAACGCCAGTGACTGATTGAATCCACTTCATTAAAAGTCCTAAAATCAACCCACTCCAAAAGCCAATCCAGAGACCTTTTAAGAGCTTCATCAGAAATCATCCTCAATGCTACGGGAACTGCGATAGAATCGGAAAGAACCTGTGGCAATCCGTTCTTTTGTTCTATCTGTGATTCGGTCGTGGCATTCGTTACACATATGTGTATGGATTGGTCTATTGCGCAGGCGCTTTGCCTGGAGTGTATCATCGACTAACTCTTCAATCTTATCGCAGATTACACATTTTACACGCATGATGAATCACTCCTATTCGACTCGGATGGCTTGGATATCGGTAATTGGATTTTCCTGATTAGAACCGTCTGGAAGAAGTACGTGGACAGGACCATCTTCTTTTAAAGGTTTACCGTGATCACTGAATTTGAAAATTAGTTGTGCAGCATGCTCAATTGGAAATTCGAATTCACCGTTTAAGGTTTCAAAAACCACACGTTTTGCATGTTCAAAAGGTTCTGCATTCAAAAGGAATGGCTTAAAAAGAATGCCGAAAGTTCCTGTTAGCATTTCTTTTTTTTCTTTACTCTTATAGGTTTTTTCTGAATTCAAAGTCGGCGGCACGGTACTGCCTTCCATGATTTCACGAGACCAATGTTCACCCATTCCGCGCTTATAGTCTTCAAGTTCGTCTTTTTCGATTCGCTCTTCTTGAAAATACGTTTCCAAATTCAACTTACGGTCGTCAAAAATCCATACAGTAGGATCCAATATGAGTTTAAATTTCACTTCACCTTTAAAAGGTACAATAAATTCCATGGGTAAACCCTCCATCTTAAATAGTTGCTCTCTTAATAGTATACCTTTTTGTGTCAAGTTCCTAAAGGGATTCATCTCTTTCATTATAGAGGCTTGCATTTTCTCTTTTTAAAAGATACACTTTAAACAGGAAAACAGAGAAGAAAACTCATAATATGGGGGGATTCCTCATGGAACATACAGAAGAACAAACATACCATCTGAAGGCCTTGGAACTCCTCAAAGCTGATGCAGAAAAAATTGAGCAATTGATTAAGGTGCAAATGGATCATTTGACATTGCCATCTTGTCCTTTATATGAAGAGGTGCTTGACACCCAAATGTTCGGCCTATCGCGTGAAATCGATTTTGCGGTTAAGCTGGGGCTAATCGAACGTGAGGCTGGAAAAAATTTAATGGATACGCTGGAAAAGAAACTTTCCATTCTTCACGAAGCGTATACAAATAAATGATCTAAAACTCAAACGAAATTTGTTTGAGTTTTTTTAAAATTTAAGGACATATTCTAGTTAGACTCTTCACCAATTAGAGGTTCGTTGGTGCTAGGCACCAGTGAAAAGTCAGCCTTTAAGGTAGCCTTTTTTTCATATATCAGGCAGACTGGCATTTCATTTAAAATTGTTGTTACCTATCAAATTTATACAGCGATCTGCATTTTCTTCCTAATCCATCAAATTTAAAAGAGGTATTAAAATGAAATCTTACATCAAGAAATACGCAAAGTTCTTTGATTATCCTTTGTTTTTTACTTATCTGGCTTTAATAATATTTGGCTTGATTATGATCTACAGTTCAAGTATGGCCTGGTCAGTCAATTATTATGGCTCTGAGCCGGACCGATTTTACATACAACAATTAATAAATTTAGCAATTGCGTTTCCAGTTTTCGCGATTGCAGCAGTTTTCCCATACAAACATTTTAAAAAGAGATGGATGATGATGATCATTCTAGCAGTGGTTTTTACTGGTTTGGTTGCTGTGCATTTTGTCGGTTTTGCAGCGGGTGGTGCTAAAAGTTGGATCAGCCTTGGATTTGCTAATATACAGCCTTCAGAAGTAGCAAAAGTCGGCATCATTCTCTATTTATCAGGAGTGTTTTCAAACAAATACCACAATGGCACCATCAACAAATTGAATGATGCGATTATACCACCTGTTATTATTTTGACGCTTGTCCTGTTTTCTGTATTTCTTGAGCCCGATCTTGGTTCTATGCTAATTATTGGAGCGGTCGGTTTATCAGTTATGTCAGCGAGTGGTGTTCGCTTAAAACCATTTATCCGTCTTGCAGGTATTTTTATTGCGGCAGCATCTATTATTATTGTGCCTTTCATGATTTTTGCAGGAGATATGATTTTTACTGAAAAACGTCTTGGACGTCTGGATGCTTTTTTTAATCCGTTTTCGGATGAATTAGGATTTGGTTTTCAGATTGTTAACGGCTATCTAGCTATTGGCTCTGGGGGATTGAGTGGTTTAGGACTCGGTCAATCTATTCAGAAATTGGGCTATCTACCGGAACCCCATACCGATTTCATTATGTCAGTCATTGCTGAAGAACTGGGTGTGTTGGGTGTAGTGTTTGTTTTAGGTGGTTTAGGTTTTATTGTACTTCGTGGACTTTGGATTGCGATGACAACGCATGATCCGTTAGCGAGAATGCTTGCAGCAGGTATTGCCAGCATGATTGGAATCCAGTCATTTGTGAATTTAGGGGGGTTAACGGGCATCATTCCGTTGACGGGTGTTACACTTCCTTTTATCAGCTATGGCGGAACGTCCGTAATTTTGTTATCTTTAGCTATGGGAGTATTAATGAATGTTTCCATGTTCAATAAATACGAAAAAACCAAAAAGTAAAGGGTGTGCTGCGGTGTGAAGGAGATTGACAAAATCTTGGTGGCCAACCGCGGAGAAATCGCTATTCGGGTTTTCCGCGCTTGTACAGAACTGAAAATTCAAACAGTTGCGATTTATTCTCAAGAAGACAGTGGTTCGTTTCATCGGTACAAAGCGGATGAATCCTATTTGGTTGGTAAAGGAAAAAAACCAATTGACGCTTATTTGGATATCGAAGACATCATTCGTATCGCTAAAGATTCCAATGTGGATGCAATCCATCCAGGCTATGGCTTCTTATCTGAAAATGTTCATTTTGCTAGACGTTGTGAAGAAGAAGGAATTGTTTTTATTGGTCCAACTTCGCGGCATTTAGACATGTTTGGAGACAAAGTAAAAGCGCGCACTCAAGCAATTGCGGCTGGTATTCCTGTGATTCCAGGGACAGATGGTCCTGTTGAGTCACTTGAGGAAGTTGAAGAGTTCAGCAAAACAGCCGGATTCCCGTTAATGATCAAAGCGTCTCTTGGCGGTGGTGGCCGTGGAATGCGAATTGTTAGATCTCACGAAGAATTAGCATCTTCTTATGAACGTGCGAAGTCTGAAGCGAAAGCTGCATTTGGATCCGATGAAATGTATGTGGAAAAATTTGTTGATAAACCAAAACACATTGAAGTTCAAATTTTGGGGGACTCTGAGGGCAATGTTATCCATTTGTACGAAAGAGATTGTTCGATCCAGCGCCGTCACCAAAAGGTTGTGGAAATTGCACCTTCCAATTCAATCAGCAATGAATTACGCAATGAAATTTGTGATGCTGCAGTCAAGTTAATGAAAAATATCGACTACATAAACGCCGGTACTGTCGAATTTCTCGTAGCAAATGATGAATTTTACTTTATTGAAGTAAATCCGCGTATTCAAGTTGAACATACGATTACAGAAATGATTACAGGAATCGACATTGTTCATGCGCAAATTCATATTGCCAGAGGACATATGATTCACAGCGAAGAAGTAGGAATTCCGCAACAAAGTGACATTCCATTATTCGGTTTTGCCATTCAATCGCGTGTAACGACAGAAGATCCATTGAATGATTTCATGCCAGATGCCGGAAAATTGATGGTTTACCGCTCGGGTGGTGGATTTGGCGTAAGACTTGATGCAGGGAATGGCTTCCAAGGGGCTGTTATTTCACCTTATTACGATTCTCTTTTAGTGAAAGTATCGACTTGGGCATTAACATTCAAAGAAGCAGCTGCTAAAATGGATCGCAATCTTCAGGAATTCCGTATCCGTGGAATCAAAACAAATATTCCTTTCTTAGAAAATGTTGTAAAACATAAAAACTTTATTACAGGCGATTTTGATACGAGCTTTATTGATACGACTCCAGAGTTGTTTATCTTCCCAGTCCGACAAGACCGCGGTACTAAATTATTAAGTTATATTGGTAATGTGACAGTTAACGGCTTTCCTGGAATTGAGAAGAAAAAGAAACCAATTCATACGGCTCCAAGAAAACCGGAAATCGATCTCTTGTCTCCAGCGCCAAATGGCACAAAGCAAATTTTTGATTTGCAAGGAGCGGAAGGATTAACCAAATGGATTCATGAACAAAAAGATGTTTTGATCACGGACACGACATTCCGTGATGCGCACCAATCGTTGCTTGCGACACGCGTTCGATCACATGATTTGTTTGAAATTGCGAAAGAAACTGCTCGTTTGCAGAGTGATCTATTTTCTTTGGAAATGTGGGGAGGCGCCACGTTCGATGTCTCTTACAGATTTTTAAAAGAAGACCCTTGGGAACGTTTGATCAAACTTCGTAAAGATATTCCGAATGTCTTGTTCCAAATGTTGTTCCGAGGAGCAAATGCGGTCGGCTATAAGAATTACCCGGATAATGTGATTCGTGAATTTGTTCGCAAATCTGGAGATGCAGGAATCGATGTATTCCGTATTTTCGATAGCTTAAACTGGATCAAAGGTATGGAAGTGGCGATTGATGAAGTCCGCCAATCGGGCAAAGTCGCTGAAGCGGCAATTTGTTACACTGGAGATATTTTGGATCCGAGTCGAGACAAATATACGGTTCAATATTATAAAGATATGGCTAAAGAATTAGAAGCAGCAGGCGCACATATTTTAGCGATTAAAGATATGGCGGGACTGTTAAAGCCAGAAGCGGCATATCGTTTAGTATCTGAACTTAAAGATACTGTGTCATTGCCAATTCACCTTCATACGCATGATACGAGTGGTAACGGAATTTATATGTACTCGAAAGCGATTGAAGCAGGTGTTGATATCGTTGATACAGCTCTAGGGTCGATGGCAGGTCTTACATCACAACCAAGTGCAAGTTCTCTACATTATGCTATGAGCGGTGGCAAACGTGAAATTCGATCAGATGTGAAAAATCTCGAAAAAATGTCCCATTATTGGGAAGACGTTCGCAAATACTATGTAGATTTTGAAAGTGGCATGAATAGCCCGCATTCAGAAATCTACGTCCACGAAATGCCAGGTGGTCAGTACAGCAATCTTCAGCAACAAGCTAAAGCTGTAGGGCTTGGGTTGCGCTGGGAAGAAGTAAAAGCAATGTATTCACGCGTCAACTTATTATTTGGAGATGTCGTAAAAGTAACTCCTTCTTCTAAAGTAGTAGGGGATATGGCATTGTTTATGGTTCAAAATGAGTTAGATGAAAAAACAGTAATCACACGCGGGAAGACAATCGACTTCCCCGAATCAGTTATTGAATTTTTTGAAGGGTATATTGGACAACCACATGGCGGATTCCCAGAAGAACTTCAGAAAGTCATTTTAAAAGAGCGTGAACCAATTACGGTTCGTCCAGGTGAACTGCTAGAACCTGCAGATTTTGATGCCATTAAGAGAACTTTGTATGATAAATTGGAACGTCCAGTAACAAGTCATGAAGTTTTGGCTTATGCACTTTATCCAAAAGTATTTGATGAATACACAACGACGAATACCCAATTCGGCAACGTATCTGTTCTTGATACATTAACATTCTTATACGGAATGAGACTGGGCGAAGAAATTGAAGTAGAAATTGAAAAAGGCAAGACACTTATGGTGAAAATGGTATCAATTGGTGAACCACAAAAAGACGGGACACGCATTATCTATTTTGAATTGAACGGCCAACCGCGTGAAGTGAGTATTCAGGATATGATGGTGGAAACCGATAATACGGCTAAACCAAAAGCAGATCCAACAAATGAAAACCATATTGCTGCGACAATGCCTGGAACAGTATTAAAAGTACTTGCAGAAACAGGCGCTAAAGTAAAACGCGGTGACCATTTACTCGTGACAGAAGCGATGAAAATGGAAACAACTGTTCAAGCTCCTTTTGCTGGAACGATTCAAGCAATCCATGTAGTTGCTAATGACGGTATTTCTACAGGAGATTTGCTAATTGAAATGGAAAGAAAATAAAAAATAGGGCTGGCGCAAAAGCGCAAGCCCTATTTTTTATGAAGATTTTTTGATTCGGCTGCGTGAAACAAGCAGCACCATGTAGCACAGTAAACCAAACAGCATAGAAATTAGTAAAGAGTGAAGCAATGCAACAACTAAGTTTAGTTTTGTTAGCACAACAAGCATACCGGTCGTTGCTTGAAGTAAAACGATGATGAAAGCGATGCTCCATCCCCAGTAAATGACGCGCTGATCTTTATACTGCTTGATTGCATGCCAAGCGATATAGCCTAACCAAATGACAATCAAGCCGGCAGCGGCACGATGCCCCATCTGTACCCATTCATACATATTGCTCGGCAATGCGAAACTGTCATTTCGACACAACGGCCAATCTGCACAAACGAGACTGGAATCTGTGTGACGAACCAAAGCACCAGTATAAACGACGAGATAAGAATACAAAGTAACGCCGATTGTGTGAAGACGTAATTTCTTACCAATTTGTAAGCGATCTGCATCAAACTTCCGATCTACTTCAAAAATTAATAAAGTCAGAAGCAATATAGAAGCAAACGATAGCAAAGAGATTCCAAAGTGAAGAGCTAGAATAAAATCACCTTGTCCCCAGAGAACTTGCGCTGCGCCGATCAATGCTTGCAAGACTAAAAAGAAAACGGCCATGACTGCTAAGAATTTAGTTTCACGAATGTGTCCGAACTTTCTCCATGCCCATACTGCCAAAATGACAATTAGTATACCAACTACTCCTGTGACGAGACGATGTGAAAACTCGATTAATACTTCAGCTGTAATATTATCTGGAATCAACTTGCCATTACAATCTGGCCAATTTCGTCCACAGCCTAAGCCGCTGTCGGTCTTTGTGACAAGAGCGCCGCCTAAAAGAATCAATAACATGCCTATAGTAGCCGCTACGGCAAACCATTTAATGTATTTATTTTGCTGCAAGTTACCACCTACTTTTTCTATAGAAAAAATTTTAAACTCCTATTTACCTGCATACTCGATAATAGCGAATGTTACTTCAAAATACAACGAGAAATCAACAATAGTGGAAACTTTCAAGATTTGGACATAATAAAGGGGGCTTCACAAACTGTTCAAAAACTATTATTTTTCTATCTTAAAATAGTGTAGCCGTTAGGGTATGATAAGAGATGTATATTTGTGAGACCAATTACGTGAAAATCATCTCTTTTATCAGGAAATTTCAGTTATATGTAGAAAAACAACTGGAATTTAGATATAGTTATGATTAGCGGAGTATGCTTACAACTTTGAAAGGAGGGACTTATATGTCAAACGGCCGGGCAATGTCTGCAGAGACAAACGAAACACCGGAAGCAACTACATTTCTGAAAGACTTTTTGGCACTTATAAAGATTGGAATCGTAAATTCTAATTTGATTACAGTCTTTACAGGATTGTGGCTTGCATTTCAGTTTTCCGACCGACATTTTCTGAATGAGCTGGATATCCTTGTGTATACGATTGTCGGTTCAGCATTAATCATTGCGGGTTCAGCAGCTATGAACAACTATATTGATACAGATATAGACCCTTTGATGGAAAGTAAAAAATCACGTCCGACAGTAACAGGAAGATTCAAGCCATCAGCTGTATTGGCACTTGCGATTTCTTTCATCGTTATAGGCGAATTATTTTTGTTTTCCGCTTCTGTATCAGCTGGTTTATTTGGGATTGCCGGAATTTTAGCTTATGTCGTTTTGTATTCTATGTGGTCAAAAAGACGTTATGTCAGCAACACGATAGTGGGAAGCATCTCTGGTGCCATTCCTCCACTAATCGGATGGGCTGCTGTCGAACCAACACTCGGGACGGGTGCTTGGGCATTGTTTTTGATCATGTTCATTTGGCAGCCACCGCATTTTTATGCGTTAGCTATGAAACGAACAGAAGAATATCGGGCAGCGAATATTCCTATGCTACCGGTAGTTAAAGGTTTTCACAGAACCAAGAAATCTATGCTTGCATGGGTTGTAATGCTTTTCCCGTTGCCATTCCTATTAATGGAACTTGGGACAGGCTTCATCATCTTAGCGACACTTTTAAACATCGGTTGGCTTGTATTAGCTATTCGTGGCTTTAAGGTGACTGATGACTTGAAATGGGCGAAGACGATGTTTATTTATTCATTGAACTATATGACCATTCTTTTTGTTTCAATGATTATTTTTGCTGTCTTCATCTAAAACACCATTTCTACAGAGAAACTACTTATACAAGAGAGGGGTATGAAAAGCTATGATGAAAGGGATTAAAAAATGGCGGCTTTTCGCATTGATGACCACATTATTGGTTTTTCTTGCGGGATGTGGGCGCGAAGAGATTTCGACCTTGATACCAGCGGGCAAAGTTGCTCAAGATCAATTTAATCTGTTGATTTTATCATCAGTTGTTATGCTATTTGTCATCATCGTTGTAACAATTATTTTCGTTTTAGCAATCGTTAAATTCCGCCGTTCGAAAATGGGGGAAGACATGATTCCGGAACAAGTTGAAGGAAGCGCGAAATTAGAATTTTTATGGACAGCGGTTCCGATTGTCTTACTTTTAATTCTTGCTGTTCCAACAGTTTATTCAACATTTGATTTGGCTGACGTTTCTACGATGGACGTTGAAGCAAAAGATGGTAAGTCATCTAACTTAACGGTCAACGTAACTGGAAAACTTTACTGGTGGGAATTTGAATATCCGGAACAAGGAATTGTAACTGCTCAAGAATTGGTCGTACCGACTGATGAACGCGTTTACTTTAACTTGATTTCAGCAGACATTAAACACTCGTTTTGGATTCCATCTATTGGCGGTAAATTGGATGTAAACCCTGAAAACGTCAACACGTTCTATTTAGAGTTTGACCAGGAGTCAGCAGAACTTGAAGACGGTGTATTCTATGGTAAATGTGCTGAGCTTTGTGGACCTTCTCACGCATTGATGGATTTCAAAGTGAAATCTGTGGATCGCGAAGAGTTTGACCAATGGGTAACTGCTATGCAAGCCGAAGAACCAGCTGCAGTTGAAGGAGATCTTGCTCAACAAGGCGAAGAATTGTTTGGAGCTGATGGTTTAGCATGTATTTCTTGCCACGCAACTTCTGGTGCTGGCGGAACTGGTGGCGTTGGTCCTAACTTAGCAACATTTGGCGATCGTAACCGTGTTGCTGGATACTTAGAACACGACGAAGAAAATCTTAAAAATTGGATTCAAGATCCACAAGAATACAAACCTGGTAACTTAATGCCAGAAGCGGCTTCATTAAATAATGGAAAAGCACTGTCAGATCAAGAACTTGATGCTCTTGCGGCTTATCTAATGGGCCTATCAGTTGAAGAGTAGAAAAAAGCTTAAAAAAGGGAGGTATTCACTGTGAGTTCTATTGCTCAAAAAAAGGGCTTCGGCGCTACAATATGGGACTTCATGACAACTGTCGATCATAAAAAGATCGCGATCCTTTATCTCATCTCAGGTGGTTTCTTCTTCCTTGTTGGTGGCGTTGAAGCGATGTTGATCCGTATCCAGTTAGCTAAAGCAGGAAATGATTTCCTAAGTGCTGGAACATATAACGAAGTTATTACCATGCACGGTACGACCATGATTTTCTTGGCAGCCATGCCAATTTTACTGGCTTTCATGAACGCCATTATGCCTTTGCAAATTGGTGCGCGTGATGTGGCTTTCCCATTCTTAAATTCACTTGGTTTCTGGTTATTCTTCTTTGGTGGTATTTTCTTAAACCTTTCTTGGTTTATGGGAGGCGCACCAGACGCAGGTTGGACGAACTATGCTTCGCTCGCACTTGCATCTGAAGGTCACGGAATCGACTTTTATTCACTGGGATTAACGATATCTGGTTTTGGTACATTGATAGCAGGGATTAACTTCCTAGTAACGATTATCAATATGCGCGCACCAGGTATGACGTACATGAGAATGCCATTGTTTACGTGGACAACTTTTGTTGCTTCTGCTCTAATCTTATTGGCCTTCCCACCACTTACAGTCGGACTATTCTTTATGATCTTTGATCGTATGTTCGATGCTAGCTTCTTTGCAGTTGAAATGGGCGGAAACACGATTATTTGGGAGCATTTATTCTGGATCTTCGGTCACCCTGAAGTTTACATTTTGATTTTGCCGGCTTTCGGTATTTTCTCCGAAATCTTTGCAATCTTCTCACGTAAGCGTCTTTTCGGATACACGGCACTCGTTTTTGCTACAATCCTAATTGGTTTTTACGGATTCATGGTTTGGGCTCACCATATGTTCACAGTTGGTTTAGGACCAACAGCTAATGCTGTTTTCGCTTTAGCGACAATGATCATTGCTGTTCCAACCGGAATTAAAATCTTTAACTGGTTACTGACAATTTGGGGAGGCAATATTTCCTTCACTGTTCCAATGATTTACGCTGTAGCGTTCATCCCTACGTTCGTAGCTGGTGGAGTTACAGGAGTCATGCAAGCAATCGCACCTTTGGATTACCAATTGCATGATTCGTACTTTATCGTAGCTCACTTCCACTATGTTATTGTCGGTGGTGTTGTACTAGGTATTCTTGCAGGTACACATCTATACTGGCCAAAAATGTTTGGAACGATGCTTAGCGAAAAATTAGGGAAATGGACATTCTGGTTCTTCTTTATTGGATTCCATTTAACATTCTTCATTCAGCATTTCCTAGGGTTAATGGGTATGCCACGTCGTGTTTACACGTTCAGCGCAGATCAAGGCTGGGATTTGTTTAACGCAATTAGTTCAGTTGGAGCTGTTTTGATGGCGATTGGTGTCATCATTCTTCTTGTCAACGTCGTGATTACAACGGTTAAAAATGAGCGTGTCGGCAATGACCCATGGGGCGACGGTCGTACATTGGAATGGGCTATTCCATCTCCACCGCCATTTTATAACTTTGCACAAACACCATTAGTTCGTGGTCTTGATACGTACTGGATCGAAAAAATGGAAGGCAATAAAAAAGGCATGATTTTCGCAGAACCTCTTGGTGACATCCATATGCCGAATGGCTCAATCATTCCTTTCGTAATTTCACTAGGAATGTTCGTCGCATCATTTGGTGCATTGTACTTCCTTGATGGCGACAAGCCTTGGGCATTAGCGGTCTTGATTCTTGGACTAGTCATTACTTTCGGTTCAATGTTGCTTCGCTCGTTGAAAGATGATTTAGGCTTCCACATTACAAAAGCAGAATTACTGAAAGATGCGAAAGGAGGCAACACTGATGGACATTAATCAACGATATACTCCTCAATCATGGCCCGAACACCCTGAGACGGCTACGATGGAAGGAAAAAATAAGTTTATTGGCTTCTGGTTGCTTCTTGCAGCTGAGACAGTAACATTTGCGACTCTTTTCGCAACATATCTTGCATTAAAAGACAAAGGGCCAAGCGGCATGGAATTTTCTGCCGCTGAACTTTTTGAACTGCCGTTAGTTTTTGCTATGACGATGATTCTTTTAACATCTTCATTAACAAGTGTTTACGCTATGTATCACATGAAAAACTACAATTTTAAAGCCATGCAGGCTTGGCTTGGGATTACCGTTTTGCTTGGTCTAACTTTCCTTGGATTGGAGATTTATGAGTTTAATCATTACGTCCATTTAGGATTTGGCTATACCAATAGTGCGTTCAGTTCGGCGTTCTTTACACTCGTTGGAACGCATGGTGCGCACGTACTATTCGGTCTTAGCTGGTTTATCGCCTTGATGCTTCGTAACGCAAAACGTGGCTTGAACATGTACAATGCACCAAAATTCTATTTAGCTTCGTTATACTGGCATTTTATTGACGTCGTATGGGTATTCATCTTTACTGTCGTCTATTTGATGGGAGTGATCGGATAATGGCACACGATACACATATTCATGTTAGATCGCAGGCAGAATTCGAGTACGTTAAGAAAAAAAGAGCAGATGAAATGAGAGGCCATCTAGCCACTTTCGCAATTATGATTTTCTTAACATTAATTGCTTTTACCATGGTTGCGGCTGGATTTTCGGTTTACTTGATTGTTCCTATTATTTTATTGTTAGCAGGCATTCAAGTAATTCTTCAACTGTATTACTTCATGCACATGAGCGGTAAAGGACACGGCATGGTTGCGTTCTTTATGTTCTGTGGAATGTTTGTAGCTTTCATCACGGTTCTCACATTTGTAACAATTATTTGGTGGTAGAATCTCTTAGAAAGGGGCTGTGCCAAAAGGTCATGATCAATGACTTTTTGAGTGCAGCTCCTTTTTGCGTGCGACAGAATGAACGGATGTCTATTGAGAGGGACTGTTTCCTCAGCGTCTTGGCTGCCATTAGCCAGTTTGGATCTTTTAAAAGACCATTTCTTTAAAATGAAAGCAAAGGTCAAATCAGCTTTTGCTAATAAATCGATGACAGAAATCTACAGCAGATGCAAATTGGCGTGGCAAGTGTTTTCGTTACTACCAAGGACAATCGGTCGTTTTGTAAAAGTCATCTCGGAGAACTCGAAAAAGTGCACACCGATTTCGGGATTCTGGACCGCAATTCAAAAAACAGACGGAGAAAAAAGAATTCTTTTTCTCTGTCTGTTTTATGTTAAAGACTTACATGACAGTTTCTTTTCTGCAATTGATTTGTTGTGTACACAAAGCGACAAAGAGTCATGAGGCATCGAGCTATGGAAATAATGCGTTCGCTTGATTCATGTCAGATTCGACATGAATCTGTATGTGTTTTGTATTGTTCATAGTTCGTTCATTGATATAGTTCATAGACCACTATATAATTAGGGTACTTGAGGAAAAGGAGGTCCGTTCCATGCCAATCAGTATCTTCGGATTCCAAGCTTTATGGAGTCCCGTTTACTTAGCCGTCCTCGTTTTAGTGACGATTCTCTATTTTTTAATCACTGTAAAATGGCGCGGAAAGTTTAAAGGCCATCAGCCGCTTAACATAAAAGAAGCTGGACTTTTTGTAACTGGTATAATTCTGCTCTATATTATTAAAGGTTCGCCTGTAGATTTATATGGACATATTCTTTTTACTATGCATATGATCCAGATGGCGTTATTGCTCCTGTTGATTCCGCCATTGTTGATTATGGGGATACCAACTTATCTTTGGAGAGCGTTTATCAATCTGCCAGTCGTCAAGCCATTGTTTAATTTTTTCACTAATCCAATGCTTGCTCTGATTTTGTTCGGAATGGTCTTTTCTCTCTACCACATTCCAATGGTTTTTGATTTTGTTAAACAAGATATGCTCATTCACGGAGTGACTAACGTTATATTGTTTACCTCTGCTATATTTTACTGGTGGCCGGTAGTGAATAAAATGGAAGGCATGCATAAATTTCATGGTTTAAAGAAATTGGGGTATTTATTTGGACTTAGCGTGTTAATGACCCCTGCATGTGCATTGATCATCTTTAGTGGAACTCCTTTTTACGCAACCTATACGGATGGGGAAGCTTGGCTGCAAGCAATGGCGTTATGTGTGCCTGCTGGAACGCTATCGCAGCTTAACCTATCAGGCCCTGAGCTGTTCTCTACGATGTCAGCGATTGAAGATCAACGAACTGGTGGAATTACAATGAAAGTGCTTCAGGAGCTTGTTTTTACAGGTTTCTTATGGCTAGTATTCTACGAGTGGTTGCGTAATGAAACAGAAAATGCGGATGCAATTACAGCAAAATCTTTGCAAGACCGTAAAGATATGGCTTACCACAGACACAACGCTTGAATCATAAAGGAGAATAACTTAAATGAATTTGCCGCTATTGCCGACTATCAGTACATTTTTTATCGTATTAAGCGCAATTTTAGTAGCGATTGGCTGGAATCTAGTCCTTCGCCGCAAAATTGAAGCTCACAAGAAAGTGATGGTGGGAGCAGGGGCTTCGGCACTCACTTTCTTCATCATCTACATGTCTCGCACTATTTTTATCGGCAATACCGCTTTTGGCGGGCCAGATGATTTGAAAATCTTTTATACCGTATTTTTGATTTTTCATATTACCTTGGCTACAACCGGTGGAATTATGGGCCTTTTCACTATTTACTGGGGCTGGAAAAATCAATTGACGAAACATCGCAAAATTGGTCCGATTACTAGTATTGTCTGGTTTTCTACAGCAATCACTGGTGTCATGGTTTACTTACTCCTTTATGTATTTTATGAAGGCGGCCATACAACCTCAGTATTCAAAGCTATTTTAGGTGGATAAAAAAGAGGTTGTCCAATCAATCTCTAACATAAAACAGACGAAGAAAAAGAATTCCTTTTTCTTCGTCTGTTTTTTTGGAATTATCGCCTAAAATGTAGAAGTGGCAATGCCACAATCCCGAGCGCCGTGTGCACTTTATCGAGACCCTAGAGGAGAAATCACCGGAATGACGGATTGCCCTTGATAGACCGAACACACTCTCTCCGTCAATTTTGCGTTATCTGTTTAAAGAGGACGTCCATCATCACTTTTCCGTGCTATCCTTCGGAGAAGTCAACTTCAGATTTCACATAAAAATCTTTTTTTCTACTGGTGGTGTGATGACTCCCATTTTACAGAAATGGACGATTTTTTGTCTCATTTTTCGTTCCAGAACGACTGATGGGAATGGAGAGGGTGTAGCCGGCTGAGGCCGTGCCTGCGGAAAGCGAGCGCTGGAAAGGAAAGTAGCCTGTTTTGACACATGCAAAAGGAGCTGTACCCCAAAAAAGTCATTGTTTATGACCTCTTGGGACAGCCCCTTTTTTTATACTCTAAAATCCATTTTAATCATTCCAGCTTCGCGTGCTGATGTAAAGAGAATAACAATCAATGGTCCAATAAAAAATCCGAGAAAACCAATCAGCTGCAATCCGATAAACATCGCGATTAGCGTAGCTAATGGAGACAGGCCAATTTGTGTACCCATAACCTTTGGCTCTACCGTTCTTCTAATAATCAATAAAACTAATGCTAGAACTGCTAATTGAGTTCCTTGGACAACGTCACCCGTTATAAATTCATAAGCGAACCAAGGAGTTAAAACGATAATAGATCCCAAAATTGGAATGAAATCAATTAGCCAAATGATTAAAGACATAACGATAGCATATTCCGGGGTAATGAAAGCTAAAGAAATGAGTGACACGATGAAGATGATACAACTTACGAGAAATTGAGCCTTTAGAAATCCAAAAATCACTTTATTTAAACGTGCAAACATGAAACGAACTTTTTCAGCTGTCGATTCTTTTAGCCGTTTGAAAAGCAAGATTTTCAAATCGGGTAAATCCAACATAAACAAAAACAAGGCAATTAAAAAGACAATAAAGCTAACAAGAAAAGAAGGAATACCAGTCAATAAATTTGTTACTGTATCGTAATTGACAATGGTCAGTACCCAATTGCGAATTCCTTCCATAAAGCCCGCCAGTTCAGTTTCAAATGAAGAAACGACTTCAACTGGCATATCTCGTGTTGAGCGGAAGAAAAAACTTTGAAACTCATCCCACATGACGGACAGGGAATTCGTGTACTCTGGAACCATCTTAGAAAATTGGATAATTTGTCCGATTAATTGAGTAACAATCCAATAAAGCAGCAGAGAAACTACTAATAGAAATAAGATAAATACAGAGATGACGGCAGACTTTCTATGCCATTTGAATTTTTTATGTATAAAGTTTACGAGCGGTTCTAAAAAAATAGCAGTGATCAAAGCGATGATCAGAGGGATAGAAACAGGTAATATGTAAACTGAAATTAAAATCAAAGCCGCTATTACAATAGCGATTGTTACTGTTCTTTTCGTCAACCACTTCACGTATTAAATCCTCCTTATGAAGTTAAAATGTTCATGGATTGGTTAAAAAAACCGCAGTTCAATTGATGAACTGCGGGATTTTTATACGCTGATTTCGAAAGCTTCGACGTCTTTTTTAATAGCGTCTAATATTCCGATACAAGTTTTAACCAAGTGTTCTGGGAAATTTTCATCTTCACCGTATTCAACGCCGTGTGGATAATAATGCTTACCAAGTACGGGTTTTAAGACGCGCATTGTGGCATCGTTTGAATCGACGTCTCCAGAAGTAGCATAAGCAAATACGCGTAAATAATAAGTGCCTTCACGCACGATGAATTTACGGTCATAAGTGACACGCTCATAATCCCACTGACCTTCTTTGGTCAAGCTCTGTTTGTTCATAATGCTTTCAAGTAATGCGCCATCAACGTGAATGTTTTCAAGTCCTGTATTTTCAAAATACATAGGATCTCTCCTCCTCTTTAACAAAAAAGACTACATGCTCCTTTAATAATAGATCATAATTTAAGTTGTTGCAATGGCTAGATTGTGTCAGTGTAGAGACGACTGTTATAATGAGGAAGATACAATAGCAAAGGGGCTGTTCGGTTGAAAGACTTGTTGCGTATTATGATTTTTCTATCGATAGTTCTGATCGGGTTATTTTACTTGGATCCTTCAATAAACGAGAATGATGTTCTTGAAGCTCCGCGCACGGCAGATCCATTGCCGAGCGAACATATTACAGATGAGTCTTTGGATATTGATCGTCCTCTAAAAGGAATTTCAAGTTATATAGGTAAATCTAGCGATCATTGGATTGAGCAGTACGGAGAACCTGAACGGAAAGAACCTTCTGCTTACGGCTACGAATGGTGGATCTACAATGCCAGCTATGTTCACTTTACAATGGTAGGGATAAAAGACGACAAAGTAGTTCAAGTTTATGCAGCAGGTGCTGCAACAGACGCCACTCCTTATCAGATTGGGCAAAGTCTAGATGAAATATATCGGTTTACCATATTAGAAAATGAAGTGACGGTTAAATATGGCGCTAATGTTTATACATTCAATGTCACTGCTGAAGATATGGATAAGCGCATCCTGGTTAAATTCGATGGCGTTTACGCACAGCTCTATATTGACTCTACTGATCGTGTATTAGAAGCTGTTCGCTTTATGGACGCTGAGACTTTAATTCGTCATCATCCATACGACATGATGTTCTCTGGTGAATTGCTGCCAATCCAAGCTCCTTCTTCCACTATGCAACAATCGATTGATCAGGCAAATGCTAAGCAAATCGCCGACTTAGTCAATATTTATCGTCTGCGTCATCAATCAAAAACACTAAGTATTGATCCGCAAGCAAGCATTGTTGCTGAAGCCAATAGTGAAGATATGGCCAGACAGAATTTTTCTTCTGAAGAAATAGAATTTAAAGATTTACATGCGCGTTTGCAAGAGGGCAATATCTTATTCAAAGAGGCAGCTGTCAATACAGCTGCACGTTATTATGATGCAGCAGAAACTGCACACGGATGGATCAATTCAGACATTCACCGTAAAACCTTACTGAATGACCAATACACTGAAACCGGAGTCGGAGCGTTCGGAAAATATTATACACAGATTTTTCTTGAAAAAGAGTCGGTTACTGCTGTAAAGCAGTAATCGACTCTTTTTTTTCAGGAATAATGAAAAAAGAACCGGTTGCAGTCGCAATGTGTTTTCCATCTGCTTGAAAGATATTTCCTTCAAGTACCATCGTATGTCTCCCGCTACGAATAATATGGGCACGTGCACTTATGGTTTCTTCGGTAGCGACCGTCAAATAATGAATGGTCAGATTTGTTGTGACAGCTGTAGTGCCGTTTGGACATTTACTGTTTGCCAAAGTACCCATTGCCGTGTCGAGCAAAACTGCAAGAATACCGCCGTGTGGAATGGCTACATTGTTATGAATAAATGGCGTATTCGGTATAGCGACGACAGAAGATTGCTCGTCTGTAATGCGTGTCATGTTTAGACTAGCACTCAAATAAGTAGAAAATTCGCCTTGTTGTTTTTTCTCGAAATTACTTAAGTAATCAGTTAAAATAGCTAAATCTTCCTTGTTACTATTTTCTATAATGCGAGCAAATTGCTCAGTTATTGTACACATAAGGACATTCCTTTCAAGTCTATAGTGAAATGCAAAAATATCTGCTATGATTAAAGCGTAAAGGAGGAAAATGCTATGATTATGACCTATGAATGGGCTGAAATAACTGACTTTGCAGATGAGTTGAGCCAAATGATTCTACAATCAGAGCAAGCCGATCTTTACCGAGAAGCTTATGACTCTGTCTATAACGATAAAAATCTGGCAAATGAAATCCATGCCTTTGCTAGGTTAAAAGAACAATATGAAGAAGTTCAACGCTTTGGCAAATATCATCCAGAATACTCGCGTGTGATGAAGCAAATCCGGGTGGATAAGCGTCGCTTAGATTTAAATGAAAAAGTAGCCAATCTGCGTTTAATGGAGAACGAGCTTCAGGATCTAATGGATCAAGTAAGCTTTATCATCGGCCGATCAGTATCAGAGGCAGTGAAAATCCCGTCCTCTAATCCGTTTTTCTCTTCAGACTCTTCCTGTGGAAGCAGCTGTGGCACTGGTGGCGGTTGTTCGTGTTCGGCATAACGACTCGACGTCGAAAATTTTCATAAAAAAAGTGCAACGATTGCGTTGCACTTTTTTTATGCCTATTATTCTGCAGTTTCTGAAATAGCAGCGACAGCAAGATCAGGGCGATCCGTTATGATGCCTTTTGCACCTGCATGAATTAATGCACGCATCGTGTCTGGTTCATCGATAACCCAATAATGTACCGGAATATTCAAATTCTCTAGAAATGCGATAAAGCGAGAAGAATCTAACCGGAACAGAGAAGACTTTAGAGGAATCTGAAAAACATCTGCTCGTGGCTGATACAAATGCCCGAATTGACTATTAAAAGACGTAAACGCTTTCCGGACTTCATTTTCTCCGGCACCTATTGCTACACGATTTTGAGCATACAAATTAAAACGATCGATTTGTTCATCGTAGAAAGAAGTAACAGCCACGCGATCTTGGGCTCCAAGCGAATCAATCAGTCGCCACAGTTTTGAAGGCACTAAACTGCCCTCATAAGTTTCTGGTGCATCCTTAATATCGATATTGATATATAGCTGCGGAAATTGTTCAATCAATTCGCGCAACAAGACCACTTTTTCATTTTTGCCACGGTAGGAATGTTGTCCGTCTAAATCGATAAAATGATACCCAAGATCAAAAGCTTTTAATTGCTCGAGTGACATATCGGCAACTCTACCGGCTCCGTCTGTTGTCCGGTCAATAAATTCATCATGAAAAACGAGGATTTCTTCATCATTTGTCATGCGAATATCAATTTCAAAGCCGTGGACGCCAAGTTCGGCTGAGCGATTAAAGGCAGCCATCGTGTTTTCAGGTGCCAGTTTGGCACCGCCACGATGTGCCAGCACAATCGGCTGTTCGTAATTTAGTACTTCTTTAGCAGGACGTTGATTTGGATTAGCTAAAGCCTTTGAGCCTGCCCAAGCTGCGGCTCCAACGGCTACAGCTGCTAAACCGATAGTAGTCTTTTTTCCCATACTGTAAATTACCTCCCTGGATTTCTATAATAAAAACAGTATAGCGAATAGATTGCCGTACTGTCAGTTTATTCGGTTGCGGCTTTTTTCTTTCCTATGGTATTCTAGACTCTAAGAAAAGAGGGATAGTTATGCATGATCGCCAAGGCCTCATTGTCTATGTGCATCATTTGAAACAAGCCAAATCGCTACGGAAATTCGGGCACGTTCATTATATTTCACGTAAATTGAAATATGTAGTCCTTTATATGGACCAAGAAGTCATCGAAGCAACCAAAACAAAGCTGAACAAATTACCTTATGTGAAACAAGTACTTGAATCCCAACGGCCATTTCTTAAAACAGAATATGAAAACGCCAAGCCGGATAAAGCAAAGGAATATGATTACAAAATCGGTCTTTGATTATTGCATAGGCGGAATATAGTGATTTAATCTTAAAACTGAAATTAGATGGCTATGATAGATTTTTTTATCTGCATATACGGATGAGTGCTTGACTTCCATCTTGATGGGACTATGTCCGAGTTCTGAAACGACTTGCTCAAAAACGGCTAAACGCTTAGAGTCGACTGGAATTCCTTCACGGCAAAGATAGATTGGCATAAAGTTTCCTTCCGAAGCCGGTTTAAATACTGCTGCAATTGACAATACATTGTGTCCCTGCGGATTTGTTGAAACAAATACAAATCCGTGCATAAAGCGTTGTTTGTTGCTTGTGATTAGTTCACGGAGCTCATAGATATCTCCGTACCCTTCTCCGAGTTCAATAAAACGTTGTATCATCATTTCACGTCCTTTCCAGTCTTCATTTTACCATTAGGCAGTTAAAATGCATCAAGAAAATCATTTAAGTTAGAGGCGATAAGTATGCGTGTTGTAGCAGGTTCTGTTAAAGGAATTCCATTGAGAGCGGTTCCGGGCAATTCGACCAGACCGACGACAGATAAAGTAAAAGAATCTATTTTCAATATGATTGGTCCATTTTTTGACGGGGGATACGCGTTGGATTTATTTGCAGGAAGTGGTGGATTGGGAATTGAAGCCCTAAGCCGTGGTATTGATCACGTCATCTTTACGGATAAAGACAAGCGGGCTGTTGAAACAATTCACGCAAACTTGGAAAAAGTCCGTTTAGCCGACCGTGCTGAAGTTCACCGGGCAGATGCAGAACGTGCATTAAAAGCGATTAAGAAAAATGGTGTGCAGGCCAGGCTGTTGTTTCTCGATCCACCTTATCACATGAAAAAATCTTATGATTTGATGGACCAAGCGGGAGAATTAGGAATTGTGACAGAAGATGCGATTGTAGTTTGTGAACATGATCGTGGAGTAGAACTTCCAGATCGAACGACGTATTTTGAACGCTATAAAAAAGAACTTTATGGCAGTACGATGATTTCAATTTACCGCTATCAGGGGGAAGAAGGAGAGCAAGTTGACTAAAATTGCTGTAGTTCCAGGGAGTTTTGATCCGATTACCATGGGTCACTTGGACATCATTAAACGAGCATCTACTATTTTTGATGAAGTAAAAGTAGTAGTGATGAATAATTCTTCCAAAAATCCATTGTTTAATGTTGAAGAGCGAATGGAAATGATTGCGAAAGTTACAGAGTCTATGCCTAACGTCAAAGTGGATTCATTTTCAGGTCTTCTAATCGATTATTCAGTTGAAGTGCAGGCCAATGCCATTATCCGTGGTTTACGTGCTGTCAGTGATTTTGAATACGAAATGCAAATCACTTCGATGAACCGGTTTTTAAACGAAAATATTGAAACCCTATTCATGATATCGAATAACCAATACTCATTCCTTAGTTCAAGCATTGTAAAAGAAGTGGCGAAATATCAAGGCAATATTAACGGCCTAGTTCCTGACGTAGTTGAAAAAGCACTTCAGTTGAAATTCCAATAAGTCACGAATCTCGTGACTTTTTTTTGTAGATTTGACAAAGCGCAAGATGCTGGTTAAAGAAGGGAAGAATTTGATGAAAAATAAACGATTATTCATTTTTGTTATCGTCATAGCACTGGTGATTTTTCTTTCTTCCTATCAACTAGATGCTTATGTAACGAGACCAGGCGGGGCCTACGAGTTGTCACCGCTAGTCGAAGTTGCTGGAGGAGATGAAGACGATGAGGGCAGCCTCAGCTTAATGACGGTCTCAATGCTGACGGCTACACCGGCGCTTTACGTATGGGCGAAAGTTCGAGATGGTTATAAAGTTTTACAGCCTGAACAAGTAAGAAGCCCTCATGAGAGCGACGAAGAATACAATGTACGCCAGTTAAAACTAATGTCCGATTCACAAGTGAATGCGCTGCAAATTGCATTTGAGCAAGCAAAACTTCCTTACGAAATTAGCAATAATGGTGTCTTTGTCTTAAGTGTCTTGATGGGAGGGGCTGCAGACGGCGTCTTATCACCAGGTGATCGTGTACTTGAGGTGGATGGCAATAAATTTATCGAAATGCAGCAATTTATCGATTACTTAAGCGACAAGAGGGTTGGGGACAGCGTGGAAGTTCTCTACAAACGCAAAGACCGCGAAATTAGTACAGACATCCAGTTAGCTCCATTGCCTTCAGACACGAAACGAGTGGGTTTAGGCATTTCTTTTGTTGAAGATAAAAGCATTGAAACGACGCCTGAAGTAGAAATTGATTCCGATACAATAGGCGGACCGTCAGCGGGACTAATGTTTACGCTTGAAATCCTCAACCAATTGGTGGATGAAGACATTACGAAAGGCTTTAACATTGCTGGTACCGGTACAATGGAAAGTGATGGTTCAGTCGGTAGAATCGGTGGCATCGACCAAAAAATTATGGCAGCCGACTCTGCAGACATTGACATTTTCTTTGCGCCGAGTGAACCAGTTGAGGGTGGTGGTGACAGCAATTACCAAACGGCTGTTGAAACCGCTGAGAAAATTGGAACACCAATGAAGATTGTTCCAGTCGAAACAGTTGAAGATGCGTTAGCTTATTTAGAGGAGCTTCAGCCCCGGTAAATTGGGGGAGTCGTAAACTCTTTTTTTAGATGAACTGAGCCCATGCCTTGTAAATACATGGTGGTGGCGTGAATATCAAGTTTTCCCATTGGGTCGCCCAGATCAGCTGCGCGACTTATGAGGGGAAGCGTGATGTTCTTTTTTTTGTGGTTTAAATAGTGTTTTCCGCTGTTAGACATACCGAGAAGCCTAACATAAGTGGGAGAGTCAAAAGACCTTAGCATAGACCACGTGAAGCCTGTATAGATGTGCGTTAACATACGTTGAATCCGAGTTCGCGTAAAACGTTTTGATTTGACTAGTGAAATAAAGGATTCAAAGTTGTCGGCTGTTTTTGCCGACTGGTAAATTAGATTTTCAATACCTTCTGTTACTTCAGCGTAGTGTTTTATTTGTTCAGGGCCTGCACGCAAAATAGTAAACCGCAGCAAAGGGTAGAATTGCTCCCAGCTGCCAAAGCAGCTATATTCGTCTTGCGCTTTTTTTAATAAGGCAATTGAAGATTCTGGCATGTAAGTGGATAGTTCATCAACCGAATCTCCCTTAAAAAAAGCTTCACGAATTCCAGTAGCACTGGCAATCGGCAGACCTGTTTCTATTGAGTCGTGATAATTTGCACCAATCCGTTGAATGGTCAACGGTTTCATAGAGGAACCCAAATTTTGAGCAGCTTCTAAGTAATGAAACCCTAAAATATTATTCGGTTGCGTTAAATCCGCAAAATTCGGTTGCTTGCCTGTCAAAGTTAAGTAGGAATTGTTCAAGGCTTTTGGATAGCTAATGCCAGTTTGAATAGCGTCATGGATAAGTTGTTGATAGTTGTCAGACTGCTCAGTCAACAACTGCAAAGAATTCAAAAAAGGGTCAATCGTTCCTTGTTCGCTGCCAAAACAAAAAGAGTCACAGCCGATTGCATCAAGTAATGCAATTCCGCCTTTCGCGAAATCGGCAGCTTGTGCCGTAGCATAAACGTAAGGAAGTTCAATTACCAAATCGATACCCGCATCTAACGCCATTTGTGTCCGTTTCCATTTATCCGTAAATGCGGGTTCGCCGCGTTGCAAAAACTGGCCACTCATGACCGCAATGACGAGGTCGGCACCAGACGATATGCGTGCTTGTTCAGCATGGTGGCGATGTCCGTTGTGGAAAGGGTTGTATTCAACAATAATTCCTACAGCTTTCAATTTGTTCACCTCTTTGGTAGAATTAACTCCAGTATACCGATGTTTGAAATAGAGTGACAAGATTTTTTCTTGACATCTTTTTCTGTGCATTATATAATCAACTTTGTTGTCTTGAGGTGATTACTTATGAAAATAGCGATTCAACAGCTTCAAAAGCATCGCAAAGACGGACTGCCAATTGACCAAATGGTTCATTTGGATGCAGTGAAATTACGGAATAGCGATATTCGGGAAATTTCACCTGTACATGTTACAGGACATTGCACAATTGGTTCGCAACAATTAACGTGCCAACTCCATCTCGAAGGTATGCTTACGCTACCTTGTGCTAGAACTTGGGAGGATGTTGAGTTTCCGATAAACGTTGATACGGTTGAAGTCTTTGATTGGTCTGGAAAAGGTCAAGAAGACAAGCTTAGTGATGTTCACTTTGTAGAAACTGAAGTTATAAACCTTCAGCCACTACTAGAGGAACTTGTTTTGCTGGAGATTCCGATTCAAGTGTTTAAGGAAGACGCTGATCAGTCTGTTATAAAAGGCGGAAATGATTGGTCGTATTCAACAGACGAAGAGTACGAAGCAGAGAAAGAAGCGGCACCACCAAAACCGGATCCAAGACTTGCTGATTTAGCAAAGTATTTTGATCAGTCAGATGAATAGAATTAGTGTAAGGAGGTGTCACCAATGGCTGTACCAGCTAGAAGAACGTCCAAAACCGCTAAAAGAAAGCGCCGTACACATTTTAAATTGTCAGTGCCGGGCATGGTAATTTGCCCAAGCTGTGGCGAAAGTAAATTGGCTCACCACGTCTGCAAAGCATGTGGATCATACAAAGGGAAAGAAGTAGTAGCAAGCAAATAAAACAGTATTTGTTGCTGAAAGGTTATTGAGAGGCCATGGCTCTCGATAGCCTTTTTCTCTATACATAAATAAGTGCGAAACGCCTACATGAAAACGGGATGAAGAGAGGGATTTTTGTGTCTTATACGATCGACCTGACAGATGGCATCATGACGTTTACCATTGATCGGCCCCATATACGCAATGCAGTGAACAATGAAGTGACAGCAGGACTTGAAGAATTAGTCGTTAAAGCGCAACAAGCAAGTGTCCAGATGGTCGTTATTACAGCTTCTGGTAAACAGGCTTTTTGTTCAGGTGGTGATTTGTCGGTGTTTCATACTTTGCGAACTGAAGAGCAATCCTATCGCATGTTAAAGCGGATGAGTGATGTGCTGTATTCAATCAAAACGTTGCCTGTGCCGGTAGTTGCGGTCGTTAATGGCACTGCTGTTGGGGGTGGCTGTGAAATTGCCACAGCATGCGATTATAGGCTTGTGTGGAGTCATGCGAAATGTGGCTTCATACAAGGCACGCTCGCTATTACGAGTGGTTGGGGTGGCGGAACTTATCTATTGGAAACCTTGCAGCACGATCAAGCATTAAAAATGCTCAGTGAAGCAAACGTATACACGGCTAGTGAACTGAAAGAATGTGGCTGGGCATCGGTGATTGTTGATGACGAGCAAGATGTTGAGGTATTTTTTAGTCAGATGAAAAAAATTCATCCGGACGTGCACCGGGCTTATAAAGAAATAGCCATTCGCAAATGGCAAAAAACAGATTTAGCTGAACGGGTCGAACAAGAGGTTAGAAGATGTGCTGTGTTGTGGGAACGAGATGCACATCACGAAGCAGTCGACCGCTTTCTCAATAAAACAAAAAAATGAAATCCTTTTTGAGAGGGTTTCTTTTTTTATTCAACTACCAAATGAGTAAAGCGGTTTTAAACAAAATAAAAGAAATATTTCAACGAATAGTTGAAATCGCTTACAAAATTCGTATATGCTATAGAAGGGAGAAAACATAGGGGGTATTTCAAATATGAAGAAAATCCTAATCGCGAACCGGGCAGAAATCGCACGTCGAATTATTCGGACATGCAATCGCCTTGGAATCGAGACAGTCGCTATTCACTCTGAAGCAGATGGGGATCTGCCTTACGTCAGTGAAGCGACTGAAGCTGTACTGATCGGTCCAAATCCGGTCGTACAGTCTTATTTACAAATCGACAAAATTATTGAAGAAGCTAAAAAACGTGGAGTTGATGCTATCCATCCGGGATATGGTCTGCTGTCGGAAAATGCCGATTTTGCACGCAAAGTGGCGCGAGCCGGAATGATTTTTATCGGCCCTTCAAGCGATATCATCGAAAAAATGGGTGATAAGATCGAATCTCGTAGAACGATGATTCAAGCAGGAGTACCGGTTGTTCCAGGAACTGAAGAAGGCGTGACGACGCTTGAAGAAGCTTTGCAACAAGCGGTGGAGATTGGTTATCCATTAATGTTAAAAGCAAGTGCAGGTGGTGGTGGTATTGGTATGGTTCGCTGTGAAAATGAGCAAGCGCTCACTCAACAATTCGACTCGGTAAAAAATCGCGCCAAAGCTTATTTTGGAGATGACGTTGTGTATCTGGAGAAGTTTATCGCGGATGCGCGTCACATCGAAGTACAAATTTTTGGGGATCATCACGGCAATCTCGTTCATTTATATGAACGAAATTGTTCAGTTCAGCGCCGCAACCAGAAAGTGATTGAAGAATCGCCTTCGCCCAATTTGCCGCAGGATGTTCGTGAACGGCTTTGCGCCGCTGCATTACAAGCAGGAAAAGCCGTGAATTATACGAATGCTGGAACCGTCGAATTTATCGTCGATTCTAATAATGAATTTTATTTTCTTGAAATGAACACGCGTCTTCAAGTAGAACATCCGGTTACTGAAGAAGTTACGGGGCTAGATTTAGTTGAGTGGCAACTGACTGTAGCTGACGGGGGCAAACTACCTTCTCAAGACAAGATCCAAACGAAGGGACACGCTATTGAGTACCGGGTTTACGCAGAAGATCCTAAAACTTTTTTCCCGTCTCCTGGAAAGCTTGAAAAACTCCAGTGGGGGGAAGGCGCACGAATTGAGACTGGCTATGAAGAAGGCAATCAAGTAACTCCTTTTTACGACCCGATGATTTCGAAAATCATCATTCACGGTAGTGATCGTGCAGATGCATTATCAAAATCACAAACTTTTTTTAATCGTGTTACAATTAATGGCGTAAAAACCAATATTCCTTTATTTAAGGAATTTATTGGATCAGAACAATTTGTCTCAGGCAATTATGCAACGGCAGTATTACCGGAATGGATGGAAAAAACAAAGGAGGAACACACATTATGAAAGAACTAAAAGCGTCAATGGCAGGAACGGTATTAAACATATTAGCAGCTGAAGGACAGGCAGTAACAGCAGGGCAGGCGGTTTTAACAATCGAATCGATGAAAATGGAAATTCCAGTAGAAGCTGAAGTTGGCGGCAAAGTGGAGAAAATTCATGTGGAAGTCGGCAGCTTTGTTAATGAGGGCGACGTACTGATGACTGTCGGAGAATAATCGGTTAAGCAAAGGGGACAACGAAATGACAAAAACGACTGAAACAACAGGATATAACGAACGTCTAGAACAAAAACTTTCAAAGATTTTTGCTGGGGGGCAGCAAAAATATCACGACAAAATGAAAGAAAGCAATAAACTCTTTGTCCGTGATCGGTTGAAATTATTATTTGATGATGAAAACTACGCGGAAGATGGGCGTTTTGCTAATGTAGAGGCGGCTGACTTGCCAGCTGATGGCGTTGTCACAGCTATCGGTAAAGTAAACGGCGAAACAGTTTGTGTGATGGCGAATGATTCTACTGTTAAGGCAGGTTCTTGGGGTTCACGTACTGTTGAAAAAATTATTCGCATTCAAGAAACAGCAGAAAAAATGCAAGTACCGATGCTGTACTTAGTGGATTCTGCGGGTGCGCGTATTACAGATCAACTGGACATGTTCCCAAATCGCCGCGGTGCAGGTAAAATATTCCACAACCAAGTAAGAATGTCCGGCATGGTTCCACAAATATGTCTACTATTTGGTCCATCTGCTGCGGGTGGTGCCTATATTCCAGCTTTCTGTGACATCGTCATTATGGTTGAAGGCAACGCCTCTATGTACTTAGGATCACCGCGCATGGCGGAAAAAGTTATCGGTGAAAAAGTGTCGCTTGAAGAAATGGGTGGCGCCCGTATGCACTGTACGGTTAGTGGTGTGGGCGATGTTTTAGTGACAACTGAAGAAGAAGCCATTTCAGAAGCACGCCGCTACTTGACGAACTTCCCATCAAACTTTGCCATCAAGCCTGAAAAAATTGCGGCTAAAGCAGCGAAAGCAGGGCGATCGCTAGAAGCAATCATCCCAGAAAACCAAAATGCGCCGTTTGATATGTATGAACTGATTGATCAAGTAGTCGATGAAGGTAGCTTTTTTGATATTAAAAAATTATTTGCCGGTGAATTGATTACTGGTATCGCGCGTATTGACGGACAAGTTGTCGGTATTCTGGCCAACCAGCCAAAAGTAAAAGGTGGCGTATTATTCGGTGATTCTGCTGATAAAGGCGCTAAATTTATCAATCTTTGCGACGCGTTCTCGATTCCATTACTGTTCCTCGCTGATGTTCCTGGCTTTATGATTGGAACGAAAGTAGAACGTGCCGGTATTATTCGCCACGGCGCGAAGTTTATCGCTGCGATGAGTTCTGCAACTGTACCGAAAATTTCAGTTATTGTGCGAAAAGCATACGGAGCTGGTCTTTACGCGATGGCAGGTCCTGCATTCGAGCCGGACGTTTGTATCGCATTGCCAACAGCGCAAATTGCAGTAATGGGTCCGGAAGCGGCTGTAAACGCTGTTTATTCAAATAAAATTGAAGCCATTGAAGATCCAAAAGAACGACTTAAGTACGTTCAAGAAAAACACCAAGAATACAAAGAAGAAATCGATATTTATCGCTTGGCATCTGAAATGATTATCGACGAAATTGTGGCACCTTATCAATTGCGTTCAGTCCTTTCACAGCGTCTATCTTTTTACGAAACAAAAGATTTGCCGTTGCCATATCGAAAACATCCGATTTATCCTGTATAATAAAAACTATTATTGGAAGTCTGCCTAATATGGGCAGGCTTCTTTTTTAAGAAAATTTTTGGCACTGTAAGGAGTGATTTTATGAAATTTGCAATTATTGGAGCTGGAGTCACCGGATTGTTGACGGCTTATCTATTAAAAAAAGCCGGTCATGAAGTGCAAGTGATTTCGCAACAGCAAGAACAAGTGGCGTTGATTAATGAGAACGGAATTATACATGGTGAAAATCGTCAGCAACTGACCGCTTATACGGATCTCGAGCACATTGATTCGGATGCTTTTGTTGTGTTGACAAGCACTTACGAAGAGCTGTCACCGATAGTAAGATTGTTGAAAATTCGGTGTGCAAGCAATAAAATTATTTTTCTGCAACAAGGAATGCTGTTTTTAGAAAAAGCGAAAACTTTATCACATCGCCATATTGCAGCAGCAATTCTGGAAACGGATTGTGTCAAATTGAGTGACACTGAAATTCACTTTGACAAAACTCCACAAGTGACATTCGGATTAGTCAAAGGTCACGTGGAGGAATTCCAAAGTCTTCTAAAGGCGGCGAGTTGGAAAGCTATTTGGGTAGAAAGTGTGGAAGCGCAGCTATTTGAAAATGTGTTGCTTGCCAGTTTAATCGATCCACTAACAGCTATGATGAAAATTCAAAACGGTGAGCTGGTTACTAATCCCCATGCTTATGAGTTGTTTAGAAATCTATATAACGAACTTTATCTCGCATTTCCAGAAATTGAATCGTTACAACCTATTGAACTTGTAGCAGCGTCGTGTGCGGCAGAGCCTAATGCTATATCACGAATGCTGGCAGACCGTCTAGCGGGTGATCCAATGGAGGTTGAGGGATTGATGTTGTATGTGTTAAATCGGACGAAGTTGGAATTGCCACTCTTTAAATCTTTATATCATCTTTTGAAAACAGTTGAGGTAGCAAAATGACGATAATATCTACAATTGGAACTGTTTTTCTTTATATTCCTTTTCTCCTTTTCGCTGTTATTTATTTTCTTTCACTGAAAAGAAGAAAAAGAAAAGCGTTAGGCTTAGCATCGGATATAACAACATTTGTCTTGTTTTTTTCCGTGCCGGCTTGTGTAGAAATTTTATGGGGATATTCTATCTCTGCGTATATTTATTTTGTGGCGCTAGTATTGGCCATTATTCTTTTAATCATTGAATGGAGAACTGCTAAGGAAATTGAAATCATTCCGTTTTTTCGAAAGCTATGGAGAACGTACTTTTTGCTGCTAGCTTCTCTTTACGCGGTCGTATGGCTGATTGGCCTAGTGACAGTTATTGTTAAATCAATTTAGCAAGCGTATTTTTTTTCTTTAAGTGATGCGTTTGCTATAGTAGATTTGAATGTAAAGGGAAAAGGGGACTTTTTTTTATGAAGGTAGAGGAACAATACGTAGAGCCAACGAGTAAACTAATGAGTGATTATATAAATGGGCAATCGTCAATCCGCCATTATTTTTCATACGATCCGCAAATGGCATCATTTCCTGAAAGATTGAAAAAACTGCAAAACCATTCTGTTGATCGCCAGAAACTAGCAGGCATTATGCGAGCTTATATGGGACGCAGTGAAATGTCTAAAGCAGCAGAACACAACGTAGAGTATTTTGAAGCCGGTGCACCAGTAGTGGTCACAGGACAACAAGCAGGTATTTTAACAGGACCTTTATATACGATACATAAAGCGATATCGGTCATCATGTTAGCAAAGCAAGCTTCACACCAATTAGAGACACCTGTAGTGCCGTTATTTTGGATTGCTGGTGAAGATCATGATTTGGCTGAAATTAGTCATCTGTACCGGGAAGTCAGTGGGCGAGTGGACAAATTGAATATCCCACACGCTGAATATGGCAAAAGCTCAGCGTCTGCTGCAAAGCTTAATAAATCTAAAACTGCTTCTTTTTTAGAAGAATATTTTCGCAGCATGCCCGAAACTGAGCATTCTAAAGAAATTCATGATTTGGCTTTTGGGTTATTGGAGCAGTCTATTTCCTTTACCGACTTTTTTGCGTCGCTTCTTCGCTATTTCTTCCAAGAAGAAGGATTGCTTTATATTGATGCTGCAAATGAAGAACTACGCAAATACGAATCTCCTTACTTTATAAAAATGATTGAACAGGCAGCTGAAATTACGGAATCGGTTACAGCAGCAGAACAATCATTGGTACAAGACGGTTACAGTGCAGTAATTGGAACAGAAAAAACGGCAGCCAATCTGTTTATTACGGTAAAAGGAGAGCGTCTATTACTAGAACGTCAAAATCAAGAGTTTGTCGCAAATAATGGCGCCATCCGCTATACTCAACAGCAGCTTTTGGAAATTGCTCAACACAATCCAGAACTTTTAAGCAATAACGTCGTAACGCGCCCGTTGATGCAGGAAATGGTCTTTCCGGTTTTGGCTTTTGTCGGAGGACCTGGTGAAATCGCTTATTGGGCGGCCTTAAAAGACGCTTTTGCATTGTTTAGTATGGAACTACCAGTCATTATGCCGCGCTTGAGTTTAACCTTGATAAATCGTCAAACACAGCGTTTGCTGGAGAAATACGAATTGGACTTTGATGCTGTCGTCAGCGATCGTCAAATTACTGTGATGAGAAATAATTTGATGGGATCGATTCGTGAGCAAAAAGCAGAAGCGTTAATTGACGAACTTCAACAACAGATTGACGAAATGTACAATAAAATCAATCAACAGTTTTCTTCAATCAGTAAAGGATTGACCCCAATCGTTGAAAAGAATTTACAGTTGCACAGTAAACAAATAAATTTCTTGAAGCATAAACTGCAAGATGAAGTGATACTTCAAAACAGTATTGAATTTGGTCATTACACCGCTATTGAAAACGAACTATTACCTAACGATGGATTTCAAGAACGCGTGTACAGTCCATTTGTTTACATGAATCAGTATGGAACTGGGCTTGTGAAAGATCTTTTAGCACTTCCGCTCTGTTATGACAAAAATCATAAGATTATTTATATTTGACTGAAAAAGCCTGCATATGTAGGCTTTTTTTATGTCAAAATAACTTGTTGAGATATTTTCCTGTAACAAACTTGAAATATTTCAAAAACAAGTGGTGACAAGTGGGGGATTGTGGTACATTTATTACAATAAGTGGGGTGAAGGGTATGTTCATGGGCGAATATCAACATAGCGTTGATGCAAAGGGACGGCTAATTGTGCCAGCCAAGTTTCGTGAACAGTTAGGTGACAGTTTTGTCATCACCCGCGGCCTGGATCAATGCTTATTTGGCTACACGATGGACGAATGGCAGAAAATTGAAGAAAAGCTTAAAGAGTTGCCAGTCACTAAAAAAGACGCTCGTGCTTTTACACGGTTCTTTTTCTCAGGCGCTACAGAAGTGGAACTTGATAAGCAAGGACGCGTCAATATACCGACAACCTTAATTTCTCATGCTAAACTTGAAAAAGAATGCATTATCTTAGGTGTCTCCAATCGTTTTGAAATATGGGCAAAAGATTCATGGGAAAGCTATTTTGCAGAATCCGAAGATTCCTTTAATGAAATCGCGGAAAATTTAACTGATTTTGACTTTTAAAAAGTGAACGGGGGGAATGGATTGTTCAATCACACCACGGTTTTACTGCATGAAACTGTCGATGGTCTGAACGTTCGTCCTGATGGCATATATGTGGATTGTACGCTGGGCGGAGCAGGACACAGCGAATATTTGGTTCAGCAATTATCTGACCAAGGTCATTTATATTGTTTCGATCAAGACGCAACGGCAATAGCTCATGCAAAAGAAAAACTACAAGATTATTTACATAGAATCACCTTTATCCATGCCAACTTTAAGTTTTTAAAAGAAGAATTGGAAATGCGTGGAGTGGAAAAAGTCGATGGCATACTTTATGACTTAGGCGTCTCTTCTCCACAATTGGATACACCAGAGCGAGGCTTTAGTTACCATAATGATGCGCCTCTGGATATGCGAATGGATCAAAGTGCTGAACTTAGCGCTTATCATGTAGTAAATGAATGGTCTTTCGAAGATTTAGTAAGAATTTTCCATCGCTATGGTGAAGAAAAATTTTCTAAACAAATCGTACGCAAAATCGAAGCTGCAAGAGAAAAGCAACCCATTGAAACAACTGGCCAATTGGTCGAATGCATCAAAGAAGGCATTCCTGCTTTTGCTCGTCGCAAGGGCGGTCATCCTGCAAAACGTGTATTTCAAGCCATTCGTATCGCAGTGAACGATGAACTTGGCGCTGCTGAAACTTCTCTGCAGGACGCAGTCAATGTTCTTTCAATCGGTGGAAGAATTAGTGTTATCACTTTTCATTCACTTGAAGATCGACTGTGTAAAGCCATATTTAAAGAAGCATCTTCACTTCCTGAATTGCCGCCGAATTTACCGGTAATTCCAGAAGGAATGGAGCCAATCCTAAAACTTATTACTAGAAAACCTATACTGCCTTCAGAAGAAGAGCTAGCACATAATAATCGATCAAGGTCCGCTAAATTACGGATTGCAGAAAAAATAAACGAGTAAGGGCGTGTTCAGATGGCACTGAATGCAAGAACTGAAATTTATATCCAACAGCCGGCCACTCCTCAAAATCCGAGTCAGCAACCGGCAAGAAAAAAAAGCTTAATTACTAAAGGTGAAAAAATTTTATATTCGACTTTTATAACAGTTTGTATTATGTGTGCATTGCTGGTTTTGCAGAATCAGTCAACGATTCAAGCGTCAACTCAAGAAATTCAAACAATTGAACAATCAGTCAATGAAAAAACGAAGCAAAACACAGATTTGTCGGTACAGGTGAGCGAATTATCTTCCTATGAGCGCATTTGGTCAAAAGCAAAAGAACTTGGCCTTAAGTTAAATGAGCAAAATGTAAAGGTAGTGCCTGGACAATGAAAAAAAAGTTTCGATTTCAAGGAGGAGCCTTTCTGCTGTTTTTGTTATTCGCAGGGCTCTTTTTCCTTTTACTGGCAAGAATTGTCACAATACAAGCCACGGGTAAAGTGGAAGGGCAAGAACTCGCTGCTAAAGCTGCAGCGAAATACAGCCAAGAAGAAGTGTTAACTGCTGAACGTGGACGTATCATCGACCGCAATGGAGAAATTATTGCTGAAGACACATTGACATATAAACTGGTTGCAGTACTCGACGAATCGGTTACTCAAAAAGCGAGCGACCCGCAGCATGTAGTGGATGCCGAAGAAACTGCTGAGAAATTGGCGGGGTATTTGGATGCTTCGGAAGAAAGCATTTTAGAAACTTTGAAAACAGGGATTGAAAAAGACCGTTATCAAGTGGAATTCGGTTCTGCTGGTCGTGAAATCAGTCATACACAGATGCTAGAAATGAAAGAAGCAGACATTCCAGGTCTTTTATTTGTTCGAGATTTAAAACGACTATATCCTAACGGTGTCTTTGCTTCGCATTTGATCGGCTATGCCATGAAAGAAGAGTTAGAAGATGGTGAAACAAAAACAACCGGTAGAATCGGACTAGAATCGATACACAACGAAGTATTAACCGGTAAAAACGGGAAAATGGAATTCGATACCGATAAATGGGGATTCCTCTTGCCGAATAATGAATCTGTTATTACTCCAGCAGTTAATGGCGCAGATGTCCAACTGACATTAGATAAAACCTTGCAGAATTTTTTAGAAGACGCAATGACCAGTGTGCAAGAGGAATACGATCCGACACGTATGATCGCTGTAATCGCTGATCCAAAAACAGGTGAAATTTTAGCAATGTCTCAGCGTCCGACATTTAATCCCAATACGCGAGAAGGTTTATCTGATAACTGGCTGAACGAAAGCATCGAATTGACCATTGAACCTGGCTCTCCAATGAAGATGTTTACACTTGCTGCTGCAATCGAAGAAGGCAAATGGGACCCTGACGCAACTTATAAATCAGGGACTTACACCTTACTGGACAGTACGATTGGTGACCATAACAGTGGAGAAGGATGGGGAACTATCTCGTTTCTAGAAGGTTTCCAACGCTCCTCTAACGTATCAATGGCATATTTACTGGAACGACTCGGAGCAGACACCTTTATGACTTACGTGGATGCTTTTGGTTTTGGTGAAAAAACAGGCATTGACTTACCGAAAGAGGCAACTGGGAAAATATTGGATCAATATCCGATCAATAAATTGACGACCGCATACGGACAAGGGTCTACAGTGACTCCGATTCAGATGATTCAAGCAGCATCGGCAATTGCAAATGACGGCGTTATGATGAAACCATATGTTATTGATCAGATTAAAAATGCCGACACAGGAAAAGTCACTGTTAAAAGTGAACCGCAAGAAGCCGGACAACCCATTTCAGCTGAAACAGCTGATCAAGTTAGAGAAGTTTTAGCTTCAACTGTCACTTCTGAAGTAGGATCAGCACGAGGATTTGCATTGCAAGATTACACAATAGCAGGCAAAACAGGGACTGCCCAAGTTCCAAAAGAAGGTGGTGGCTATTTAAAAGGACGAAACAATTATTTGTTTTCTTTCCTTGGTATGGCACCTGCTGAAGATCCTGAATTGCTGATCTATATTGGTGTTCAACAACCGAACGTACCGGCCGATGAATATGGTTCTGTACCGGTCGCCAAGATTTTTACATCTGTCATGGAAAATAGCTTAAAGTATTTAAATATTGAGCCAGAAAATATGGCGAAAGCGACCACGATGCCTGTTGAAGAATATACAGGCAAGTCCGTAACCGAAGCCACGGAAGAATTGAAAGAATTAGGACTAGAAGTTATTGTTACCGGAAATACTGGAGAAGTTATCTCTCAGTACCCAAAAGTTGGGAGTACAGTGTTAAAAGGTGGACGGGTGATTTTAAAAACTTCTGGGGAAACGGCTTTGCCTAATTTCAGTGGATGGTCTAAACGCGAGCTACTCGCATATCAATCCTTAAGCGGATTGTCGCTAGAAATTGCTGGGCAAGGATATGGTTTAACGCAAAGTGTTGAAGAAGGCCAACTGGTGAAGGAAAATGAGCCAGTAGTCATCGAACTTCATCCACCTGAAATATACTATCCTGCTCGCGCAGAAGCCGAAGCAAAAGAAGAACTACAAGAAACGGTTAACCCTGAAGTTGAAGAACTAGAAGTAGATTCAACTTCAGAAACACAAACAGACGAAACAACCGAGTAATCTCGTGTTAAAGGAGCTCTATAAATGAATAGTTATGTAGTAATGGGTTTAGGAATTGCTTTATTGTTAACGGTTATACTAATGCCAGTATTTATACCGTTATTGAAACGAATGAAATTCGGACAAAGCATACGTGAAGAAGGACCTGAATCACATATGAAGAAAACGGGTACGCCGACTATGGGCGGTCTGGTATTCCTAATCTCAATCATTGTCACGGTGTTGCTAGTTGCTTGGTTAGCTGACTTGGTAACTGCTAAAATACTAATTTTATTGTTGGTACTTTTTGGATATGGCTTAATTGGCTTTTTGGATGACTTTATCAAAGTAGTACTAAAGCGCAATCTAGGGTTAACATCGCTACAAAAATTAATTGCTCAAATCGTTATAGCGGTCATTTCATTCTTTGTTTTGAGTGGGACTGACTTTGAGACAGGTGTCACTATTCCTTTTACTGACATCTCACTTGAGTTATCATGGCTATACGTGTTCTTTATCGTCTTTTGGTTGGTTGGATTTTCCAATGCAGTTAATTTGACAGATGGTCTAGATGGATTGGTAGCTGGAACAGCGTCTATTGCATTTGCTGCATTTGGTGTATTAGCTATTTATCAAGACGAAGTAGGCATCGCGGTTTTCACTTTTTCTGTAACAGGCGGACTGCTTGGATTCTTGATCTTCAATAAATATCCTGCAAAAGTCTTTATGGGCGATACAGGTTCGCTAGCATTAGGTGGGGCACTTGCAATGGTCTCGATTTTACTAAAACAAGAATTATTATTGTTGTTAATCGGATTAGTTTTCGTTATCGAAACAGCTTCAGTTATTTTACAAGTAGGTAGCTTTAAATTGCGTCAAAAACGAATTTTTAAAATGAGCCCTATTCACCATCATTTCGAGTTGAGCGGATGGTCAGAATGGAAAGTGGTCCTTGTTTTCTGGTCAGTCGGTCTTATCAGTGCGGCAATCGCCGTCTTTTTGGAGGTAATGTAAATGAAAGAAGTGCCACAATTATATCAAAAGAAAGTCCTGGTTTTAGGGTTAGCGAAAAGCGGATTTACTGCTGCTCGTATTCTTCACAAGCTAGGTGCATTTGTTACCGTTAACGATTCTAAGCCTTTTGAAGAAAATCCTGAAGCACAGGAATTATTGAATATGGGCGTTACCGTTATTTGTGGCAGACATCCTGAAGATTTGTTAGAAGAGGGCTTTGAATTAGTTGTCAAAAATCCAGGAATTCCTTATTCCAATGTATTGATTGAGTCAGCAATAGAAAAGCAAATTCCAGTGTGGACTGAAATTGAATTGGCTTATTTAATTAGCGAAGCTCCCTTTATCGGAATTACGGGCTCTAATGGTAAAACAACAACAACTACTTTATTGTTTCATATGCTCAACCAAGACAATAAAAATCCATTAATTGCAGGAAATATTGGAACAGTAGCAAGTGGCGTCGCAGAAAAAGCAAAAGCAAAAAATATAATTGTTACGGAATTGTCTTCTTTTCAGTTGAAGGGAACTGTAGATTTCCGTCCAGATATCGCAATTATTACAAATCTGTATGAAGCGCATTTGGATTATCATGGATCAATAGAGGATTATCGAACTTCTAAAATGAAGCTGACTGAAAACCAAACAGCGGAAGATTACTTTATCTATAATGCAGATCAACCAATTCTAGTCGAGCATGCAAAGAACTGCAAAGCGCAGCTCATTCCTTTTACGTTGCAAGGACGCACCGCTACAAGTATCAGTGCAGACGATCAATTTGTTTATTGGCAAGGCGAAAAATTGATTGAACGTTCGAAGATTATGTTGGGTGGCCAGCACAATCTGGAAAACATTTTGGCTGCTACAGCAGCAACTTTGATTCAAGGCGGAACAAAAGAAACCATTACACGTGTCTTAACGTCATTTACGGGTGTAAAGCACCGTTCTCAATTTATTGTTGAGTGGCAGGGGCGCAAATTCTATAACGATTCAAAAGCCACCAATGCTTTAGCGACTAAGAGCGCATTGGAAGCTTTCCCGAAAAACATCATCTTATTAGCGGGTGGATTAGAGCGAAACCATTCACTTGAAGAAATTCGTCCATTTATGAATCGTGTCAAAGTATTAGTGACCTTAGGTGAAACAGCAACGCGGTTCACGGCGTTTGCAAAAGATTGTGGTGTGCCAACGATAGTTCAAGCAGGAAAAATGGACGATGCAGTTGACAAAGCAATTAAAGAATCTGCTAGTGGCGATACAATTCTTCTATCACCTGCTTGTGCAAGCTGGGACCAATACGATAGTTTTGAAATTCGGGGCGATGCTTTTATTACAGCAGTTCAACAAATGACAGAAGCAAACGAATAATAGATAAGGGGCAGCAATTATGGACAAAGTGATTGATATCGAAGAACGCATCCCGTCGCTTCGCGAGCGGCGAAAAAAAAGAACCAATCGCAAGTTCGTGGCGCTGCTGCTCATTTTTCTCACTTTGCTTGCCGTACTATTATACAGCCAGTCGAAGTACAGTGAAATCCAGACCATCACTATTAAAGGTGCCGTTCTCTTTGACCAAAAAAGCTACCAAGCTGCAAGTGGACTAGCTATCGGAGATTCGATGTGGTCTTTTGATGCAGGGACTGTTGCGCAACAACTGGAAAAGTTGGAGTGGGTAGAAGAATCGACGGTTAAGAAAAACTGGTTGACCGGTGTGGAAATTGATTTAAAGGAATATGTTCAAATGGGATATCTAGATCGCGGTAACAGCTATCAGATTGTCTTGTCGAATAACTTGGCTTTAGATCAGCCAGTGACAAATGTTGATGGTCCGATTTACTCAAACTTTGAAAATGAGAAAATACGAGAAAAGTTAATTGATCAGCTAACAGATATTGATCCTGAAGTACTTCAGCTGATTTCCCAAATTATTCTAGATCCTGAGCAAAAAGACGCGGATTATGTGACCTTATATATGAATGATGGAAATGAAGTTCGTGGTATTTTAAGCACATTAGCAGAAAAGATGAATTACTATCCATCTGTCATCGCGCAATTAGAAGATGATCAACAAGGCATAATTGATATGGAAGTGGGAATATTCTTCCGTTCTTATGCGGATGTTTATGGTTTTGCAAAGGAGGGTCCTGAAGATGAAGAAACCGAAGAAGAGCAACCGTAAAAGTTTTAGCAAATCGGTTGTTTTTTCCCTGGTTTTCTTGGTGCTCGGATTTATCATGGCTTATTCCTATAGTTTATCAAATGCTAATAGAGAGACGGCAGAGTTTACAGGTGGTGCATTTTTCGAACAGGAAGAACGCTACCGAAAAGAGTTGATTGATCAGCAAGAGCGCAATAAAGAGTTGAAAAATGAATTGCAAGAAAAGCAAAGCGAAGTTCAAGAATATGAAAAATCCTTTGCCGATGGCGAAAATCGCTATACAGAGTATGCAGAAGAAGCCAAAGAGCTTCGAAGATATCTCGGTTTAGTGCCCGTACAGGGAAGTGGATTAAAAGTGACATTGCAAGACGGGGATTATGATTCAAATTCAGTTAATCCAAACGATTACATTGTGCACGAAAGCCACGTTTTCCAAGTAATCAATGAATTGTATATTTCAGGAGCACAGGCTATTTCAATCAATGGTCAGCGTATTCATGGAAATTCATACATTGTTTGTACGGGACCAGTCATAACTGTAGATGGTGCACAATATCCTGCTCCTTTCGTAATTGAAGCTATCGGTGAACCTGAAGTACTAACAGCATCGATGGAGTTGACTGGCGGAATTATGGACCAACTGCTCAGTGACAACATTATCGTCACATTGGATGAAGGGCAGGTTATTAAAATGGCCGCCTTGCTGACAGAATCGTGAATAAGGGGAGAGTTAGATGAAAAAAAGAATTCTTACCCGATTTACAGTGATTATGTTTGTAATCGGCTTAATGACTGCTATGCAATACAACACGATCAATGAACCTGATGCCCGAGATACGCGAGATGTATGGGAAGTAAGACAAGAACTGTCGAGAGAAAAGCAACTTCACTCACAACTGCTATCAGAAATCAGCACGTTAGATGAGACGTTGAACAAATATGATGTGGACACAAACGCCAGCCCCGAACAAGCTTTGCGGGAAACTGCAGGGGAATTGAGAAATGCAGCTGGTTTAACGGAGACTACAGGACCGGGAATAGAAATTCTCGTTGAACCTTCAATGGAAACGGTTGCGTTGGGCTTCGAAATAGAAGGGATCTCTCCGGATTTGCTTATCCGGCTGGTCAATGAAATTAATCGTTACAACGGTTTGTATGTTTCAATCGACGATAAGCGAATTATTAATACGACAGCAATACGAGATATAAATGGTCAAACGACGGTTAACGCAAAACCGGTAGAAATGCCTCCGTTTTCCATAAAAATAATTTCTGAGTCTATGGAAGACTCAGAAAAGCTGTATAATCATTTATTGTCTTCACGTATTTTAGATGATTTTTATATCGATAATCTAACATTGACCGTTTCGGCTCCTAAAAAAGATCTAATCATCGAAGCGTATGATGAAGTGATAGACACCAAATATTTACAGTCAACAGAGGAGGAATAGCGATGTGGCTGTCCATTTTAGGTTTAATACTTGGTATATCGCTCGGGCTTTTGACAGATATCCATATTCCACCTGAATATGCTAACTATTTGTCGATTGCCGTACTGGCATCACTCGACACATTATTTGGTGGAATTCGTGCCCACTTGCAACAAGTGTACGATGACAAAGTATTTGTTTCAGGATTCTTTTTCAATATCGCCCTTGCAGCAGGTCTTGCTTTTCTTGGTGTTCATTTAGGTGTAGATTTGTACTTGGCTGCTATTTTTGCATTCGGTGTTCGACTATTTCAAAACATTGCGGTCATCCGCCGCATTATTTTAGCAAAATGGGCTGAAAAAAAGGCAGTTAGAGAAACAATTTAAGCAATTGAAGGAAATTTTTTTAAGTTTCGCGATTTTCTTAGACAAGGTGCACGATTTGCAATAGAATATAAGTACAGCAGTTTAATAAGGAGGTGCCACGAATTGAGTCAATCAGAATTATACGTTAGTCTAGATATCGGTTCGTCATCCATTAAAGTTTTAATTGGAGAAATGGCCAACAATTCACTGAATGTTATTGGCGTTGGAAATGTGAAATCTAATGGAATTAAAAAAGGTGCGATTGTTGACATAGATGCAACGGTGCAATCCATTAAAAAAGCGGTCGATCAAGCAGAACGCATGATCGGCAAGTCAATCCATGAAGTGGTATTAGGAATTCCGGCTAACAAAGCGGTGCTACAGCCTGTTAAAGGAATTGTGGCAGTAAACAGTGAGAATCGGGAAATTACCGATGACGACCTAGATCGTGTATTGGAAGCGGCTCAAGTTATGTCGATTCCACCAGAGCGGGAACTAGTAAACATCATTCCTGAACAATACATCGTTGATCATTTGGGTGAAATCAAAGATCCTCGAGGCATGATTGGTATCCGCCTTGAAATGGATGGTACAATGGTGACAACTTCAAAAACAATTTTACACAATGTACTTCGTTGTGTAGAAAGAGCGGGACTTGAAATCCGCGATATTTATGTACAACCACTTGCAGCAGGAAATTATGCATTGACTGAAGACGAGAAAAATCATGGCACAGCATGTATTGACATCGGTGGAGGATCTACTTCTATTTCCATCTTCCAAGACGGCCACTTGACCGCTTCTTCTGTTATTCCAGTTGGAGGCGACCACGTAACAAAAGATTTGTCCATTATTTTGAAGACACCGACAGATCAAGCTGAAAAAATTAAACTTGAGTATGGCCATGCATTTTTTGAAGATGCTTCAGAAGACGAAGTATTTGAGGTTCCTGTTATTGGATCGGATTCAACAGAACAATATAACCAAAAATACATATCTGAAATAATCGGAGTTCGCCTGGAAGAGCTTTTCGAACTGATTTTAGATGAATTTTATCGTTTGGGCGTTCAAGACCTGCCAGGAGGAGTTGTTTTAACTGGTGGTATGGCTAAATTGGATGGACTTCCAGAACTCGCTCGAAATATTTTGCAAACTCGAGTTCGTCTATTCACACCAGAATTTATCGGCGTACGTGAACCACAGTACACGACAGCAGTTGGTCTAATTCAATATGCATACATGGAAGATGTCTTTTATGGCCGTATTGGAAATGGTGGAGCTGTTGCGGGAACTGCGAAAGTTGAGCACCAAGAAGTGCAGCAACCTAAAAAACAAAAGCAGCCAAAGCAAAATTCTGAAGGTGTCGTAACCAAAGCTAAAAAGATGTTTGATCGATTCTTTGAATAAAATCAATGTTGCATCTAGCTTGCAACTATAAAAGCTAAGCAATTTTAGGAGGAAAAAGAATGTTGGAATTTGATACAAATATTGATGCACTGGCCGTAATTAAAGTTATTGGTGTTGGTGGCGGAGGAAACAACGCTGTAAACCGCATGATCGAACATGGAGTACAAGGTGTAGAATTTATTGCAGTAAATACAGATGCTCAAGCTTTGAACCTTTCAAAAGCAGAAGTACGTCTTCAAATCGGGGGGAAATTGACACGCGGACTTGGTGCCGGTGCTAACCCTGATGTGGGGAAAAAAGCTGCAGAAGAAAGCAAAGAGCAAATCGAAGAAGCTTTGCGCGGAGCGGATATGGTATTCGTAACAGCAGGAATGGGCGGCGGAACAGGTACTGGAGCAGCACCAGTTATTGCTGGAATTGCTAAAGAACTTGGCGCTTTAACAGTTGGTGTTGTTACTCGTCCATTTACTTTTGAAGGCCGTAAGCGTTCTACTCAAGCAATCGGCGGTATTTCTTCTATGAAAGAATCTGTTGATACCTTAATCGTTATCCCGAATGACCGCTTACTTGAAATCGTTGACAAAAACACACCAATGCTGGAAGCATTCCGTGAAGCGGATAATGTTCTTCGTCAAGGTGTATCGGGTATTTCTGATTTGATCGCCGTTCCTGGATTGATCAACTTAGATTTCGCCGATGTTAAAACAATTATGTCGAATAAAGGTTCTGCATTAATGGGAATCGGTGTATCTTCAGGGGAAAACCGTGCTTCTGAAGCAGCTAAAAAAGCTGTCTCAAGTCCGTTACTTGAAGTTTCAGTTGACGGTGCTAAAGGTGTCTTGATGAATATTACAGGTGGATCTAATCTTAGCCTTTATGAAGTTCAAGAAGCAGCTGATATTGTTGCATCAGCTTCTGATGAAGAAGTAAACATGATTTTCGGTTCTGTTATTAACGATAACTTAAAAGATGAAATCATCGTGACAGTTATTGCGACTGGATTTAACGAAGAGCAACTTCAACCAAGAACACCAAGAGGATCTGGATTGAATTCAAGCCGTGTGCAGTCGATTCAACAACAAACTCCAGCGCCTTCAATTCGTGATGCGCGTCGCGAAGATCAACGCCGTGACGAGCAACGTCGTGACGAACAACCACCTTACTACAACCAAGAGCCTCAAAGACAAGAAAAACAAAGCGACGATGCACTAGACATCCCGACTTTCTTACGCAATCGTCAAAAGAGACGTTAATCCAAACAGCTGCCGTTGGGCAGCTGTTTTTTTTAGGAAAGAGCTTAATTGATAAATCAGCTGAAACTTGGTACAATGTAGGGGACTTCTATAGAAAAGTTGTGAATATATGAAACCTATTGAACCCGTCTTTAAAGAAATTACCGGACAGTTAAATGCTATTAAAGATAATATACAAATTATTGCTGTGACTAAACAAGTGGATGTGAAACGTACGAAAGAAGCAGTTCACGCTGGAATCCGCCATTTGGGTGAAAATCGCCCAGAAGGATTGGCATCGAAACTTGAAGCAATTGAAGAAGATGTATCTTGGCATTATATCGGCAATTTGCAAACACGAAAAGTAAAAGATGTTATTAACGAAATTGATTATTTGCATTCTTTGGACCGCTCTAGTTTAGCGAAAGAAATCCAAAAACGTGCAAGTCGCCAAGTGAAATGTTTTGTCCAAATTAACGTATCTGGTGAAGAGTCAAAAAGTGGAATTGATCCTGCAAACGCAATTGATTTTATTGAATCTCTAAAAGATTTCGATAAAATTCAAGTAGTTGGATTGATGACAATGGCGCCAAACACTACAGACGAACAAATTATTCGCGAAGCATTTAAAGGACTAAAATTACTCCAACTCCAAGTATCAGAGAAACACTGGGCCCATGCACCGTGTACAGAATGTTCCATGGGAATGTCCAATGATTACTTAATCGCTGCTCAAGAAGGAGCAACTTTTGTCCGAATTGGAACAGCGTTAGTCGGGTCGGAAAGTGAGGCAAAGCGATGAGTATGAAAAACAAATTTAAAAATTTCTTTTACTTAGATGAGTATGAAGAAGAGCAAGTGCACGAACAACCTATGACACAGCAAAAGTCAGCTCCACGTTATGAAAAACCAGCTGCGATGCAAGAACCGAAAAAAGCACCGAAAGAGCGGCGCCAGAAAGTAGAGGAGACCATTGTGCCTAATTTAGTTAGTTTACAAAGTGCTTCAAAATCTTCAAAAGTTAGCTTGGCAGAACCTAGAGTTTATGCAGAAGCACAAGATATAGCGGAAAGTCTAAAAAACAAACAGGCTGTCGTTGTTAATCTTCAACGCATTGAAAAAGATCAAGGCCTACGAATCATCGACTTTTTGAGTGGGACAGTTTACGCTCTTGGTGGAGATATTCAACGTATTGGAACGGATATTTTCTTATGCGTACCAGACACTGTAGAAGTGGATGGCGCTATTTCAGATTATTACTACGACGAGCAACAATAAGAAAGGTGCCTTAAAATAATATGATAATTTTTGTTAATTTATTACTTTCGGCGATTAATATCTACTTCTATATTCTAATTGTTAGTGTATTCATGAGTTGGGTACCGAGCATAAAAGAATCTAGCTTTGGACAAATGATTTCTAAAATTACGGATCCTTATTTGGATATATTCAGACGCTTTATCCCGCCAATCGGTATGATCGACATCTCACCAATTGTTGCGATATTCACTTTGAGTTTAGCTAGTCAAGGCATCATCGTGTTATTTAATTATTTAGCCTAACCCTAAACCTCACGTGATGTGAGGTTTTTTTCTTAAAAACCAATCACATGTGAAGGAGCATTCGTATGGAAGAGATATTTCAACATTTTAGAAAAGAAGAACAGCAGTTTATCGAACAAGCTTCGGGCTGGCTACGGGAAGTTGAAGACCGTTATTCACCAAGATTGACTGATTTTCTCGATCCGCGACAGCGCTTTATTGTTGAAGCAGTCATCGGATCGAGCGACGTGAAAATGATGACGTCTGGCGTTTTTAAAAATGCAGAAAGACAACGAGTGTTACTGTATCCTTCTTATTTTGAACCACAACAGGAAGATTTTAATATTACTGTTTTTGAATTGAAGTATCCATCGAAATTTGTCAACTTGCGTCATCCTGATATATTAGGATCATTAATGTCATTGGGGCTTGACCGCAGTAAATTCGGAGACATTCGCATAGACAACGAACGTGTTCAACTTGCAGTTATGAATGAAATCAGTCCTTATATGCAAAGTAATTTTGTTAGTGCAGCAAAAGTGAAAGTTCAGTTAAACGAAATAACAAACGAAAAAGAATTAATCGAGACGAGTGAAGAATGGATTGAAGAATCGTATACGGTCAGTTCCATGAGGTTGGATACGGTAATGAGTTCGGTTTATCACATTTCTCGCCAGAAAGCATCGGCGTTAATCCACGGTGGAAAAGTGAAAGTCAACTGGACTTTGCAAGAGCAGCCGTCATTTGAACTGCACGAATCGGATATGATCTCTTCAAGAGGCTTTGGTCGCGTTCGGTTGATTATGATCGAAGGCCGCACCAAGAAGGATAAAGTTCGACTACAGATTGGCCGCTTAGAAGCAAAAAACTAGACGGTTCGGAAAAAATACGAAATAATACTGAAATTTAGCGCCATGAACTGTATAATAGGAAGATAACATGACAAGTTAAGGAGAGGTTTACTCAATGCCATTATCCCCGTTAGATATACATAACAAAGAATTCAGCCGGGCGTTCCGTGGATATCAAGAAGACGAAGTAAATGAATTCTTGGAACAAATTATGAGAGATTATGAAATTTTGTTAAAAGATAAGGCAACTTTAGAAGAACGGTTACGTACAACCGACGAACGAGTTGGCCATTTCAATACAATCGAGTCAACCTTACAAAAATCAATTTTCGTCGCTCAAGAAGCTTCGGAAGAAGTTCGACGCAACTCGCAGAAAGAAGCAGAGTTGATTGTCAAGGAAGCTGAGAAAAATGCTGATCGTATTGTTAACGAGTCGTTGACAAAAGCACGTCGCATTGCTACTGAAATTGAAGAATTGAAAAAACAATCTCGTATCTTTAAAAATCGTTTCAAAATGCTCGTTGAAGCTCAATTAGATTTAATTGAAACAGATGATTGGGAAACCTTATTAGAATACGATATCGACACACAGAATTTAGAGAAGATTGAGAAGGATAAAGAAGAGTCGAACTCTTGACTCTGAGACTTTCTACTTCTATAATTACGACATACAAAAAAACGCGCTGATAGAGACAGTAGGCTATGTAGGATGATTTAGCGAGTCAGGGACAGTGAGAGCCTGATACGACCTCATAGATGAAAATCACTCTTGAGCAGAATTGGTGAACAACAGTACCCAATTCCGTCTACGCCACGTTACGGTGATCGAGTGGCAGCTATCGAGCTGCAACAAGGGTGGTACCGCGAGTTTAAGCTTCTCGTCCCTTTACCAGGGATGGGGGCTTTTTATTATGCCTATAGGAGGAATGGAAATGGAATACAAAGATACGTTATTAATGCCGAAAACAGATTTTCCGATGCGTGGTAATTTGCCAAACCGGGAACCGGAGATGCAACAAAAATGGGAAGAGATGGACATTTACAAGAAAGTGCTAGACCGCACAAAAGGTCGTCCATTCTTCATTCTTCATGACGGACCTCCGTACGCGAACGGCGATTTGCATATGGGTCACGCATTAAACAAAGTACTAAAAGATATGGTCGTTCGTTCTCGTTCAATGATGGGCTTTCATGCACCATACGTTCCGGGCTGGGATACGCACGGATTACCGATCGAACAAGCTTTAACAAACAAAGGCGTTAATCGGAAAGAAATGTCGTTAGCGGAATTCCGCAAGCTATGTGAAGAATATGCTTACCAACAAATCGATAACCAGCGCTCTCAATTCAAACGCATCGGTGTTCGTGGCGATTGGGAAAATCCATATGTCACATTAAAACCAGCATACGAAGCACGTCAAATTGAAGTGTTTGGTAAAATGGCCAACAAAGGCTATATCTATAAAGGATTGAAACCGGTTTATTGGTCTCCATCAAGTGAATCGTCACTTGCTGAAGCAGAAATCGAGTATCATGATAAAAAATCTCCTTCAATCTATGTATCTTTCCCAGTCACTGACGGTAAAGGTGTATTGGCTGAGGGCACAAACTTCGTAATCTGGACGACAACTCCTTGGACAATCCCAGCTAACCTTGGTATTTCTGTACACGCTAAGTTGGATTACGCGGAAGTTTCCGTAAATGGTTCTCTTTATATTGTGGCACAAGAGTTATTAAAAGAAGTGGCTGAGGAATTGGAATGGGTAGACTACGAAGTTGTTCGCTTAGTGCAGGGAGCTGAACTAGAGCATATCCTAACAAAACACCCATTATATGACCGTACTTCTTTGGTTATGCTCGGAGAACACGTTACGACAGATTCAGGTACTGGTTGCGTTCACACAGCTCCTGGTCACGGTGAAGATGACTTCTTAATCGGCAAGAAATACGGATTGGATGTTCTTTGTCCAGTTGATGAACGCGGAGTCATGACAGACGAAGCGCCTGGGTTTGAAGGCGAGTTTTATGAAAAAGCGAATAAGTCGATCACAGAAGCACTTGATCATGCAGGCGCTCTTGAAAAAATTTCGTTTATTACACACTCGTATCCGCATGACTGGCGGACGAAAAAGCCAGTAATTTACCGGGCGACAGCTCAGTGGTTCGTATCGATCGATGCATTCCGTGACCAAATCTTAAAAGCGATCAAAGAAACTTCGTTCACTCCAGCATGGGGCGAAACGCGTCTTTACAATATGCTACGTGACCGTGGAGATTGGAATATCTCACGTCAACGCGTATGGGGCGTTCCAATTCCTGTGTTTTACGCTGAAAATGGAGATCCCATCATTACAGAAGAAACAATTGCCCACGTGGCTAAGTTGTTCCGCGAAAACGGATCGAACATTTGGTTTGAGCGTTCAGCAGCAGAGTTATTGCCGTCAGGATTCACGCATCCAAGTAGCCCGAATGGCTTGTTTACTAGAGAAACGGATATTATGGATGTTTGGTTTGATTCTGGATCTTCTCACCAAGGTGTTCTTGTTGAGCGAGAAGACTTGCATTACCCGGCTGATCTTTACCTAGAAGGATCTGACCAATACCGCGGTTGGTTCAACTCTTCACTAACAACGAGTGTTGCGATCAATGGTATCGCACCATACAAAGGTATCTTGAGCCACGGCTTTACGCTTGATGGCAACGGCCGCAAAATGAGTAAGTCGCTCGGTAATGTTATTGTCCCTGCAAAAGTTATGAACCAAATGGGAGCGGATATTCTGCGCCTTTGGGTGGCTTCTGTAGATTATACGGCGGACGTTCGTGTTTCCGATGAAAACTTTAAGCAAGTATCGGAAGTATACCGGAAAATCCGTAATACACTGAAATTCCTTCATGGAAATTTAGTTGATTTTAATGAAAAAGAGCATCATGTCGCATTTGAAGATATGCGTGAAATGGATCAATACATGGTAATGAAATTGCAGAAAATGGTAGAAACGGTACGGAAGTCATATGAAACGTATGAATTCTCAACAATCTATCATGCATTGAACAATTACTGTGCGAACGATTTAAGCTCGTTTTACTTAGATGTAGCGAAAGATGTTGTTTATATCGAACGTGCAGATCATCCTCATCGTCGTGCGATGCAGACAGTTATGTTTGATTCGCTGATGGCGATTTTGAAACTGTCTTCACCAATCATTCCACATACGGCAGATGAATTATGGTCTTACCTAAGCTTTGTAGAAGAAGAAAGTGTTCAATTAACTGACTTCCCAGAAGCTGTTTCCAATCCAGCATTTGAAGGATTGGATGAGAAATGGAGCCGTTTCATGGATGTTCGCGATGATGTCTTAAAAGCATTAGAAGAAGCGCGTGCAGCTAAAACAATCGGTAAATCATTAGAAGCAAAAGTGACAGTTTATGGTGATGAAGAACTTGCGAACTTATTAGCTTCTACTGATGAAAATCTTGCTCAATTATTTATTGTATCGAAATATGAATACGGTGGAACGCAAGAACAAGCACCAGAACATGCAGTGAAATTGAACGAAGTTTCTGTTACAGTTCAAAAAGCTGAAGGTGAAAAATGTGAACGTTGCTGGACAATTTCTGAGGAAATTGGTCAAAGTGAAGCACATCCAACCTTGTGTCTTCGCTGTGCAAGTGTTGTAGAAACGCAGTTTGCTTAATCGAAACTACCGCTAAAAAAGAAAGGGTTTAGAGAGCTGGAATTCGGCTTCTCTAGACCCTTTACTTTTTCCCCTTACATTGTGTTAAAATAGATTGACTGATGAATTGACGGAGGATATGGATGTTTATTTATTATGGAATCGCATTAGTAATCATTGCATTAGATCAATGGACAAAATGGTTGGTCCTTAAAAATATGGAATTGGGTGAAAGGATTTCAGTAATTGATCCTTATCTCGGCTGGTTGTCGCACCGTAATCGCGGCGCTGCTTGGGGCATGCTCGAGGGACAGATGTGGCTGTTTGCCGTCATTACCGTGGCAGTTGTTATCGGAATTCTTTACTATTTTCATAAACATGCACAAGGGCAACCGTTGTTCCAGCTTAGTTTAATGGTTCTTTTGGGTGGAGCGATCGGCAATTTTATCGACCGCATGCTACGCGGGGAAGTTGTCGATTTTGTAGATGTGCTAATTCCCGTGGTCAATTATGATTTCCCGATATTTAATGTTGCAGATGCTGCTTTAACGATTGGTGTCGTATTGATGATTATTTTTATTATTTATGACGAAAAACAACAAAAGAAAAAGGTGTCTTAATGGAAGAATTAACGATTGAAATTACCGAAGAAATGACAGGCGAACGGGTAGACAAAGCTGTGTCATCAATAGATGAAGACTGGTCACGTTCACAGATTAGCAATTGGGTCAAAGAAGGAGCCGTAAAAGTTAACGGCATTAAAGTAAAACCGAATTACAAAGTTCGTTTGCAGGATGTTATCGTTGTCACACCGCCTGAACTTGAAGAATTAGATGTAGTTCCCGAAGATCTTAATTTGGAAATTGTCTATGAAGATGAAGACGTCCTCGTAGTTAACAAACCAAAAGGAATGGTTGTACATCCGGCTCCAGGACACGCTAAAGGCACATTGGTTAATGGCTTAATGCATCACTGTACAGATTTGTCAGGAATCAATGGTGTAGTGCGTCCGGGGATTGTCCATAGAATTGATAAAGATACATCTGGCTTATTGATGGTAGCCAAAAATGACGCTTCCCATACGTCATTAGTTGATCAATTAGTGAAAAAGACGGTTACGCGTAAATATGTAGCGCTCGTACATGGTCACATTCCTCACGATAAAGGAACGATTCAAGCACCAATTGCGCGTGATCCAAAAGAACGCCAAAACATGGCAATCGTTGATAAAGGAAAACATGCCGTAACACATTTCCGAGTTTTGGAACGTTTTGGTGATTTTACATTAGTAGAATGCCGCCTAGAAACAGGCAGAACGCACCAAATTCGTGTGCACATGAAATACATTGGCTACCCGCTTGTTGGAGATCCAAAGTACGGACCGAAGAAAACAATGGATGTTGGCGGTCAAGCACTTCACGCGGAAGTTATCGGTTTTGATCATCCAAAAACGAACGAATACATGGAGTTCTCTGTAGAGCCACCAGCTGAATTTGCAGAACTTCTAGAATCTCTTCGCGACAAGGATTGACAAAAGGGACCTTCTTTCTTTATACTTAAAAAAACGAATCGAATAATGAACACCTTTAAAAACAGTCCAGAGAGGCTGAAAAGGTATTTACGCAAGCCGGAAGTCTGTCTTCCGTGCTGAACTTTTCTGCGCATCTATCCTCTTGCCTCTCTGGCAAGAGGTTTTTTATTTGCAAAAAAGGAGCGGATCTTATGGTGGAAAAAGCAGATATTTTAGATGAACAGGCAATTAGCCGAGCAATTACACGCATTGCACATGAAATTATCGAACGCAATAAAGGCATCGATGATTGTATATTAGTTGGTATCAAAACGCGCGGTGCATTTATCGCAAAGCGACTGGCCGAAAAAATCGAAAAAATCGAAGGGCGTCCCATTATGAAAGGCGAACTTGATATTACGCTTTATCGAGATGACTTGAGCATCAAAACAAAAAACCAAGAACCGTTAGTGCAACAAGTTGATATTAAACACAGCATACTCGATAAAAAAGTCATCTTAGTAGATGATGTGCTCTATACAGGACGCACTGTACGCGCAGCTATGGATGCCGTTATGGACCTAGGACGACCGGCACAAATTCAACTAGCAGTATTGATTGACCGAGGACATCGCGAATTGCCAATACGTGCTGACTTTGTCGGAAAAAACATTCCAACTTCAAGTGATGAACGAATCATTGTTCAAATGGTTGAAAGCGATCAAGTGGACCGCGTTGCCATTCACGAATAAAGAGTCGGAAACAAAGGAGAATGGAAATTGAGTGAAGCAATTTTAGACGTACAAGATAAACCAAAAACAGGACAATGGATCTCGCTAAGCTTGCAGCACATGTTCGCGATGTTTGGCGCAACAATATTGGTACCGCAATTGGTTGGTTTAAGTCCAGCTATCGCATTGTTAACAAGTGGAATTGCAACAATCATCTTTATCCTCATCACACAATTTAAAGTACCGGCATATCTCGGATCTTCATTCGCTTTTATCTTGCCGATTACCATTGCTACGAAAACTGGCGGGATTGGCTCAGCAATGATTGGCGCCATGTTTGTTTCATTGGTCTACGCAATCGTCGCGTTGATCATTTGGAAAACAGGCTATCACTGGTTGATGAAATTACTTCCACCGATTGTCGTAGGGCCGGTTATCATTGTCATCGGACTGGCTTTATCAGGAACAGCAGTAAATATGGCCATGACCATTCCAGTAGGGAATGCTTCAGAATATAGCTTGCTGCATTTTTCGGCAGCTATTGTTACGCTGCTAACCGCTATCATTTGTAACATTTATTTTAAGAATATCATTTCATTGATGCCAATTTTGATCGGTATTATCGTAGGGTATGGCTACTCAGCTGCCATTGGCATTATTGACTACGGCGTCATTGCTGACGCGAAATGGTTTGCAGTACCAGAATTCTTAATTCCTGGGGTGGATTACTCCTTTCAAGTAACACCAACCTTGTTGTTCGTCATGGTCCCAATTGCCATCGTCACGATTTCTGAACATATCGGTCATCAACTGGTACTAGGCAAGATTGTCAATCGAAATTACATAAAAGACCCAGGCTTACATCGGTCGATACTAGGTGATGGGATTGGAACCTTTATCTCTTCACTAGTTGGCGGCCCGCCAAAGACGACATACGGTGAGAATATTGGGGTACTCGCAATTACGAAAGTGTTTTCAGTCTATGTCATCTTTGGAGCGGCAGTGTTTGCCATCGTCTTTTCGTTCTTTGGCAAATTGATGGCCGTCATCGAGACAATTCCAACGGCTGTTCTAGGCGGAATTTCGATCTTATTGTTCGGTATTATCGCATCTTCTGGTTTGCGTATGCTAGTAGATAACAACATCGACTTTGGCAACAACCGAAATTTAGTGATTTCTTCAGTTATCTTGGTTATCGGGATTGGCGGAGCTAAAATTGAATTTAGTGAAACATTCTCAATCGAAGGAATGGCGCTCGCTGCCATTGTTGGTGTCATTTTGAACTTAGTGCTACCGGGAATGAACAAAGAAGAAGTAGACGACGGAACTAAATAATTACCTTTTAATGAATGTCCAGAGAGGCATGGAAAGGGTTGAAGAATGGGTAAACACTACCCTTTTTTCCTCACACCTTCCTGCCTCTGGGAAGGTGTTTTTTTGTCTGACGAATGAGAGGATGAGTCAATTTTGCCAAACTTACTATCTATGAACAACTTAGAAAATGACACGATTATGAGTTTGCTTAAGCGTGCTGGAGAATTTCAGCAAGGCAAGAGAGCGCCAATTGATGGCACGGTCGTCAACTTGTTTTTCGAACCAAGCACAAGAACAAAAATGAGTTTTGAAATGGCAGAGCATCATATGGGACTCGCTGTACTACCTTTTGAAACAGCTTTTTCTAGCATCTTAAAAGGTGAAACACTTTACGATACAGTAAAAACGATGGAAGCAATTGGCGTAGGTGCAGTCATTATACGTCATGAAGAAGAAGAGTATTATCAACAACTAGAAGGATGCGACGTTGCTGTCATCAATGGTGGAGATGGCTCAGGTCAACATCCAACACAATCTCTTTTAGACTTAATGACCATATATCAAGAGTTTGGACGGATCGAAGGCATTCATGTCACCATCGTTGGAGACATTGCTCATAGCCGTGTCGCAAAATCAAATGCAGCGGCACTCAAACAATTAGGAGCAAAAGTGAGTTTTGTGTGCCCGGCGGACTGGAGCGGAGAGTACGAATCTTCCGAGCACTTGGATGACTTTATTGAAACTACAGATGTTGTCATGATGCTTCGCGTGCAGCATGAACGGCATGCAGTATCAGCTCTTTTCTCGAAAGAAAATTACCATGAGCAATACGGCTTAACGATCGAACGCGAAAAGAAAATGAAGGATGGTGCCATTATTATGCATCCTGCGCCAATCAACCGCGGCGTCGAAATTGCAGATTGCTTAGTCGAATGTGAACGTTCACGAATTTTTAAACAAATGGCAAACGGAGTTTTTATTCGGATGGCAGTACTTGAATACGCATTGAAAGGGAGAGATTAACTTGAATTTATTCATTAAAAACGTAAACATGCTGCAAAATGGAGAATTAACCCCTACAACTATCCGGATTAAAGAAGGCAAAATTAAAGAAATCGGTAAAGAGTTACAAGTGGATAACGAGACCCAAATTGACGGCAAAGGCCGGATGATTGCACCAGGATTTGTTGATGTCCATGTTCATTTGCGTGAACCGGGTGGTGAGCAGAAAGAAACCATCGAAAGTGGAACACATTCGGCAGCAAAAGGTGGCTACACCACAATTTGTGCGATGCCAAACACGCGTCCTGTTCCGGATACGAAAGAAAATCTGCAGCTAGTCAACGGATTGATTGAAAAAAATGCGCTTATCCGAGTTTTGCCGTACGCGTCAATCACCATCAGAGAAGCAGGAAAAGAACGTACAAACTTACAAGAACTAAAAGAAAACGGTGCTTTTGCTTTTACGGATGACGGTGTTGGCATTCAAGAAGCAGGCATGATGTACGAAACAATGCAAGACGCAGCAAAAATTGATATGGCAGTCGTTGCGCATTGTGAAGACAATAGCTTGATATATGACGGTGTCATGCACGAAGGCAAACGCAGTAGAGAACTTGGGCTTAAAGGGATTCCAGCAATTGCGGAATCGGTGCATATTGCACGCGACATTTTACTAGCAGAAGCAGCAGGCGCACATTATCACGTTTGCCACGTCAGCACAAAAGAATCAGTTCGCGTCATTCGCGACGCAAAGCGTGCAGGAGTGCGCGTAACAGCTGAAGTTACACCTCATCATTTGCTCTTAACAGAAGATGATATTCCAGCGGACGATGCCAATTACAAAATGAATCCACCACTACGTGCAAAAGAAGATTGGGAAGCGTTACACGAAGGCTTGCTTGATGGCACGCTAGACTTTATCGCGACAGACCATGCACCGCACACGGAAGCAGAAAAAACAAATGGCATGAATGGTTCGATGTTTGGAATCGTCGGTTTTGAAACAGCATTTCCACTGCTCTATAGCAACTTTGTCAAAACCGGCACATGGTCGTTACAACAATTAATCGACTGGTTAACCATCAAACCAAGCCAAACATTCAACTTGCCATATGGCACTTTAGAAATTGGACAAACAGCGGATCTCGTATTATTAGATCTTGAAAAAGAACAACCAATTCAAGTAGAAGAATTTTTATCAAAAGGTAAAAACACACCATTTAATGGTTGGAATTGTACAGGGTGGCCAGTAACAACCATCTTTGGTGGCGAAATCGTATGGCAGGAGGAGAAAAATTAATGAAACGTTATTTAATTTTAGAAGACGGTACGGTATTTGAAGGAACAGCATTCGGAAGCGATAGTGCTTCTGTTGGGGAAATCGTTTTTAATACGAGTATGACGGGTTATCAGGAAATTTTATCGGATCCTTCTTACTGCGGACAAATTGTCACGATGACTTACCCACTAATCGGCAACTATGGCATTAATAGCGACGATTTCGAATCGATTGAACCCGCAGTAAAAGGCATGGTCGTTCGTGAACTTGCTGAGTTCCCTTCCAATTTCAGAAACAATTCAACCTTGGACGAGTTATTTAAAACGAAAGATATTCCTGGAATTTCAGGTATTGATACACGAAAACTGACGCGTTTGATTCGCTCAAAAGGTGCCATCAAAGGTGTCTTAACAGCAGCAGGTGAAGAGGTTCAATTAGCAGCAGTCGTGAAGACGCTTCAAGAAACGATTTTGCCAAGCGACCAAGTGGCGCAAGTTTCAACAGCACGTCCTTATCCAAGCCCTGGCCGTGGCAAACGCGTTGTATTAATTGACTACGGCATGAAGCATGGCATTTTGCGTGAGCTTAATAACCGCGATTGCGACGTCATTGTCGTTCCTTATAACACGGCATCAAAAGAAATTCTTGCTTGGGGACCTGACGGCGTTATGTTATCAAACGGCCCTGGAGATCCAAAAGATGTAGAGGAATGTGTAGAAGTGGTACGTGAACTACTTGGTCAAGTTCCAATCTTCGGCATCTGCCTAGGACACCAATTATTCGCAAGAGCTTGCGGTGCGGACACCTTTAAATTGAAATTCGGTCATCGCGGAGGAAATCATCCAGTACGCGACTTAGTTACAGGGAAAATCGAAATCACATCACAAAACCACGGTTACGCTGTGGATGAAGATACCTTGCAAGGAACTCGCCTAAAAGTAACGCATAGCGCATTAAACGATGGTACGAACGAAGGCTTGGCACACTTAGATTACCCAGCATTCACAGTTCAATACCACCCAGAATCATCACCCGGACCAGAAGACTCCAACTACTTATTTGATCGCTTTATTGATGTTATGAACGCAACTCGAAAGGAGCAACAACATGCCTAAAAGACAAGATATTCAAAGTATACTCGTAATCGGATCAGGACCCATCGTAATCGGACAAGCAGCAGAGTTTGACTATGCAGGAACACAAGCGTGTCTTGCGTTAAAAGAAGAAGGATACCGCGTAATCCTAATTAACTCAAACCCAGCAACTATCATGACAGACACAGAAATTGCAGATAAAGTGTATATCGAACCGATCACACTGGAATTCGTTAGCCGCATCTTGCGTAAAGAGCGTCCGGATGCACTGCTTCCGACACTTGGAGGCCAAACAGGACTGAACATGGCGATTGAACTGGATGAGTCAGGTATTTTAGATGAGTTGAATATTGAAATTTTAGGTACCAAGCTTGAAGCCATCCATAAAGCAGAAGACCGTGACTTGTTCCGAACGTTGATGAACGAACTTGGCGAACCGGTTCCAGATTCAGATATTATTCACAACATGACAGAAGCTGAAAATTTCGTTGACCGTGTGGGTTATCCAGTGATCGTTCGTCCAGCCTTTACACTAGGTGGAACGGGCGGAGGCATTTGCGAGAATTATGATCAACTGAAAGAAATTGTAGCAAGTGGTTTGAAATATAGCCCGGTTACACAATGTTTACTAGAAAAATCAATTGCAGGTTTTAAAGAAATTGAATACGAAGTGATGCGCGATAAAAACGATACGGCGATAGTCGTTTGTAACATGGAAAACATTGATCCAGTTGGCATCCATACTGGAGACTCGATTGTGGTCGCACCTAGCCAAACTTTGTCAGACCGTGAATACCAAATGCTACGAAATGTGTCGCTGAAAATTATTCGCGCCTTGAAAATTGAAGGAGGCTGTAACGTACAGCTGGCATTAGATCCATTTAGCTTTAACTACTACATCATTGAAGTAAATCCGCGGGTTAGTCGCTCTTCTGCACTAGCATCAAAAGCAACAGGTTATCCAATAGCGAAACTAGCTGCAAAAATTGCTGTCGGTTTAACTTTGGATGAAATGATGAACCCCGTTACTGGACGCACATATGCTGCATTTGAGCCGGCACTTGATTATGTGGTAACGAAAATTCCACGCTGGCCGTTTGATAAATTCGAATCTGCTAAACGTAATTTAGGAACGCAAATGAAAGCAACCGGCGAAGTGATGGCGATGGGTCGTACATTTGAAGAGTCTATTTTAAAAGCTGTCCGTTCATTAGAAACAGGGCAATTCCACTTAGAGCTAAAAAATGCGGATAGCATGAGTGATGAATGGATTCAAAAACGCATTTGTCGAGCGGGAGATGAGCGTTTGTTCTTTATCGGCGAAGCACTTCGCCGCGGTGTAACAATCGAAACCATTAACGAATGGAGCCAAATCGATTTATTCTTCCTGAAGAAATTCGAAAACATCGTAAAATACGAAGAAGATTTGAAAAATGCCGCGTTTGACTACGACGTAGCAAAACGTGCCAAACGTTTAGGCTTTGCAGACCGGACAATTGCGAAACTTTGGAATACCACTGAACAGCAAGTATACAACTGGCGCAAAGAACAAAAATTAATGCCGGTTTACAAAATGGTCGATACATGTGCGGCAGAGTTTGAATCGGAAACGCCTTATTTTTACGGCACGTATGAAGATGAAAATGAATCAGTAAAAACAGACAAAGAGTCGGTCATCGTTCTCGGTTCAGGCCCAATCCGTATCGGTCAAGGCGTTGAATTCGACTATGCGACGGTACACTCTGTATGGGCGATTAAAGAAGCGGGTTACGAAGCGATAATCGTCAACAATAATCCGGAAACCGTTTCAACCGATTTCTCGATTTCCGATAAATTGTATTTTGAACCGCTGACAATCGAAGATGTTATGCACATTGTCGATCTGGAGCAGCCAAAAGGAGTTGTCGTTCAATTCGGCGGACAGACGGCCATTAACTTAGCTGAAAAACTTGAGCAAAACGGTGTTAAAATTTTAGGAACTTCACTAGAAGATACAGACAGAGCAGAAAATCGCAATAAATTCGAAGCAGCTTTGCACGAAATCGGCATTCCACAACCTTTAGGAAAAACGGCTGTCAATGCAGACGAAGCCATCATTATCGCTGCGGACATCGGTTATCCGGTACTCGTTCGTCCTTCGTATGTACTTGGAGGACGCGCAATGGAAATCGTCTACAACGAAGAAGACCTGAAATATTACATGGAACACGCAGTAGAAGCAAGTCCAGAACATCCGGTACTCGTTGATCGTTACTTAACAGGAATCGAAATTGAAGTCGATGCCATTTCAGACGGTGAACATGTCTTAATTCCAGGGATTATGGAACATATTGAACGTGCAGGCGTTCACTCGGGTGACTCGATCGCAGTTTACCCAACACAAAACATTTCAACAGAATTACTTGATACACTCGTTGATTACACCACACGATTAGCAAAAGGATTGAACATCATCGGCTTATTGAACATCCAGTATGTTATCTCGAAAGGCGAAGTCTTTGTGATTGAAGTCAATCCAAGATCAAGTCGTACAGTGCCATTCATGAGTAAAATTACATCAATTCCAATGGCTAATATTGCGACAAAAGCAATTTTAGGGCAAAGCATCGTTGACCAAGGCTTTACACCAGGACTTGCACCAATTTCAAAAGGAGTATTCGTCAAAGTACCGGTCTTCTCTTTTGCCAAGCTACGCCGTGTTGACATTACACTCGGGCCAGAAATGAAATCTACCGGAGAAGTCATGGGCAAAGACACAACACTTGAAAAAGCCTTGTATAAAGGACTAGCCGCAGCAGGTATGGAAGTGAAAGATCACGGCACAGTGCTACTAACCGTCGCAGATAAAGACAAAGAAGAAGCGATTGGGTTAGCAAAACGCTTTAAAGCGATCGGTTATCAAATTATGGCTACAGGTGGAACTGCCAAAGCATTCGAGGAAGCTGGCATAGTAGTAGCACCAATCGGTAAAATTGGTTCAGAAGGCAAAACTTTACTAGATGTTATTCAAAATGGCGATACGCAAATTGTCATCAACACCTTAACAAAGGGCAAACAGCCAGAGCGTGACGGATTCCGCATTCGCCGTGAATCGGTTGAAAACGGCATTCCTTGCTTAACTTCACTAGACACAGCAGAAGCGATGCTACGTGTCATCGAATCAATGACCTTCTCAGCGGAGGAAATGGGGACAGGTATATGATCAAACAAGAACGTATGCAAATTATCAAGCAGCAGCAAATCGCCCATCATATTTTTGAACTAACTGTAAAAGGGGTTCTTGCCAATGAAATGGCAGAGCCCGGACAATTTGTCCATATTCGTGTGGCCGATAGTTTTGAACCCTTGTTGCGGCGCCCAATTTCAGTGGCTTCGATCGATCTAGAAGCTTCGCAATTTACAATGATTTACCGAGCAGAAGGACGCGGTACACAGTTATTGGCTGAAAAAAGAGCCGGTGATACCTTAGACGTGCTCGGACCACTCGGACATGGCTTTCCAGTAGAAGAAGCTGTGAAAAAAGCGTATTTGATTGGCGGAGGAATCGGTGTTCCACCGCTATATGAACTCGCCAAACAGTTAAACGCACGCGGTATCGAAACTGTCCATATCCTCGGATTTGAAAGCAAACAAGCCGTTTTCTACGAAGAAAAATTTCGTGGACTTGGAGATACGCATATTGCAACGGTTGATGGATCACATGGTACACAAGGATTCGTGACGCATATCCTTAATGAGTTGCCAGCAGATTTTGATACTTATTACAGCTGTGGTCCAACTGCGATGCTTGAAGCGGTGCAATGGGCTTATCCACAGAAAAAAGGGTTTTTGTCTTATGAACAGCGCATGGGTTGTGGCATTGGAGCTTGCTTCGCTTGCGTTTGCCGAACAACGAAAAGTGAAACGGATTACATCAAAGTATGTTCAGATGGGCCGGTTTTTCCAGCAGGAGTGGTGATTTCATGATTGATTTAACAGTTAAACTTCCAGGACTCAACTTAAAAAACCCAATCATGCCAGCTTCTGGCTGTTTCGGTTTTGGTAAAGAGTATGCGCAATTATATGATTTGTCGCAGCTTGGCGCTATCATGATTAAAGCAACGACCGTTGAAATGCGTCTTGGTAATCCGACTCCGCGAGTTGCAGAAACAGCATCGGGTATGCTAAACGCTATCGGTTTACAAAATCCTGGCCTTGAAAAAGTAGCCGGTCAAGAATTACCATGGTTAGAAAAGTACGACGTGCCGATCATTGCCAATGTAGCGGGAACGACGACAGAAGACTATGTCGAAGTCGCGAAAGCTATTTCACAAGCACCAAATGTTCATGCACTGGAAATCAATATTTCGTGTCCAAACGTTAAGCAAGGCGGCATCACGTTCGGTACCGATCCAGACGTAGCCCGTGAGTTAACACGTGCTGTAAAAGAAGTGTCTGCTGTGCCGGTTTATATTAAATTGTCGCCGAACGTGACGAATATCGTGTCAATCGCCAAAGCAGTCGAAGAAGGTGGTGCGGATGGCATTACGATGATTAATACATTACTCGGCATGCGCATGGATACGAAAACTGGACGTCCGATTATCGCCAATATTACAGGTGGCTTGTCAGGCCCAGCTATTAAACCGGTCGCTTTACGGATGATTTATGAAGTTAGTCAGCATACTAAGCTGCCAATTATCGGTATGGGTGGGGTAACAAATGTGGACGATGTCATCGACTTTTTATCAGCCGGCGCGAGCGCTGTAGCGGTCGGAACAGCTAATTTCGTCAATCCGTTTGTGTGCCCAGAAATCATCGCTCAACTACCCGAACGCTTGCATGAACTTGGATTTGATTCAGTAGAACAACTTGTCGGAAGGAGCCACCGTCTGTGAGTAAACCCATTATTGCTTTAGATTTTGCATCAAAACAACAAGTAGAAGAATTTTTAATGCAGTTTTCTAAGCCGCTTTTTGTCAAAGTAGGCATGGAGCTTTATTACCAAGAAGGGCCTGAGCTAATTCGTTACATCAAATCGCTCGGTCATGAAATTTTCTTAGACTTGAAACTACACGATATTCCAAATACCGTTGAATCTGCTATGCGTGGCTTGTCTAAACTTGGGGTGGACATGGTCAATGTTCATGCTGCAGGAGGATTTGAAATGATGAAAGCAGCTAAACGTGGACTAGCGGATAGTGATACAAAACTGATTGCTGTGACACAATTGACTTCAACTAGTGAAGAACAGATGCACGAAGATCAATTGATTTATGTCAGCCTGGAAGAATCCGTATTGCATTACGCAAAACGTGCGATGCAAGCAGGATTAGACGGTGTGGTTTGTTCCGTACTAGAAGCACAAGCTATAGGAGATGCATGCGGACAAGAATTTTTGCGTGTCACACCAGGCATTCGACCGGCAGGCGTTTTAGCAGACGATCAAAAACGCATCGCGACTCCAGCGCAAGCGCGTGAAAAAGGTTCTAGTCATATTGTGGTCGGTCGAGCCATTACAAAAGCTGACAACCCATCAGAAAGTTACAGCCAGATTGCAACAGAATGGAGTGGACAATAATGAAGTTAAAAGTAGCAAATCATTTACTATCTATTGGCGCAGTCGAATTGCGTCCGCAAGATCCCTTTACTTGGGCGTCAGGCGTTAAGTCACCGATTTACTGTGATAACCGATTGACAATGTCTTACCCAAAAGTACGCAAAGACATTGCTGCCAGTCTAGCAGAAACCATTAACGAATATTATCCTGACTGTGAAGTGGTCGCAGGAACTGCCACTGCAGGTATTCCGCATGCGGCTTGGGTTAGTGATTTACTTGAACTGCCAATGGTTTACGTCCGTTCGAAAGCGAAAGAACACGGTCAAACAAATATGATTGAAGGCAAAATCGAAAAAGGTCAAAAAGTAGTGGTCGTAGAAGATTTGATTTCTAAAGGTGGTTCTGTTTTGCAAGCAGCACAAGCGTTAGAAGCAGCAGGCTTTGACGTACTTGGAATCGTGGCGATTTTCACTTACGATTTACCGCAATCCATCGAGGCCATCACAGGTGCAGGTTACACGTTCCACACGTTAACGGATTTCCCAGCGCTTGTTGAACAGGCGTTGAGTACGGGTGCTATTAGTGAAGACGAACTGCCGATGCTTGCAGATTGGCATGAAAAGTTAAAAGCAGGAACCTTGTAAAGCCGGCCAATTGGTCGGTTTTTTTCTATGTTGAAATTGTTGACATAAATGAGTAAACTGATTACACTATAAACAACTAATTGGTAATGCAAGGTAGTTATTTTTTTGGAACACTATCTTGTATTGCCGAGTACCGAAGGGAGAGACTGATATGGCTCTTAGAAGCCAATTGCTAAAAGGGGTTTTAGAAGCTTGTGTAATGGCTGTAGTGGAAGAGCAACCGATCTATGGCTATGAACTTTCGCAAAAGCTACAAAGAATTGGGTTGCCGGACATTAGTGATGGCACTATTTATCCCGTGTTACTTCGGCTACAGAAAAATGGCTTTATCCGCGGTGAAATGAGACCTTCTGCAACCGGGCCGAATCGCAAGTATTATTTTTTGACCGAGGAAGGAAAAGTGGAGCTAGAGCAAATGGCTTTTGAGTGGCTGCAAATTGCCGAGCCGGTCAGTCAATTACTGAAAAGGGGTGGACACGATGAGAGGAACGATTAAACTGATTAAGGAGAATAACGATAAAAGAGAGCTTTTAACTTCTGAAAACGAGAAAGTCTATGAAGATTTATTGCTGTATATACGAACAGATCTTCGAGTTGATGAGCGTGCAGCAGAAGAGCTGTTGATGGATTTATTAGATCATATAATTGAAGGTCAGGAGAATGGCAAAAATGCTGCGGATTTGTTTGGTGATTCTCCAGAAGCTTATGCAGATGAACTCATTGCCAATATACCGAAAGAGGATAAACGAAATATTATGTTGCTTGCGACATCATTCATGCTTGGGTTGGCAGGTTGGTTTGCACTTTCATATGGAATCCTAAATGGTGTGATTTCGATTTTTATTCCTGTAGATAATGATTTTGCATTAGGAAGTGTGTTGCTAATTTTACTGGCATTGTTTCTGGTTGGTATTCTAGGTGTATTTATTGTTTTTCGAATTATTCGTTCTTCTGTTTTTAAAAAGGAAATTCAAAACTGGAAAATTTATGTTCAATCCGGATTGTTTGGTATGGCCGGAGTTGCTTTTATAATGGGAGTTGGCTATGTCTTTGAAGGAATTGGTCCAGTCATTCAAATTCAGTGGTGGGTATTTCTATTGATTGGACTGGCTTTATTAGGAGTAACGAAAGGGATGAGTCACCTTTCAACAAGTTGATGAAAAATTAGCAAGGATGAAATTCTTTAGTGGCTCCTTTATAATGTAATTACTAGACTATTCGAATGAAAGGAGATTTCAAGTCCATGCAACAACAACAAATCAACAGCTGGATCGAACAATATCCAATGCTGAAAAATATGATTAATTTAGAGACAGTTTTTTGGTTAAATTCAAAACGTAAAAAAATGGCGGACATATCTGGGCTTGCCGTGAATTTAGCAGATATGCAACGAGCAGAGCAGCTTTGGCAACGATTTGCGCCGTATTTAGCAACAGAGTTTCCAGATACTGCGGCAGCTAACGGCATTGTAGAATCACCGCTACGTGAAATTCCTATGATGAAACAGCAACTCGACAATCATTACGACGGGGAAATTGAAGGAAAGTTATTTTTGAAATGCGATAATGAATTACCAATTGCTGGATCCATTAAAGCACGTGGCGGTGTTTATGAAGTGCTGCATCATGCAGAGAAATTAGCCATAGCTGCAGGACTACTGGCAACGGAACAAAGTTATGAGCAGTTCTCATCTCAACAGTTCAAGCAGTTTTTTAGCCACTATTCGATTGGCGTAGGTTCTACCGGGAATCTCGGTCTTAGTATTGGTATTATCAGCGCCAAACTCGGATTCCAAGTTTCCGTCTATATGTCTTCAGACGCGAAACAATGGAAAAAAGACTTACTGCGTGAAAAAGGAGCAACTGTCGTAGAATTTGAAGGAGATTTTAGTGAAGCCATAGCTGCAGGACGACAGAGAACGCTCGCCAAGTCCGATGCTTATTTTGTTGATGATGAAAAATCTGAACATTTATTTTTAGGGTACAGTGTTGCCGCTTTTCGTCTTAAGCAACAATTAGATGCTGCAGCTATTCAAGTGGATGCTGACCATCCACTTTTTGTCTATTTACCATGTGGAGTAGGCGGGGCACCTGGTGGCATTGCATTTGGAATGCGCCAAATTTTCGGAGATGCGGTTCATTGCTTTTTCGTGGAACCAACGCATTCTCCTGCCGTGTTGGTCGGATTAATGACAGGTGAAAAAGAAAAGCTCTGCGTCCAAGATTTTGGCATCGATAACGTCACAGAAGGAGACGGACTGGCAGTTGGAAGGCCGTCGAGCTTTGCTTCTGGTATTAGTGAAAAAACCATTAGTGGCATCTATACGATTGAAGATCAGGAGCTATTTAAATTATTGACTCTTCTAGCAGATAGTGAAGAAATCTTCATTGAACCATCTGCTACAGCCGGATTGTTGGGTCCACTGAAAATCAGGGCTTCGGGTTACGCAAAAACCAACCAAGTTTCGATGACTGCAGCTACTCACATTGTTTGGTCAACTGGCGGCGCGTTAGTGCCACAAGAAGAAATGAACGGATTTTATCAACGCGGAAAAGCTTATTTAGGAGGCTGAAAATGGATTTAACGTGGATCAGTATTGTAGTCGGAACAATTCTTATAGCCGGTTATATTGTATATAGCGCGGTAGAGAAACACATTGAAACACTTGAAAACAGAGTCAGTAAAGTTGAGAAACTGCTTAAACAAACAATGCCAGAGATGGCATCGGTAGAACAAAAGGTCAATGAAGAACTTCGCGAACTTTTACAACAAGGTAAAACAATTGAAGCGGTAAAACGCACGCGACAGGAATTCGGCTGGTCGCTGTTAGAAGCAAAACAATATGTAGATGAGCTTAAGGCGGATACCTAATGCAGAAATGCGAAATCTGCCGTACTTCATTTACTTGGAAACAAGTTAGTAAATCTTTGTGGCTTGCTTATAAGCCGGTTGCTTGCCAAAATTGTGGAAAGCTTTATAAAGTCCAATTTCTGTCACGCATTTTAGCTTCCTTACTAGTGATAGGACTAATTTTTGCTTTCAATCTTTTATCTTATCCAACTAGCACATAAACATTTATACTGGCTGTGTTAATTATCATTCCTGTAAATAGTCTCATGCTGCCTTATTTGGTGCGATATCGGCTAGCTTAAAAGATCCTTTCTGAGGATCTTTTTTTCTTTGCAGGAAGAACAGAAGGCTACAGCGAATAACTAATGTTAAAAAGAAAAAGGGAGGCAACAGCATGAGTATCCAATCGAGTCACATCTTCGTCAATTTGCCGGTGAAAAACTTAGAGAAGTCGGTCTCTTTTTTCAAGCAACTCGGATTTGAATTTGAAAACAACATGACCAATGATGATGGTGCAGCTTTGATTATTGGGCCCACTAGTTATGTGATGCTCTTGACTGAGGCATATTTTAAAGGGTTCACAAAAAAAGAAATTGCAGATACCTCTAGCCAAAGAGAAGTTATTCTTACTATTTCAGCTCCTAGCAAAGAAAAAGTAGACGAGTTAATCAGTCTGGCATTAACAGCAGGAGCTCAACTGGCAAATGAAAACGTAGACGACGAATTTATGTATTATGGCAGCTTTATAGACTTGGATGGCCATATGTGGGAAGTTCTCTATATGCAAGAAATGTAAATGCGATCAATCGAAAGAAGCATCCGGAAGAACACTCTCCGGATGCTTCTTAAATGTAATCGGCGTAACGTTTTTCAAGGTAGTTTTGCAAAATCGTCATAACCGAACAAATTGCCCAGTAAATGAGCGCCACTAAAATCAACATCGTCAGTAAATCGTATTCGCGTGCACCGACAATTCGTGCTTTCTGAAAAATTTCTGGAACGGTAATCATCGCAGCTAATGAAGAAGCTTTGATCAAGTCTAGATAAACATTCGATAAAGGAGGTATCGCAATACGAATAGATTGCGGAAGAATAATACGTCGCATCGATTGCCAGTAGGTCAACCCCAGTGCGGTCGAGGATTCCCATTGCCCTTTATCAACCGATGCCAATGAAGAACGGAAAACTTCCGCAATATAAGCGGCACTGTTAATCGTGAAGCCAATTAAAGCGGCTTGTACAGCTGTAAATTCGATGCCGACGACCGGCAAAGCGAAATACAGCAGAAACAAGATGACGAGTATCGGTACGCCTCTCATAAAGGAAATATAAAGGCGTGCCGGAAATTGCAAGACGAATAATCTAGACGTTCTAGCAAGTGATAAGAAAAAGCCAATGATCATACCGACAATCATACTAACAACGGAAATCAGCAATGTATAACCGATGCCTTCAAGCACATAGGGCAAAGATTCAATCGCTAAAGCGGGATCGAATAGCAATCCCCATTCAATGTCATTCATCAAATGACCTCCTGTTTAATTTTCTTCAATATCAGGTTTAATAGAGACATCTGCACCACCGAAAAATTCTTTAGAAATTTCCGTAATTGTACCATCTTTCAACATTTCTTCTAGAGCAGTGTCGACATGGTCAGCAAGTTCTGTATTGTCTTTGTTCATGACAAGACCCACTTCTGATGGTGCGTATTTAATATCCGGATGAATGGTGATATTTAGTTCAGGAAAAGCCGCTACTCCAAATGTCGACAAATAATAATCGTTTAAAATAACATCTGTCCGACCGATGGACACGTCTCTTAAGTACACCTCGTTTGAAGCGTTATCATAAGTAACTTCTTCGGCCCCATAATCACGTGCAATTTCCATGTAAATTGAAGTAGAAGCTCCAGCTGCTTTTTTACCCGGTAAATCTTCTAAACTTGAAATGTCCGATAAATCATCTTTTCGAACAACAGCTGTGCCGTATGAATGTTTAATCGGCGTCGAAAAAATAAATTCTTCGGCACGGCCTTCTGTAATTTCGATATCATTTGCGGCAAGATCTATTTGGCCTGTATTTACGCTCGTCAACATCTCATCAAATCCAAGTTCTTTAAATTCGATATCAAGTTCTAAACGATTACCGAGTTCACGTACAACTTCCACTTCAAAACCGGTTAATTCATCAGATTCAGAATCACGAAAAGATGTTGCTAACAATGTGCCAGAAGTAGCGACTGTTAAAGAACCTTTGTCTTGAATTTCATCCCAAGCTGATGTTTCTTTCGTGGTTGAACTTTCCTCATCACTACATCCAACCAATAACAATGCAGCAAGTACACCGGTTGTTAAAAACGTCTTTTTTTTCAAGAAATATGTATTCATGTAATAAAGCCCCCTTAAATTTTAATCCTTTAAGAACATAGCATTTACTCTAAACTAGGGCAATGTTTTAACTCCAAATTGAATTTATTTTTGTGTTAACGATATTTTAATTATGTAAACTAAATAGCTGATTGCTCTTAAAGAGAGAGTACGTACTTTCAAATTATTAAACTCCGGCTAATTGCGAGAGCGATGCGCAAAGCTAGTGTTTAGACAAACCTCTTAATTTTTACAAAAAAACCAGAAAGCAAAGAGCTTTCCGGCACATAAACTATTTTTTTAACTTAATAACCAGTTCTTCATCAGGCGTTACAAACACGGTTTTTTGTTCAAAATAAATAACAAAACCTGGTTTTGAGCCATTCGGTTTTTTTACTTGTCGTGCCTCGGTGTAATCGACAGGAACAGAAGACGACTCTCTTGCTTTACTGAAATATGCGGCGATTGTGGCTGCTTCAAGTATCGTCGTTTCATCCGGATTGTTATCATGGATAATGACGTGAGACCCTGGAATGTCTTTCGTATGCAGCCATACATCAGACTTGGCTGCTACTTTAAATGTCACGTAATCGTTTTGCTTATTGTTTTTACCGACAGAAATGGGTATTCCCGCAGAAGACACATAAGACTCCACAGAAGGCTTAGTAGGTTTTTTCTTTTTCTTTGATTTCTGTGCTTTCATAAAGCCTTGTTCAGCTAGTTCTTCGCGAATTTCTTCAATATCTGAAATGCCAGCTTGTTGAACTTGAGACATTAAGGTTTCGAAATACTCGACATCTTCTTCTGTCTTACTTATTTGTTCTTGCGTTTTGACAACGGCTGTTTTAGCTTTTTGGTAGCGCGAATAGTAACGCTGTGAATTATCAATTGGTGTTTTACGCGGATCTAACGTAATGGTCACTTTTTCATCATTGTAATAATTATCAACTTCGATTTCCTTCATGCCTTTAGTCATACGGTGAAGATTGGCCATAATTAATTCGCCATTTAACTGAAGAACATCGCGTTTTTCAGCTTGATCTTGCTCTTTTTTTAGTTTTTTCAGCTTGAGTTTTAGTTTGGAAATCTCATTTTGTAGCCATCTTTCCAAATCACCGGCTTGTTGTTTTACACGATCACGTTCGGCTTTGGCATAATACATTCGGTCGAGTAGTTCACCGAGTGTGCTAAATTCAAGACCGTTTTCTGTGATATGGGTTAACGGGCTGGCAGAAAAGAAGCTTTTGCCTTGGTGTTCGATATAATAGCCGGTCGGATTAGCTTTTGAGAAGTCAGCAAGAAACGCTTTAGTCGTTTCAGTCTTATCCGCAGAACTTTCTAGACGAAACGCAAGTTCACGTGCATTGAGTGGCGAAAAGCCAGAAAACTGACCGACAATTTCAGAGGGTTCAGCTTTGTTCAATTCATCAATGGCTTCAAATGGATCCTTTTTCTCCTGAGCAGGTGGAAAGATATACGGCTGTCCGGGAAGAATGGTCCGAAACGAATTGACGCTCGGCGGCAAGTGCTTCAAGCTGTCGAGAATCATGGTTCGCTCAGCGTCGATTAAAATAACGTTGGAATGTCGCCCCATCATTTCAACGTGTAGCTCACGTTCAATGTCATCGCCGATTTCATTTTTTGCTTTGATTTTCAGCATGATGAGACGGTCCATTCCGTATTGAGAAATTTCTGTAATGACGCCGCCTTCGATATGCTTGCGTAGCAACATGCAAAACATCGGTGGTTCAGAAGGGTTGACGTTCGCTGCTGCTGTCAAGTGAATCCGTGAATACGATGGGTGAATCGAAATGAGCAATTTATGATTTTTTCCTTGAGCCCGTATATGTAAAAGTAGTTCAAGCTGGTTGGGCTGATGAACTTTTGAAATCCTGCCGGTGACCAGTTGTTGAAGTTCGCCAGTCATCGATTTTGTGAATAATCCATCAAATGCCATTAAATATCCCTCTTTCAAATCGTTTTGTTCCATCTTATCATTTTCACGGTGTATTATGATATAATAAGACAGTTAGTAAGAAAACGAAGAACAACGATTGGTCGTAAATGGCGGCGAAGAGTTTGGTGAGAAACGCAACATTTCTTTTTGTTGATAATTGAAAGCATCTCCGGTCAGCCGAATGGTTTCCATTATCACACTAGACTCACACGTCGGCAAACTAACTGATCTGGGAATCGCGTAGCAAATAGCTATGGATGGGTTTCTATGGTGTTTGCCAAGACCGCGTTCCTGCGTTTAAGTAGAAAATGATGACGAGGTAAATGAGGGATAAAATGAGAAACCAACGTGGACTGCTGATCGTCCTATCAGGGCCTTCGGGTGTTGGCAAAGGCACGGTACGAAAAGAGCTGTTCTCACAGCCGGATACAAATTATGAATACTCTATCTCGATGACGACTAGGTCGCCTCGTGAAGGAGAAGTTGACGAAGAAGATTATTTCTTCAAGACAAAACGTGAATTTGAAAGATTGATTGAGCAAGATGAGTTGCTAGAGTACGCAGAATTTGTTGGGAACTATTACGGTACACCGCTTGCGTATGTTAACAAAATGCGCGATGCTGGCCGCGATGTGTTCCTAGAAATTGAAGTTCAAGGTGCAGCACAAGTACGCTCGAAAGTTCCAGATGGCTTGTTTATTTTCTTAGCACCACCAAGTTTATCAGAATTAGAAGAGCGACTTGTCGGACGTGGTACTGAATCGGATGAAGTGATTGCTTCTCGGTTGCAAGCCGCTCGTCAAGAGTTGGAAATGATGAACTTGTACGATTATGTTGTAGAAAACGATGAAGTTGAAAATGCCTGTGATCGAATCAATGCCATCATTATTGCAGAACATTGCAAGCGTGAGCGTGTTGAAAGAAGATACTTTGATATGCTAAAGGAGAATGTCTGATGTTATACCCATCCGTTGATAAACTAAAAAGCCGCATTGATTCAAAATACTCATTGGTGGCACTTGCTTCAAAACGTGCACGTCAATTGCACGAAAACGGTGATGAAAAACTAGATTCATACGTTTCAGTTAAATCGGTTGGAAAAGCGCTTGAAGAAGTAGCAGCTGGCGTTTTAACACAAGAAAAACAAGATGAATTCGCAATATATGAAGATGAAATTTAACCATTAATCGCAACAGACGACTCCCAGAGCAAATTTGTTCTTTGGGAGTTTGTTGTTTAGAAAGGGTGTTTCAGTTGGTGGAGAATCGTAAAATTCTATTATGTGTCAGCGGAGGAATCGCCGTTTATAAAGCGGTGGCACTTGTTAGTAAACTGTCTCAAGCCGGCGCTTCTGTAAAAGTGATGATGACAGAGTCAGCGCAGCAATTTGTGCAACCGCTAACTTTTCAGGTCATGTCGAGAAACGATGTCTACACGGATACGTTTGATGAAAAGGATTCTTCTGTCATTGCGCATATCGATCTTGCGGATTGGGCAGACCTGATTATTGTAGCGCCTGGCACTGCCAATGTTATCGGGAAATTGGCAAATGGCATCGGTGATGATATGGTGACAACGACTTTACTTGCTGCAACTGCACCTATTTGGATTGCACCAGCAATGAATGTCCATATGTATGACCATCCGGCAGTCAAACGCAATATCCAGCAGCTTCATGAAGACGGCATCCGTTTTATCGAGCCATCTGAAGGGTTTCTTGCCTGTGGATATGTTGGGAAAGGTCGTTTAGAAGAACCAGAAAAAATTACAGCATTGATCAACGATTATTTTTCAAGTGAATATATACTGGCTGGTAAAAAAGTAGTTGTAACAGCGGGACCAACTCGTGAACGAATTGATCCGGTTCGTTTTTTGACTAATTTCTCCAGCGGAAAAATGGGCTATGCTATGGCTGCAGCAGCAGCTGAGATGGGTGCTGAAACAATCTTGATTAGTGGTCCGGTTTCATTACCAGTACCGAGTGGCGTAACAAGAATTCTAGTGGAAAGCGCTGAAGACATGTTGCAGGCAGTAGCAGCTCAATACGAGACGGCAAATTATGTCGTTAAAACAGCAGCAGTTGCCGATTATAGACCACAAGCAATTGCCAATCAAAAAATAAAAAAACAACAAGGCAATTCAACCCTTGTTCTAGAACGAACAGTTGATATTCTTCAACATCTTGGTCAGCATAAAACCAATCAAATATTGATTGGTTTTGCAGCTGAAACCAATAATGTAAGTCAATATGCTAAAGACAAGCTAGCGCGTAAAAATGCAGATTACATGATCGCCAATGATGTAACAGAAGTCCAAGCAGGGTTTGAATCGGATACGAATCGAGTTACGATTTATGGGAAAAATGACTTTGAGCAAATTTTTGATATGATGCCCAAGCAGCAATTGGCACGCCAATTGTTTAAGCTGATTACGGATAGAGAAGAATCGCATGATAGCTGAAGTTATCGTAGACGTTGCTGCACATCCAATCGACCGGCCTTTTGACTATGCCATCCCAACCGAAGTGGAAGTTTTGGCAGAGCCAGGGATGCGTGTGAAAGTACCGTTCGGCAACCGTAAAGTGCTAGGATTCATTACGAAAATTAAGTCGTCCTCAGAATTTGATCCGAAACGTCTAAAACCCATCCATGAGCTAATGGACGTAGTACCTGTATTAAATGAAGAATTATTAAAAATGGCACAGTGGATGAAGCAACAAACGGTATGTTTTGAAATTGATGCGCTGCAAGTTATGGTACCGGCAGCCTTGCGTGCAAAATACGAAAAACGCTTTGTGCTGAATGCAGCGCTTGAAGAAATTGCGCCTCCTTTACGCCCTTATTTTGAAAGCCGACCATTCATTCGATTGCAAGATGCAGTCGATGTCTACGGACTGTTAAAAAAAGAAATGGAAAAAGGGACCATTATAGCCGATACGGACATTCAGCAGCAAACTGCTGTAAAAAAGGTGCGAATGGTTCATATCTCAAGTAGTTTAGAAGCATTAGAAGCTTTAAACATTCGCGCAAATGCAAAACAACAAGTAAAGCTAATGGAGTATTTCCTGAAAAATGCAGGACGGGCCATCGAATCTTCTCAACTGCAAAAAGAAGCCGGGGTTACCTTGCCAACTATTTATAGTTTGGTTGAAAAAGGCGCAGCTCAGATTTCCAATATGGAATCTTACCGCGATCCAATGCTGTTAACGGCAATTGAACAGAAATCTTTCTTGAAATTGACTCGAGCGCAGCAAGCTGCTTTTGATCTGATTGATAGCGCATTGAATACACCCAAAACCTTCCTATTGCACGGTATTACGGGAAGTGGGAAAACAGAGATTTACTTACAGACAATTGACAAAGTGCTTAAGCAAGGCAAAGAAGCAATTATGCTCGTACCAGAAATTTCACTGACGCCTCAAATGACCATTCGTTTTAAAGAACGATTTGGCGATCAAGTTGCAGTTCTTCATAGTGGCTTGTCGGCTGGTGAAAAATACGACGAATGGCGTAAAATCCAACGAGCTGAAGTGAAAGTAGTTGTCGGGGCGCGTTCGGCTATTTTTGCGCCGTTTCAGAACTTGGGTCTAATTATCCTCGATGAAGAGCACGAATCAAGCTATAAGCAAGACGATTCCCCGCGCTATCATGCAAGAGACATGGCAATTTGGCGCAGTGAGTATCATAATTGTCCGGTTATTTTGGGCAGTGCGACACCTTCACTCGAATCATACGCGCGCGCACAAAAAGGCGTCTATGAATTATTAGTGCTGGAAAAACGTGCAAAAAATCAACCTTTGCCTGAAGTTCATATTGTCGACATGCGTGAAGAATTGCGGAATGGCAATCGTTCCATGTTCTCTGTACAATTGGCGGACGCTATTCGTGATCGTTTAGAGAAAAAACAGCAAACTGTGCTGTTTCTTAACAAACGCGGCTATTCATCGTTCGTACTATGCCGTGATTGTGGTACGGTCATGCAATGTCCAAATTGCGATATTTCACTAACGTATCATCGGTCAAGCGAAACGATGAGGTGCCATTATTGCGGCTATGACGAACGTGTACCGAAAACCTGTCCGGAATGTGAAAGTGAGCATATCCGGTTTTTTGGAACCGGTACACAGAAAGTCGAAGAAGAGTTAGCAAAAGTAGTGCCGCAAGCTCGAGTTTTACGAATGGACGTTGATACGACACGTACGAAAGGCGCACATGAAAAAATTCTTTCAGCATTTGGCGAAGGCAAAGCAGATATTTTGCTTGGCACTCAAATGATTGCCAAAGGACTGGACTTTCCCAACATCACATTAGTCGGTGTACTGTCAGCGGATACGACACTTCATTTGCCTGACTTTCGTGCGGCAGAAAAGACCTATCAATTATTAACGCAAGTTAGTGGTCGAGCAGGTCGTGACGTTCTTCCAGGTACTGTTTTTGTTCAGTCGTACACGCCAGAACATTACGCAATTACGTTAGCAAAAGATCAATTGTACGAACCTTTTTACGAGCAAGAAATGGCGATGCGCAGAACAAGCGGTTACCCGCCGTATTATTATGTTGTCAATATCCAGTTTACGCATGAGGATTTAATGACAGTCGCCGAATATGCAGAACAAGCAGTCCGTTATTTGAAGAGTCAGTTGTCCCCTGGAACCTTGATCATCGGACCTTCAGCTTCGCTAATTGCTCGTGTCAACAATAGATATCGCTATCAATGTTTGATAAAATACAAAAAAGAACCGAAACTGACCGATACGATGCAGCAGTTGATCAAAATGCACCGCGCGGAGTGGCTAAAAAAAGGTGCTACTTTGTCGATTGATATGAACCCGACATCGGTCATGTAAGAGAAAAGAGGAAATGAATATGTCAATCAGACCTGTTATAAAACACCCTAACGAAGTATTAGAGAAAAAATGTATAGCTGTAACTACTTTTGATAAGAACTTAGCGATTCTTTTAGATGACATGCACGACACAATGGTTGAATCAGATGGCGTCGGAATCGCTGCTCCTCAAGTAGGCATCGCAGTCCGAGCGGCCATTGTCGATTTTCGTGAAGGTCAAGAACCGATTGAAATGATTAACCCAGAATTGGTGCTGTTTGAAGGCGCTGAAACGGATATCGAAGGATGCTTAAGTTTTCCAGGGATTTTCGGAGAAGTGGAACGCTACGACCACATAAAAATTAAAGCACAAGAACGTGACGGCTCTTGGTACGAATTAGAGGCAGAAGGCTACGAAGCTCGTGCAATTCAACACGAAATGGATCATTTAGATGGTATCTTGTTTACTAACAAAATCACCAAATATGTTACACAAGAAGAATTAGATGAAATGATTCGTCAGCAAGAAGCAGAGGAGGAACAGGTTTGACCAAAATTGTCTTTATGGGAACTCCGGCTTTTTCAGCACCAATATTACGTATGCTGGTCGAAGAAGGCTACGATGTAATTTCAGTAGTCACGCAACCTGATCGACCAGTGGGACGTAAAAAAATAATGACACCAACACCTGTAAAAGAAGAGGCGTTGCGTCTTGGCTTACCCGTATATCAACCAGAAAAACTGAAAAACAAAGATGAACTGCAACAGGTGTTAGATTTACAAGCAGACTTAATCGTCACCGCAGCATTTGGACAAATTTTACCAAGTGAACTATTAGAAGCCCCAAAGTATGGCGCAATCAATGTGCATGCTTCTTTACTGCCAGCATACCGTGGTGGTGCTCCGATTCATCAAGCCATTATAGATGGTCAGTCTGAAACGGGTGTGACAATCATGTATATGGTTGACCGACTAGATGCAGGCGACATCATCTCGCAAGTAACTGTGTCAATCGAAGAACAAGATCATACCGGTAGTATGTTCGATAAATTGAGTGTTGCAGGGCGTGACTTGTTACAACAAACGTTACCATCGATAATTGCTGGGACCAATAATCGTATTCCACAAGATGATCAGGCCGTTACTTATGCACGCAATATTTCGCGCGAACAAGAACAAATCGATTGGTCGAAATCGGCTACAGCGATTTACAACCAAGTACGCGGTTTACACCCGTGGCCGGTCGCGTATACAAGTGTTAATGGAGCTACTATGAAAATCTGGTGGACAGAAAAAACTTCGTCAAACGCAAAAGGCCGTACGGGTCAAGTAGTCGGCTTAACCGAAGATTCGATTTTGGTGCAGACGGGTGAAGGTGTTTTGGCAATTACTGAGTTGCAACCAGCTGGAAAAAAACGCATGACAGCAAAAGATTATTTAAAAGGACTTAACATCCAGGTAGGAGATTTATTCCAATGAAAAATAAAAAACTTCAAGGCAATGTCCGAGATGCTGCGTTTTCGATTCTTTGGGCTGTTGAAAACAAGCAAGCTTACAGTAACCTATTGCTTCATCAAACTATCGAAAGCTACGGCATCGCAGCTAAAAATAGGGGCTTACTGACAGAAATTACGTACGGTACGTTGCAACACCAAATGACATTGGACTATTATTTAGAGCCTTACTTAAAAGGAAAAATTGAGCCATGGGTCAAAACTTTGTTGAGACTGTCTTTGTATCAAATTGTTTATTTAGATCGAATTCCTGCACACGCCGTCGTTCACGAAGCAGTTGAAATTGCTAAACGTCGCGGGCACGGGGGAGTTGCGTCTGTCATCAACGGCGTATTGCGCTCAGTGCAGCGAAACGGAGTTCGCTCATTCAATACAATCAGCGACCCATTCGAAAAAATCTCCATCGAAACAAGTCATCCCGAATGGATGATTAGACGCTGGGCAGAGCAATTCGGTTTAGAAAAAACACGTGAAATGGCGTTAGAGAATAACAAAACACCAGCACAAACAGTGCGTGTTAACACAGCTCGTGCTTCGGTTGACGAAGTGATTGAAATGCTTCAGTCAGAAGAATTAGAAGCTGTACCGAGCAAACTGATTCCGGAATGTTTAATCGTTACAAATGGCCAACCTGCGAGAACGGCAACATTTGAAAAAGGTTTTATTACGATTCAAGATGAAAGTTCTATGCTTCCAGCTTACGCCTTGCAAGTTGAACCAGGTATGACAGTTCTAGATATGTGTGCAGCACCGGGTGGGAAAACGACTCATATCGCTGAAAAAATGAACAATAGCGGGACTTTGTACGCGCTTGATTTGCATCAGCACAAAGTAAAGCTAATTGATGAAAATGCTACAAGACTGGGTCACACTGTTATTGAAACAATAGTAGGTGATGGCAAGCAAAGTGTCGAACGTTTTGGCGAAGAGCAATTTGACCGTGTTCTCGTGGATGCACCTTGTAGTGGATTAGGTGTTATTAAGCGCAAACCTGATATTAAGTACACAAAAAAAGAAGCGGACTTTGCGCGGTTACAAGAAATTCAACTCGAATTGCTGGACCAAGCAGCTCGTTTATTAAAAGAGAATGGCATTTTGGTTTATAGCACCTGCACAGTAGATGCTGTTGAAAACAGAGGGACAGCTGAACGGTTTTTGAAAGAACATCCTGAAATGGAGAAGGTTCAGGCAGCTTTGCCAGCAACAATGGGCATTAAACATACAGGTTTTGTTCAAGTGTTTCCGCAGGATTATGCAAGCGATGGTTTTTTCATTGCAGCTTTCAAAAAGACACAAAAGACAGCAATAGCTTAAAGAGAATCGGGGTGTCGTAATTTGTTTCAGTATGTGGTTGAGAGCGATACAGGTAAAATTCGCGTCGTGAACGAAGACAGTGTTGCAGTACTTAAGCGACCAAGTGGACTAATGTTGGCGATCGTAGCAGACGGTATGGGCGGTCACAAGGCTGGTGACGTTGCTAGTCAAATGACTGTCGATCAGTTGAGTCACTACTTTTTAGAAGATGACGACACAGCGTTTTTGACACTAGATAGCAAAAAGGAATGGCTTTCAGGAAGAATCGATACGATTAATCGTGTGGTGTTTGACCACTCGGTAGCTAATCAAGAATGTAAAGGCATGGGCACGACATTAATCGCCGCGCTAATTGAAGGCGATGAAGGTGTTTTATGTCATATTGGTGACAGCCGTGCGTATCTAATTAACGAGACGATACAGCAAATTACAAGAGATCACTCTTACGTTAACGTACTTGTAGACAGCGGTGAAATTACTCAAGAAGAAGCGGAAGCGCATCCAAAGAAAAATTGGATCGTTCGTGCACTTGGTACTGAATCGGGGATTGAAAGAGAGTTAATCGATTTTTCATTTGCAGATGCTTCGTACCTATTAATTTGTTCAGACGGCTTGAGCAATAAAATTCCGAAAGAAGAACTTGCCTCCATCGTTCGTGCTACGGCTCCTTTATCCCAAAAGGGCCAGGAGCTAGTAAATTTGGCCAACGATCTAGGAGGAGAAGATAATATTTCGTTAATTCTTCTGTCCTCTGTGGATGAGGAGGTGTAACTATGTTGATTGGAAAAAGTATCAACGGCCGCTATAAGATCAAGGAATTGATCGGTGGTGGTGGGATGTCCAATGTATATTTAGCACATGACATGATTTTGGACCGGGATATCGCCATCAAGATTTTGCGTTATGATTTCTCTAATGAAGAAGAATTACGTCGGCGCTTTCAAAGAGAAGCCTTGTCTACGACTAGTTTGGCACATCCCAATATCGTGAACATTTTTGATGTGGGCGAAGATGAGTCAATTCATTACTTAGTCATGGAATACGTTCCAGGAAAAACCTTGAAAGAATACATAATCGAACATTCACCAGTAGCTCCTGAGCGTGCTGTTGAGATTATGAGGCAATTGGCGTCGGCTTTGGCGCATGCCCACCACAACCAAATCGTCCATCGGGACATTAAGCCGCAAAATATTTTGATGGACGCAGAAGGCAATGTAAAAATATCCGATTTCGGAATTGCAATGGCGTTAAGTGCAACATCCTATACGCAAACAAATTCGGTACTAGGAACCGTCCATTATTTGTCGCCAGAACAGGCACGAGGTGGTACAGCCAATAAGAAATCCGATATCTATTCACTCGGAATTGTGATGTACGAATTAATTACTGGTAAGTTACCATTTTCAGGCGAGTCAGCTGTTTCTATTGCATTAAAGCATCTACAAACAGAAACACCTTCACTGCGTGACACGGTTCCTTCTTTGCCACAAAGCTTGGAAAATGTCGTCTTAAAAGCAACTGCTAAAAATGTGCAACATCGTTATCAATCTGCTGACGAAATGGAAGCAGATCTCGCGACTGTATTGTTGCCAGAGCGACTAAACGAACCAAAATTCGTCGTGCCAGTGGACCAAGATGAAACACGTGCCATGCCAGCAATTAAAGACCCGGCAGCTTATGGTAGCGAGGCAAACACAAAAACAATGCCGCTACCTATTAAAGAAGTAGAAGAACAACAAAAAGCTCCTATCAAAAAGAAGAAAAAGAAATGGCCGTGGATTATTGGGGTGTTGTCTTTCTTATTACTAGCTGGTCTGGTGCAAGCAATCGCATTTCCTGGACTGTTTGAGCCGCGACAAGTAGCAGTACCTGATGTTTCAGAAATGGAACGCACCGAAGCGGTAGAAGAGCTACAAGCAGCTGGCTTTGTTATAGGCGATGAAACCGAAGGGTATTCAGAAGAAATAGCAGAAAATCATGTGATTCGAACAATTCCAGAAGCTGGGAAAATGAGGGACCGTGAAACCAAAGTTCAGTTATTTGTTAGTATTGGGAAAGAAAAAGTTGAAATGGCCGATTTTATCGGCAACACGCTAGAAGAAGCCACAAAAGCTTTAAACGACAAAGAGTTTGCTTCAGTAAAACCTACTGAAGAATTTTCTGAAGAACCGGTTGGGACCATTTTGAGTCAACAACCAGCAGCTGGTGAAGAAGTGATTGTCAGTGAAACGGATGTTGAGTTTATAGTGAGTAAAGGTGAAGACCTTCGAAATGTAGAAGATTTAGCTGGATTTACAGAAGCAAATCTGAACGACTATGCTCGGTCTTCAGGGTTTAATATCCGTATTGTTTCAGAACAAGCATCAGATGCAGTAGAAGCTGGGAAAGTCATGTCTCAAAGCCCAGCAGCTGGAGGACAACTCGTAGCGGGTGGAACGATTGAAGTGACATTATCAGCAGGCGAAGCAGAACAGCCACTGAAGACTTACATTCACACGGCAGAAATTCCGTATGAACCGGCCCAGCCTGCTGCTGAAGGTGAAGACCCGGTCAAACAGACCATTCAAGTTTATATTCAAGACAATACACATACAATGGTAGAGCCATTTGAGGAGTTTACCATTACTGAAGATCAATCTCATCGCATTGAGTTGCAAATTGCAGAAGGTCAAAGTGCCTCTTACCGAATTGTTCGTGATTCCACAATTATTTTAGAAGAAACCTTTGATTATTCAACTGTAGAATAGCCAATGAAAGGAGTGAAACAATGCCGAAAGGTCAAATCAGAAAAGCATTAAGCGGATTTTATTATGTATTAGACGAGGATGGTGAACGTTACACTCAATGCCGTGGACGAGGAGTTTTTCGCAATCGCCAAATAACACCTTTAGTTGGAGATTACGTCGACTATAAAGCAGATAATGAGTTGGAAGGCACAATTTTACATGTCCATGAACGGAAAAATGAATTGGTACGTCCACCAATTACCAATGTTGACCAAGCAATCTTGGTATTTTCAGCAAAACAACCTGATTTTCATCCATTACTGTTAGATCGCTTTTTAACCGCTATTGAATCACATTCGATTCAACCCATTATTTGTTTAACGAAAATGGATTTGTTAAAGCCAGAAGAACACGCAAAAATCCAATCGTATATTGAAGATTACGAAAAAATCGGTTATGAAGTGATTCCGACGTTCATAGACGATCCGCATTTAAAAGACCGGTTGATGCCGGTTCTTGAAGGCAAAATTAGTGTGTTAGCAGGACAATCTGGAGTTGGAAAATCAACGATGCTCAATACGATTTTGCCGTCGCTAGAATTAAAGACGGACGATATTTCCAAAGCGTTAAACCGAGGCAAACATACAACGCGCCACGTGGAGTTGATCGCCGTTAATAATGGTTTACTAGCTGATACGCCTGGTTTTAGTTCGTTTGACTTTGAAACGATGGAGCGGGAAGAATTGTCTGCGTGCTTCCCTGAATTTGCGGTACGTTCTAACGCATGCAAGTTCCGAGAATGCTTACACATGAATGAACCGAAGTGTGCGATTAAAGCGGCAGTTGAAGCGAAAGAAATTCCAGCATATCGCTACAAGCATTACTTGAAGTTTTTAGAAGAAATTATGAGTCGAAAGCCGAGGTATTCAAATGATTAAAATTGCACCGTCTATTTTAGCAGCAGATTTCGCAAAACTTGGAGAAGAAGTGTTAGAAGTAGAAAAAGCAGGAGCAGATTGGATTCATGTGGATGTTATGGATGGTCATTTTGTGCCGAACATTTCATTTGGAGCAGTCGTCTTAAATGCTATTAAGCCGTTGACCAAATTACCAATGGATGTTCATTTGATGATTGAAAATCCAGATCTTTATATTGAAGAATTTGCAAAAGCGGGAGCTGACTATATTACGGTACATGTAGAAGCATGCCCTCACTTGCACCGGACAATTCAGTTGATTCGCTCGTTTGGTGTTAAACCGGGAGTCGTGTTAAATCCACATACGCCGGTTGAAACCATTCAACACATTCTTGAAGATATCGACCTCGTGTTGTTTATGACAGTCAATCCTGGATTTGGTGGTCAAAAATTCATTCAGTCGGTAGTGCCAAAAGTTAAACAGTTGGCTGATATAATCAAAGAAAAAGGCTTATCCATCGACATTGAAATTGATGGAGGCATCAATGAAGAAACAATCGTGCCTTGTGCACAAGCAGGTGCAACTGTCTTTGTGGCAGGTTCCGCTATTTATAGCAAAAATGACCGCACACAAGCTCTTCAAGCAATCAAGAAAGCAGGAGAAGAGGCGATTTCTTGAACATCGTTTTAATCGCAGGAGGTCCGGCAGATGAACTGCCGGATTTTTCTTTATTTCCAGAAGCTTTGTATATAGGCGTCGATTCAGGAACACTTACATTGCTCGCCAAAAAAATTCAACCCATTTCGGCTGTCGGTGATTTCGACTCGGTAAGCGTTAAAGAGTACGAACAAATACGGATCGCTTTGCCTGAGTTGTCACGTTCTCCGTCTGAAAAAGATCAGTCTGATACAGAACTCGGACTTGAGGCGGCAATGGGCTATCATCCAAATCTTGTCATAGTTTCGGGAGTAACAGGAGGCCGACTCGATCATTACATGAGCGTTTTGCACGTCTTGTTCAAGTATCAACAGCAATTTCCGAAAACTCGCTTTGTGTTGTTGAACAATCAAAACCGGCTCCGTTTTTTAAGTCCTGGGACTCATCGCATTGAAAAAGATCAGCGTTTCCGTTACGTGTCGTTTTATCCGTTTGCAGAGGAAGTTAAAGGCTTGACGTTAACGGGTTTTAAATATCCTGTAACGGATGAAGACATTTCTTTTGGAACGACACGCTTCGTCAGCAATGAACTTTTTAATGTTGGAAGTGTAACAATCAACAGCGGTTATTGTCTGATGATAGAAAGTTCAGATGCTTAGGGATGGAGTAAACTTTCGACAGAACTACTTATACAGTTTCTCAAGTAAAATAGACGGAGAAAAGAATATACCTTTTCTCCGTCTATTTTATTGCTAGTGTAAAGGTGTTTTACCTATGGTAGAAAACGAAAAAATGCCAGGCTGATTAAATCAGCCTGGCATTATCCATGAGCGATTATACGCGCTCAACTTTACCTGATTTCATTGCTCTCGCAGAAACCCATACACGTTTCGGTTTACCGTTTACAAGGATACGAACTTTTTGAAGGTTTGCTCCCCATGTACGTTTTGTCGAATTCATTGCGTGCGAACGGGCATTTCCCGCGCGAGCTTTACGTCCACTAACTGCACATACTTTAGGCATGTAAGTCCCTCCTCACAAGTGAAGCTGAAAATTATGATAGAATTTCAGTTCGTTTTTCGTTTCACATACTTTAATAATTTAACACAGAAATATGGGGTTTGCAACTATATTTGAAGGTCTTTAAAGAAAAAAACCTTTACACCTTAAACGGCGGCTTTTCATCTATAAAGGTTTGAGGTAGAATGGGAAGAGTGAAATAGGACTCAAGGAGGAATTTCAATGTCGATTGAATTAAAGAATGAATATGGTCAAATCGATATTTCCAATGATGTAATTGCTCAAATAGCAGGCGGCGCAGCAATCGAATGCTATGGCATTGTAGGCATGGCAACGAAACACCAAATACGCGATGGCTTGACAGATATACTCCGCAAAGAAAATTTTGCCAAAGGAGTTCTTGTGCGCCAAGAAGATGAAAATTTGGTTATTGATATGTATGTCATCATTAGCTATGGAACGAAAATTTCTGAAGTAGCTTATCAAGTTCAGTCCAAAGTGAAGTACACCATTACTAAAACATTAGGTATGTCTGTAAAAGCAGTCAATATTTTTGTCCAGGGAGTTCGTGTAACGAACCCGTAGGAGGAGGAAGAATCAGTTATGAAGTCATTAAATGGAGTAAAGTTCGCAGAAATGGTACAGATGGGATCTCACCATCTTTTTCAAAATGCGGATTATGTTGATGCATTAAATGTTTTCCCCGTTCCTGATGGAGACACGGGGACCAATATGAATTTGTCAATGACTTCTGGAGCAAAAGAAACAACAGCTCAAGCAGAAGTGCATATTGGCAAGACAGCAGGTGCCTTATCTAAAGGTTTATTGATGGGAGCACGTGGAAATTCGGGTGTTATTCTTTCGCAACTTTTCAGAGGTTTTGGTAAATACATTGCTTCAGAATCAGAATTGACAGCGCTTAAGTTTGCAGAAGCTCTTCAACACGGTGTTGAAACAGCGTATAAAGCGGTTATGAAACCAGTTGAAGGAACGATCTTGACAGTCGCAAAAGATGCGGCTGCTAAAGGCATGGAAGCAGCAAAAACAGAAGAAGACCTCATTGTTTGGTTCGAGGCTGTAGTGACCGAAGCAAAAGCTTCTTTGGAACGGACACCTGACTTACTTCCCGTATTAAAAGAAGTCGGCGTTGTTGATAGCGGCGGACAAGGTCTTGTATATGTTTACGAAGGCTTTCTTGCTTCGCTAAAAGGGGAAGAATTACCTGAAAAACACGCACATCATTCAATGAACGATTTGGTCAGTGCAGAGCACCATAAAAACATTGCTGGCTTTATGGATACCGCCGATATTGAGTTTGGCTACTGTACAGAATTTATGGTGAAGTTCGAAACAGGCAAAAAAGAATTTAATGAGGCTTTATTTCGTTCTGACTTGAGTAGTTACGGGGATTCGCTATTGGTCATCGCAGATGAGGAAGTGGCGAAAATTCATATTCATTCGGAAGAACCTGGAAAAGTTCTTACATATGGTCAGGATTACGGCAGCTTGATCAGTATGAAAATCGAGAATATGCGTCAACAGCATATCGATATTGTTGGCGAAGGCTTCCAAAAAAATGCACCTAAACAACAAGCGACACATCCTTATGCGGTTGTAACAGTTGCCATGGGTGAAGGAATTTCAGAACTGTTGCGTAGTATTGGAGCTTCGTATGTCATTGAAGGCGGGCAGACCATGAATCCATCGACAGAGGATATCGTTAATGCTGTCAAATCGATTGGTGCAGAGCGTGTTTTGATTTTGCCGAATAACAAAAACATTATTATGGCAGCCGAACAAGCGGCTGAACTTTTAGCTATTGAAGCGGCTGTAGTGCCTACTAAAGATGTACCTCAAGGAATGGCAGCATTACTCGCTTTCAACCCGGAAGCAACCGTAGAAACCAACCAACTAGCAATGGCAAGTGCTTCAAAACATGTGAAATCAGGTTCTGTCACATTTGCTGTTCGGGATACATCGATTGATGGCATTGCCATTAAGAAAGATGATTTCATGGGTATTTCCGAAGGGAAAATCATCGTTTCTGATAGCAATCTAGAACGTGTCACTGAAGAGTTGGCTAAAAAGCTAGTAGACAACGAAGCGGAAATTGTCACAATTCTTTATGGAGAAGATGCGACAGCGGCAGATGCTCAGAAATTGGGCGAATTTATTGAGTCTTTAAATAGCGCGGTTGAAGTTGAAATTCATAATGGTAAACAGCCATTGTATCCTTTCATACTTGCTGTAGAATAATTTTTCTTTTTGTTTTTTTAATATAGTCAAATGGCTAAGGCGCATACGAATGTATGCGCTTTTTATTTTTGTTAAATAAGTCGAAATCATGTACACTAACAGTATACGTAAATTGAAAGTGAGGGGTTTGAGCCATGAAGTTCAAATCTGTTTTTGATATAATCGGTCCAGTCATGATTGGGCCTTCTTCTTCGCATACTGCGGGAGCAGCCCGCATCGGAAGAGTAGCGAGGGATTTGTTCGGGAGACAACCGGATTGGGCAAAAGTGCACCTTTACGGTTCGTTTGCAGAAACTTATAAAGGGCACAGTACAGACGTTGCCATCATCGGTGGATTATTAGACTATGATACTTTTGATGAACGCATCAAAACGTCGTTTGAAGAAGCGCAAAAAGCAGGAATGACCTATGAGTTTATTCCTGAAACGGGTCATGTTGATCATCCGAATACAGCACGCATCGTCATCGGAGATGAAAAATCTGAAATGTCGATGATGGGCATTTCAATTGGTGGCGGTAAAATTGAAATCACCGAGTTAAATGGCTTCCCGCTTCGTTTATCAGGGAACCATCCGGCAATTTTAGTTGTCCATGAAGATCGTTCAGGGTGTATCGCCAATGTTGCGAATTGCCTCTACAAATACGATATTAACATCGGTCACATGGAAGTTTCTCGGAAAGAAAAAGGACATATGGCATTGATGGTCATCGAAGTAGATCAAAATGTTGATAAAGAAGTGATGGATGAATTGAAAAAACTTCCGAATATCACGCAGGTGACACGAATCGCCGATTAAATTGGAGGCTATGATAATGGAAGCTTTATTCCGTAATGTAAGAGAGTTAGTTGAACGGGCTGAAAAAGAACAGAAATTAATTTCTGAAATTATGATTGAACAAGAAATACTGATGACCAATCGATCGCGTGAAGACATCATGATTCAAATGGATCGTAACTTGACGGTCATGGAAGAAGCTGTAGAAAAAGGGTTAAAAGGAGTTCACTCGGTTTCAGGATTGACGGGTGGAGATGCTGTATTGTTGCAAGCTTATCGCGAAAAAGGCAATACGCTTTCTGGAGATTTGCTGCTTGACGCAGTTAGTAAAGCGGTTGCGACTAACGAAGTCAATGCAGCGATGGGCACTATTTGTGCGACACCAACAGCGGGATCTGCTGGCGTGGTACCAGGTACGTTATTTGCTGTGCAAAATAAATTAAATCCAACACGCGAGCAAATGATCCGTTATTTATTTACAGCAGGCGCTTTTGGCTTTGTTGTGGCCAATAATGCATCGATTTCAGGTGCAGCAGGTGGCTGTCAAGCAGAAGTCGGATCAGCCGCTGGTATGGCATCAGCTGCTATTATTGAAATGGCTGGTGGTACGCCTCAGCAAAGCTCAGAAGCATTTGCCATTACGATGAAGAATATGCTCGGTCTAGTCTGCGATCCAGTGGCGGGATTGGTAGAAGTGCCTTGTGTAAAACGTAATGCAATGGGAGCTGCCAATGCAGTAGTAGCGGCAGACATGGCGTTAGCTGGTGTGACTAGCCGTATTCCGTGTGACGAAGTTATTGGTGCGATGTTCGAAATCGGCCAATCGATGCCGAGTGCGCTAAGAGAAACCGCAAAAGGCGGACTTGCCGCAACGCCTACTGGAAAATGGCTTGAATCCAAAATTTTTGGAGGAGCAGTTGTCGGAAGTGGGCAGTAAAGAGTCAGTCGCCACATTAAAAGGAGTAGGGAAGCAAGCAACCGAAACCTTACAGGAAATGAAAATTGAGACATTGCATGACTTGATCATGACATTTCCGTATCGCCATGAGGATTTTCAATTAAAAGATCTGGCCGATACACCTCATAATGAACGCGTAACAGTGGAGGGAAGGGTCGAAAGCGAACCTTCCGTCCTTTTTTTAGGTAAAAATAAATCGCGAACGCAAGTCCGGGTGTTAGTAGGGCGCCATCTGATAAAGGCTATATTTTTCAATCAGCCTTATGTTAAAGCGAAATTGCAGTTGGGAGAAATTATTACACTAACGGGTAAATGGGATCGTGGGCGTCAAGTCATTACGGTATCAAGTCACACGATTGGGCCGAGGACAAATGGAGCGGATTTCGAACCGGTCTACAGCTTAAAAGGCAGCATTCACCAAAAAACATTTCGCAAGCTGATGCGCCAAGCATTGGATTTAGTAAAAGAAGACATGGAAGATTGTTTGCCAAAAAGGTTTGTTGATGCCTATCAATTAGCGCCGGTACAAGATGCTTTAGAATGGGTTCATTTTCCTCCAGATGGTGAAAAAGTCAAACAAGCGCGTCGGCGTTTTGTTTACGAAGAATTATTAGTATTTCAATTAAAGATGCAAGCGCTTCGTAAAAAAAATCGTGAGGAAGAAGGCGGCTCTTTTATCGATTACGATCTCGAACGGTTGAAGGGATTTATTGAATCATTGCCTTTCAATTTGACTGCTGCACAAAAACGAGTGGTCAATGAAATTTGCAAAGATATGAAAGAGCCGTTCCGTATGAATCGACTCCTGCAGGGTGATGTGGGGTCAGGTAAAACAGTAGTAGCGGCAATTGCGTTATATGCAGCTCATACAGCAGGGCTACAAGGTGCGTTAATGGCGCCTACTGAAATTTTGGCGGAACAACATGCTAACACATTGGTGCAGTGGTTCAGTCCGTTTTCATTGAACATTGCTCTTTTAACAGGCTCAGTAAAAGGAAAGAAACGACAATTGATTTTGGAACAGTTAGCAAATGGGGAAATCGATCTGTTAATTGGAACGCATGCGTTGATTCAGCCAGAAGTACGATTCCACAAGCTCGGTCTTGTTATTACCGATGAGCAGCACCGGTTTGGCGTGGATCAGCGACGTGTGTTAAAGGATAAAGGCTATAATCCTGATGTTCTATTTATGACGGCTACACCAATTCCACGAACGTTGGCGATTTCTGCTTTTGGAGAAATGGATGTATCCGTTATCGATGAAATGCCAGCTGGTCGTAAAGAAATTGAAACCTATTGGATGAAAAAGGAGATGTTCGGCAAAATTGTCGGGCGGATGGAAAAAGAGTTGGCTGCAGGACGGCAAGCCTATGTCATCTGTCCACTGATCGAGGAATCTGATAAACTGGATTATCAAAATGCCGTTGATTTGTTTCAGCAGTTATCGATGTATTTCAATGAGCGTTTTACGGTTGGATTGATGCACGGGCGCTTGCACTCAGATGAAAAAGAACAGACAATGCGCGAATTTTCAGAAGGACAAATTGCTGTATTAGTGTCGACAACGGTTGTAGAGGTTGGCGTTAATGTACCAAACGCGTCGTTTATGCTTATTTACGACGCCGAACGTTTCGGTTTGTCTCAGTTACACCAATTACGAGGCCGTGTTGGACGTGGCAGTGAACAGTCTTATTGCATCTTGTTAGCAGACCCGAAGACAGAAATTGGTAAAGAGCGTATGACGACGATGACTGAAACCAACGATGGTTTTGTGCTAGCAGAAAAAGATTTGCAGTTAAGAGGTCCGGGTGACTTTTTCGGCCGTAAACAAAGCGGGATTCCAGAATTTAAAATGGCCGATTTGATTCATGATTACCGAGCGCTTGAAGCAGCTAGAAAAGATGCTGAAAAACTAATCAGCAGCGACGAATTTTGGCAAGCGGATGATATGCGTTGTTTACGTCAACAGATAGAACAGTCAGGAATATTAACAGGTGGCCGGTTAGATTGAGAATGCAGGAATCATTATTTTCCTTGCATTCTTTTTTTGTTATTTATATACTCATATTAGTACCAAGTGCTAATAGCGGGCGGTGACACAGTGAAAAGACCAAAAAAACAACGGCAACAAGCGTTAAAAGACTCAATCAAAGAAAATCCTTTCGTCACCGATGAAGAATTGTCGGTAGCATTTGACGTTAGTGTGCAAACCATTCGATTAGATCGAATGGAGCTTGCTATTCCAGAGCTGCGCGAACGCATTAAACACGTAGCCGTGAAAACCTTCGAAGATGAAGTGAAATCTTTGCCAATCGACGAAGTGATTGGTGAGATTATTGACATTGAACTAGACAAAAGAGCGATTTCGATTTTTGATGTAAAGCCAGAACATGTTTTTCAACGTAATCAGATTGCCAGAGGTCATCATTTATTTGCACAAGCCAATTCGTTGGCCGTGGCAGTAATGAACGAAGAACTGGCATTAACGGTAAAGTCGGAACTGCAATTTTTGCGACCGGTAACTGCCGGGCAACGGATTGTTGCAAAAGCAGAAGTAATCGACAGCCACCCTGAAAAAAACAGGGCGTTTGTTAAAGTAGTTTCATCGGTAGAACAGCAGACGGTTTTTATTGGCACTTTTGAAATGTACCGTATGACAGAACAAAGTGAAGGTGACATAGAATGAAAATAGCAGTAGATGCAATGGGTGGAGATCATGCGCCAAAAGAAATTATTGCAGGTGTCTATAAAGCATTAGCAGAATTTACAGATGTTGAAATTCAATTATTTGGTCATCAGGAAAAGATGCAAGAATTCTTGAAGGAACATGACCGGTTAACAATCGTCCATTGTGAAGAAGTAATCACTTCAGAAGATGATCCTGTGCGATCGGTTAAACGAAAAAAAGATGCCTCGATGGTTCGGATGGCACAAGCTGTAAAAGATGGCGAAGCCGACGCTTGCGTATCTGCAGGAAATACAGGGGCTCTTATGTCAGCGGGTTTATTTGTTGTTGGCCGCATTGATGGGGTGGATCGTCCAGCATTAGCCCCAACTTTGCCAACTATTGATGGCAAAGGGTTTGTCATGCTTGATATGGGTGCCAATGCAGAAGCTAAACCGGAACATCTTGTGCAATATGCGATTATGGGCAGCATTTATGCTGAAAAAGTTCGCGGCATTAACAATCCAACAGTGGGTCTTTTGAATATCGGAACCGAAGAGAAAAAAGGCAATGACTTAACAAAAGCCGCTTTTCCATTATTAAAAGAAGCGCCAGTCCATTTTATTGGCAACGTTGAGTCACGTGATTTATTAAATGGTGTGGCTGATGTTGTGGTAACCGACGGCTTTACTGGCAATATGGTGTTGAAGACCATCGAAGGAACGGCAATGAATGTTTTTGCGATGATGAAAGATGTCTTTATGAGCTCAGTTAAAACAAAAGTTGCGGCTTTTCTTGTGAAAGATGATTTAAAAGGGTTGAAAGGCATGTTGGATTATAGCGAATATGGCGGCGCCGGATTATTCGGTTTAAAAGCACCCGTTATAAAAGCGCATGGTTCGTCAAATGCTAATGCCTTATTCAATGCGATACGCCAAACACGTACGATGGTTGAATTTGATGTAACGGGAACAATTTACAGTACGCTGAAAAAGGAGACTTTACATGAAGACTAAGATTGCATTTATCTATCCAGGCCAAGGGTCGCAAATGGTTGGAATGGGCGAAAGCTTTTTAACAGACGATACGAGCCGTAATTTCTTTGAAAGTGCCAACCAAACACTTGATTTAGATTTATCTAAGTTGATGCTAGAAGGCCCACAAGAAGAATTGACGTTAACCTATCATGCGCAACCAGCTCTTTTAACAGTTAGTTCAATGATTACAGAACGATTGATTCGAGCAGGGATTAGACCGGATTATACAGCGGGTCATAGCCTTGGCGAATATAGCGCGCTCGTAACTTCGAATGTGTTAGAATTTCCAACAGCGGTTAACATTGTACATAAGCGTGGATTGTTTATGAATACAGCTTTCCCAGCAGGAGAAGGGACAATGGCTGCTATTCTTGGTATGGAAAGTGAAGAACTTGAAAAAGTAACAAATGAAGTGACGGACACGACAGGTGTTGTGCAACTTGCTAACTTGAATTGCCCAGGACAAATCGTTATTTCGGGTACAAAAGCAGGAGTTGAGCAAGCGTGTATCGTCGCTAAAGAGCGTGGAGCTAAGCGTGCCATTCCACTTGATGTCAGCGGACCGTTCCACTCGGAATTGATGCGTTCGGCATCCCAAGATTTAGCGAAAGAACTGAGCGTTTCTTTCTTGTTAGATGCGAAAGTACCAGTCGTTTCAAACGTCACAGCAAAAGCGGAAACAAATGCGACACAAATTCAAGATCTTCTTGTTCGTCAATTGTATTCCCCAGTCCTATGGGAACAATCGGTGCGCGAAATGATTGATCTTGGTGTAACCGTATTTATCGAAATTGGCCCTGGGAAAGTATTGAGTGGATTAGTGAAAAAAATTGATCGCTCAGTTAAAACTTTGCCAGTTTATGACTTAGCGTCATTTGAAAAAGCGGTAGAGGAGTTGGCAAAATGAGTAAACTTGCAGGGAAAACAGCCATTATTACTGGTGGATCTCGTGGAATTGGAGCAGAAATCGCGCGCAAATTTGCGGCAGACGGTGCAAAAGTAGTTGTCAATTATAGCGGTAGCCAAGAAAAAGCAGAAGCAGTAGTTGCGGATATTGAGGCTAATGGTGGTACTGCAATTGCAGTGAAAGCCAATGTTTCAGATGCTGAATCAGTTAAAGCGATGGTCGATGAAACGATGAAAACGTTTGGATCTGTTGATATTTTAGTGAATAACGCGGGTATCACACGTGATAATTTGATGATGCGTATGAAAGATGACGAATGGGACGATGTCATCAATATTAACTTAAAAGGTGTATTTATTTGCACAAAAGCAGTAACACGCCAAATGATGAAACAGCGCTCTGGCCGAATCGTCAATATTGCCTCAATCGTAGGCGTGATGGGCAACGCTGGACAAGCAAATTATGTTGCAGCAAAAGCGGGTGTCATTGGCTTGACGAAAACGACAGCGCGTGAACTAGCAAGTCGTGGAATTACAGCCAATGCTGTCGCTCCTGGCTTTATCACGACCGATATGACCGAAAAATTGAGTGAAGACGTTCAAAAAGCGATGATGGGACAAATTCCATTAGGCCGTTTTGGTGCACCAGAAGACGTTGCAAAAGCTGCGCTATTCTTAGCTTCGGATGATGCATCCTATATGACGGGCCAAACGCTTCATCTTGACGGCGGCATGGTCATGTAGGTAATTTTTTTGTATACTGATTTGAGGGGAGGTGACGACATTGTCAACAGTATTAGATAGAGTAACGAAAGTAATCGTGGATCGTCTAGGTGTAGAAGAGAACGAAGTGAAACTTGAAGCTTCATTCACAGGTGACCTAGGTGCAGATTCATTGGACGTAGTAGAACTTGTTATGGAACTTGAAGATGAGTTCGATATGGAGATTTCTGACGAAGACGCTGAAAACATGAACACAGTAGGCGACGCAGTAACGTATATCGAGAAAAAACAAGCGTAACCAAGAAAAGCGAAAGCGCCCGTGTAGACTCGACGGGCATAAGACGCTCCGGCGAAGCGGCGCACTTTGCCGCATAGCTGGAGAGACTTATGACCCTAGAGTCTGGGTGCTAGAGCTAGACACCAAGAAAAGCGAAAGCGCCCGTGTAGACTCGACGGGCATAAGACGCTCCGGCGAAGCGGCGCACTTTGCCGCATAGCTGGAGAGACTTATGACCCTAGAGTCTGGGTGCTAAACGTTCTACCAGAAAATTATACTTAAAACCATTGACGCACAATTGCTGTTACACTAAGCGATTGTGCGTCAATTCTCTTTTGCACAATCGCTGAAAAAAAGGTAAAATTGAAAGAAGTACACAAAGGAAGGCAGATAAAAATGGCCATGAATAAAAAAGTAAATCACCAAAAGACCAGTACCATAAAAGAAAGTGTCAAAGCGTCATTTGAACAACTGCAAAAAGAACTCAATGTTTCATTTAATAAACCTGCCTTATTGCATCAAGCTTTTACCCATTCATCCTATGTGAATGAGCATCGAAGAAAACAATTTACCGATAACGAACGTTTGGAATTTCTAGGGGATGCGGTATTGGAATTATCCGTTTCGCATTACCTGTATACGAAATACCCACAAATGAGCGAAGGCGAGTTGACAAAGTTGCGTGCAGCAATCGTTTGTGAACCTTCTCTGGTTTTATTTGCCAATGAACTAAATTTCGGTAAATATATCCTTTTAGGTAAAGGAGAAGAGTTAACAGGTGGAAGAACACGTCCAGCTTTATTGGCAGATGTTTTCGAATCGTATATTGGCGCTCTTTACCTAGACCAAGGATTAGATCCTGTTGTCGCATTTTTGGAAACGGTATTATTTCCAAAAGTGGAAATCGGTGCTTTTTCGCATGTGATGGATTATAAGAGCCAATTACAAGAATTGGTTCAACAAAAAAATACCGGAGCATTGAATTACGAAATTATTGATGAAATCGGACCAGCGCATAGCCGTGTATTTGTGACTCGTGTATCTCTTGCGGATAAGGAACTTGGCGTCGGTAATGGTCGATCGAAAAAAGAAGCGGAACAGCAGGCAGCTCAGCTGGCAATCCGTAAATTGCAAGAATTGGCGGAGGAGTAGTCGTAATGTTTTTGAAGAGATTGGAAATCATGGGGTTCAAATCATTTGCTGATCGTATCGGCATCGACTTTGTACCTGGAGTAACCGCCGTTGTCGGACCAAATGGTAGCGGCAAAAGCAATGTTACCGATGCTATCCGTTGGGTGCTCGGAGAACAATCAGCAAAATCACTACGCGGTGCAAAAATGGAGGACGTTATTTTTGCTGGCAGTGATTCAAGAAAACCGTTAAATTTTGCAGAAGTTACGTTGATTTTAGATAATACGGACGGGCGTGTCCCTCTCGATTACAGCGAAGTCAGCGTAACGAGAAGGGTTTTTCGCAGTGGTGAAAGTGCCTATTTGCTGAATAAGCAAAATTGTCGATTGAAAGATATTACAGACTTGTTTATGGATTCTGGATTGGGTAAAGAAGCCTTTTCCATTATTTCGCAGGGACGAGTAGATGAAATTCTGAATTCAAAAGCAGAAGAACGTCGATCTATATTTGAAGAAGCTGCAGGTGTGTTGAAATACAAGCAGCGGAAGAAAAAAGCTGAAATGAAACTAAATGAAACCGATGAAAACCTTAATCGTGTATTGGATATTTTACATGAATTGGATGGTCGTATGGAGCCGCTTCAAATTCAAGCCTCCACTGCACGCGATTTTTTGGATATGAACGAACAATTAAAAGATGCCGATATCGCCTTGTTGGCTCATGATGCCAGCAACTTGGAGCAGGAACTCAATCAACTAGCGCAAGAAGCAGCAGTTCATTCAGAAAAAGAGCAGCAAATAGCTGCAGAAATTACGACGAAAGAGCGTGCAGTCGCTGAAATTCGTCAAGCGCTCGCAGAGTTGGATCGCAAAATAGATCAAGCGCAAAATGCTTTAGTTGAAGCGAGTGCCGAAACGGAGAAATGGCAAGGACGCAAACTGTTGATGTCCGAGAAAAAAAGCAATGCTCATCGCCAAGCGCAGCAATTACAAAGTAATTTAGATGCGGAAAAACTAGAAAATGTTTTGCTTCAGAAAAAACACAATGAGCAGTTGGTGTTATTAGAAGAACGCAAAATACAGCGTCAAAAAATACGGACGACGATTAAACAACTTGAAGAGCAGTTGAACCGAACTCCGGCCGATATCGACAACGAAATTGAAAATTGCAAGTCGGTCTATATCGATTTGATGAACGAGCAGGCAACAGTCAAAAACGAGCTTAAAAATATTGGTTTGCAAGAACAACAACTGTCAGAATCAACCGGACGAATTACTTCGCAACGGGCTGACTTTGAGTTGGAACTATCGAAATTGAAAAGCCAAAAAACGCATGCAGAAAAAAATGTTGCAGACATTCGTACCTTGTTAGAAGACAAGCGTCAGCAATATAAAAACGCGGAAGCTTCTTATCAACTGCAAAAGCAATCATTTGATCAAAAGCAAGCGATGCTGTTTCAAGCCTATCAGTCTGAAAAACAGCTTGCGGCTCGCGTTGGTACCTTACAGGAACTTGAAGCCGATTTCTCAGGGTTTTTTCAAGGTGTCCGTGAAGTATTAATGGCACGTGAAAAAGGCCAGCTAGCAGGCATTAGAGGAGCAGTTGCTGAAATTGCGCAAGTAGAGAAAACTTATGCTAAGGCCATTGAAACGGCATTAGGTGCTTCAAGTCAGCACATTGTTACAGAAAACGAGCAGCATGCTAGAGAAGCCATTGATTTTCTTCGTAAAAAGAGGGCGGGACGTTCTACTTTCTTACCAATGACTGTCATGAAATCGCGGAAGATCCCAGAACATACATTGGCTACTGTGCGGGAGCACCCAGCCTATGTGAATATGGCATGCGAATTAATCGATTACGATGCACAGTATGCGATGATTATTGAAAATTTAGTAGGCAATGTCATTATCGCTGAAGACTTGAAAGGCGCGACAGCGATTGCTAAAGCAACCGGCAATCGCTTCCGTGTCGTAACCTTAGATGGCGATATCGTGAACGCCGGTGGATCGATGACAGGCGGTGCTAACAAAACCCAAGCTTCATTCTTCACGCGAAAAGCTGAACTTGAGCAATTGCTTGTGCAATCAGCAGAGTTAAAAGAGACCATCATAAACGCTGAAAAAACAGTAATCAAAGAACAGGCAGAAGTGAAAGTGGCAGAGGAATCCATTCAAGCCTTGAAAAATGAAGGGGAGAAATACCGGGATTCAGAAGCGGAAAGTTCGACCATTCTTCGTGAAATTGAAGCTGTTTTAAAGACAACGTTAGAGCGTTTCCATCTTTTTGAAGCAGAACAAAAAAACAAAGAATATGATTTGACAGCCATTACTGGACGAAAAGAAGTAGCATCTATACGCCGTGAGAGCATCGTAAAAGAATTGGCTGCTATTACCGTGGAAATTGACGAACTCACGCTGTTTAAGCAGCAAAACCAATCAGCACGTGATCAAGTTTTGGAGAAATTAGCAGAACAAAAGTCGTTAGATGCTGTAACAAAAGAACGCCTCAATCAATTAACAGTGAGTGAAGCGGAGCTTTTTGAGCGACTCGAGAAAAGCAATTACAAACTGCAAGAAAATCAAAAAGAGTTGCAATGGATTCAGTCAGAAGAAGCAGTAAAAGTGTATTCAGACAAGGAAATTCTGCAAGAAATTGAGACCTGGTCAACGAAAAAAATGCACATGTTGCAAACGGTTGAGCAGACAAAAAAACAACGCTTAGGACAGCAAGATACCTTAACTGGTTTGGAAGAAGATTTAAAAGAACACCAACGTATTTATAAAGGCTATGTGGAAGCGATTCGAATTTATGAAGTCAAATCAACACGGTTAGAAGTTCAAATTCAAAGTTTTATTACCCAGCTTGACACCAATTATCAGCTGACACTAGAGCAAGCAAAACAGTTTGAAATGATTGATGAAGAAGCCGTTGTTCGTAGAAAAGTTAAATTGCTGAAACAATCTATTGAAGAATTAGGGCCTGTCCATATTGGTGCAATCGAAGAATTTGAACATGTCTCTGACCGCCATGCCTTTTTAACAGAGCAACGTAACGATTTAAACGAAGCGAAAGAAACATTGCGAACATTAATTCGGGAAATGGACGGAGAAATGACTAGTCGTTTTGACGATACTTTTCATGCCATTCGCAAGCAGTTCCAACGGGTCTTTAAAGAGTTGTTTGGTGGGGGCTCTGCTGACTTAGTATTGACAGATCCGCAAGATATGTTGAGAACAGGTGTAGAGATTATTGCTCAGCCACCTGGTAAAAAGTTGCAAAATTTGAGTTTGCTATCTGGTGGAGAACGTGCACTTACAGCGATCGCTTTATTATTTGCGATTTTGAATGTGCGTCCTGTACCCTTCTGTGTGCTTGATGAAGTCGAGGCGGCGCTTGATGAATCGAATGTCGTGCGTTACAGTCAATACCTGAAGAAATTCAGCGAAGATACGCAGTTTATCGTCATTACACATCGTAAAGGGACAATGGAAGGTGCCGACGTTTTATATGGCATCACCATGCAAGAATCTGGGATATCGAAACTGGTTTCGGTCAGGCTCGAAGAAAAAACCTGAAAAAGGAGTGGATACACATGAGTTTCTTCAAAAAACTAAAAGATAAATTTGCTGGCAATACTGAAGCTGAAGAATCAACTGAAAAATACAAAGAAGGATTAGCCAAAACCCGTATTGGTTTTACATCAAAAATCAATGATTTGGTAGCGAAATACCGAAAAGTCGATGAAGACTTTTTTGAGGAACTAGAAGAAATTTTGTTGCAAGCGGATGTCGGTTTCGAAACGGTTATTGAGTTAATGGACGACTTGCGTTTTGAAGTGCAACGGAAAAACGTAAAAGATACGTCAAATGTCCAATCCGTTATTTCGGAAAAACTGGTGGAAATCTATGAAGCTGGTGAAGCAGAAATCAATGAAATCAATTTTGTTGAAGGATTGACGGTCATTTTGATGGTTGGAGTTAACGGTGTTGGCAAAACTACCACTATCGGAAAACTCGCTCATCGTTTCAAAAATGAAGGCAAAACCGTTATGCTTGCGGCAGGTGATACATTCCGTGCCGGTGCAATCGAGCAATTGGACGTCTGGGGCAAGCGAGTTGGCGTGGATGTGATTAAACAAAGTGAAGGGTCAGACCCAGCAGCGGTTATGTATGACGCTGTACGTTCCGCTAAATCCCGCGGAGTGGACGTGCTTATTTGCGATACGGCAGGACGTCTGCAAAACAAAGTCAATTTGATGAACGAACTGCAAAAAGTTCATCGTGTTATTTCGCGTGAAATTCCCGGTGCGCCTCATGAAGTATTACTGGCACTTGATGCTACGACCGGTCAAAATGCTATGCTCCAGGCACAGACATTCAAAGAAGTTACCGATGTTACGGGCATTGTTCTAACAAAACTAGATGGGACAGCAAAAGGCGGAATTGTCTTGGCGATTCGCAATAAATTAAAAATTCCTGTGAAATTTGTAGGCCTTGGTGAAAAACTAGATGACCTGCAACCTTTCGATGCGCAAAAATACGTTTACGGCTTGTTTGCTGAAGGATTGGATAAAGAGCAAGAATTGGAAGATGCTAAAGCAGACAAGTAAAATTACTTGACAGCTTTGTCGATTTTCAGTATTCTAAGCATTAGAATGAATGGGGTGAGCGTCAATGATGGGACTAGAAAAAACAACACGTATGAACTATTTGTTTGATTTCTATCAGGAGTTACTGACGCCAAAACAGCGTAGCTATATGATGCTGTACTATTTAGACGACCATTCACTGGGCGAAATTGCCGAAGAATACCATATCACCCGTCAGGCAGTTTACGATAACATTCGCCGGACAGAAGCAATGCTAGAAGAATATGAACGCAAGTTGCAGCTATTTGAAAAGTTTCAGAAACGGCAGCAACTGGTTTCGTCATTTGAAAAACAGCCATTCACAGAAGAGCGCGTCCAGCAATTTTTGGGCGAACTAAAGGAATGGGATTAGGAGGCGGAAAGAATGGCATTTGAAGGTTTATCCGAACGCCTGCAAGGGACGATGACTAAGATAAAAGGTAAAGGTAAAGTCAACGAAGCAGACGTTAAGGAAATGATGCGTGAAGTTCGTTTCGCCTTGATCGAAGCGGATGTCAACTTAAAAGTAGTGAAAGAATTCGTCAAGAAAATCAGTGAACGAGCGATTGGACAAGATGTCATGGACAGCCTAACACCAGGACAACAAGTCGTTAAAATCGTTAAAGATGAACTGACAGAATTGATGGGTGGCGAAGAGCGGAAAATCGAGTTTTCTACAAAACAACCGACCGTCATTATGATGGTTGGTTTGCAAGGTGCCGGTAAAACGACAACCACGGGAAAACTCGCTAATTTGTTGCGCAGAAAACACAATCGTAAACCGCTACTCGTAGCGGCCGATGTTTATCGTCCGGCCGCGATTCAGCAGTTAGAGACGATTGGTAAGCAGTTATCGCTTCCGGTTTTTTCTAAAGGGACAGACATGTCTCCTGTGGAAATTGCGCGTCAGGCAATTGAACATGCGAAGGCAGAGCATTTGGATACGGTCATTATTGATACAGCAGGGCGTTTGCATGTCGATGAGGCGTTGATGCAGGAATTGAAAGATATTCGTGCGCTTAAAGAGCCAGATGAAATTTTCTTGGTCGTCGATTCTATGACAGGACAAGATGCTGTCAACGTGGCCCAAAATTTTGATGCAGCCATTGGCATCACTGGCGTCGTTTTAACGAAGCTTGATGGTGATACACGAGGCGGTGCGGCATTATCCATTCGTTCTGTCACTCAAAAACCGATTAAATTTGTCGGGATGGGTGAAAAAATGGATGCGCTTGAAGCTTTCCACCCCGAACGTATGGCGTCACGAATACTTGGCATGGGCGATATGCTGTCGCTCATTGAAAAAGCGCAGTCAAATGTTGATGAAGTAAAAGCAAAAGAGTTAGAAGAAAAGTTCAGAACTTCTACTTTTACTTTTGATGATTTTCTTGAACAAATGACACAAGTCAAACAAATGGGACCATTGGACGAGATACTGAAAATGTTGCCAGGTGCCAATAAAATCAAAGGGTTAGAAAACGCAAAAGTCGATGAAGGCCAAATGGATCGCGTAGAAGCGATTATCTATTCGATGACAAAAAAAGAGAAAACCACTCCCGAAATCATTAATGCCAATCGAAAAAAACGAATTGCTAAAGGGTCGGGGACCAATATTCAAGATGTCAACAGACTGCTAAAACAGTTTGAAGACATGAAGAAAATGATGAAGCAAATGTCTGGTATGAACACGAAAAAAGGAAGAAAAAAAATGGGAATGCCGGGCCTAGACTCACTTTTCAAGTAAAAATTTCAAGGTGTTAAGAAAAAATACTTTACAAACTATTTAAAGCTTGCTAATATAATATCTTGTGTGAAACTATTCGGAGGTGCTTTAAGAAATGGCAGTAAAAATTCGCTTGAAACGTATGGGAGCTAAAAAATCTCCTTTTTACCGTATTGTAGTAGCTGACTCACGTGCTCCACGTGACGGCCGTCAAATCCAGACAGTAGGTACTTACAACCCACTGACAGTTCCAGCTGAAGTTAAGATCGACGAAGAGCAAGTATTGAAATGGCTTCATGATGGTGCAAAACCATCTGATACTGTACGTAACTTGTTTTCTCAAAAAGGCATTATGGAGAAATTCCATAACGAAAAACTAAACAAATAAGGGAGAGTTTTTTATGAGGCAGCTGATTGAGAGCATTGTCAAACCGTTAGTTGATTATCCGGAAGAAGTTCGCGTCGTTACTGACGAAAACGCAAGCCGAATTGTCTACAAGCTTTCTGTGCATCCAGAGGATACAGGGAAAGTGATCGGGAAGCAGGGGCGTGTAGCGAAAGCTGTTCGTTCAATTGTGTACTCAGCAGCAGGTGGTTATCATAAGAAAAAAACGTATCTCGATATTGTTGATTAAGAAGAAGGAGCCCAGGTTCCTTCTTTTTTTTTCAGAAAAATAAAAGTGAAAGGATGTTTGCTTATGCAATGGTTTAATGTAGGAAAGATTGTCAATACACACGGAATTCGTGGCGAAGTACGTGTTTTATCGCGTACGGATTTTCCAGAAGAACGCTTTGCAGTTGGGACGAAGCTCGGGCTTTTCATGCCGGATGCAAAAAAACCAATCATGGTAAAAATCGCCAGTCAGCGCCGACATAAAAACTTTGAGTTACTAACTTTTGAGGGTTATCCATATATCAATGACGTAGAGCCGTTTAAAGAATCTTATTTGCGAATTTCTGAACATGATTTGACTGAACTAGAAGATAATGCGTATTACCATCATGAAATTTTGGGGTGCACAGTGTTTTCAACCGAAGGGCAAGAACTCGGAAAGATCAGTGAAATTTTGGAAACTGGTGCCAATGACGTTTGGGAAGTTACACCTGAGTCGGGGAAGAAGCATTATATTCCTTACACTGAAGAAATCGTCCAAGAAATTGATATTGACCAAAAGAAAGTCGTGATCGAAGTAATAGAAGGGTTATTGTCTTGATGAACATAAATGTTCTATCGTTATTTCCGCCGATGTTTGAAGGGGTCTTTCAACATTCAATTATGAAAAAAGCGCAGGATAAAAATGCAGTTAGTTTAAACGTTGTGGACATTCGTGAATTTGCCGATAACAAACGCCAAGTTGATGATTACCCATTTGGTGGCGGAGCAGGAATGGTTCTAAAACCAGAACCGATTTTCAATGCGGTTGAAAGTCTCACGACAAACAGCAAACCACGCGTTATTTTAATGTGTCCACAAGGTGAGCGCTTTACGCAGCAAAAAGCTGAAGAGTTAGCAAACGAACAGGAACTAGTATTTATTTGCGGACATTACGAGGGCTATGATGAACGAATTCGAGAACATTTGGTCACAGATGAAATTTCAATTGGAGACTTTGTGCTAACCGGAGGAGAACTTGCAGCCATGACGGTCATTGATAGTGTCGTTAGACTGCTTCCTGGGGTGCTAGGTAACGCCGATTCGCCAATTCGCGACTCATTCTCTACAGGACTTCTAGAGCACCCGCAATACACCCGTCCTGCCGATTTCAGAGGCTGGAAAGTACCAGATGTCTTAACTTCCGGTAATCACGGTAAAGTTGATCAATGGCGCGAAGAACAAACCTTAAAACGGACGCTTGAAAGACGGCCAGATCTGCTCGAACACATCGAGTTGGATGACAAACAGAAAAAAATAATCGCCCAATTAAAGAAATGAAAATAGAGTGCAGCTTGCTCTTGCGCTGTCAGGTTATCAGTGGTATTATGGACACTGTACTTTTATGTGAAGTACAGGATCACGATGTTCCGCTGCAACAGCTGATTTGGTGTAAGAACATCTGTAGAAGGAGAGAAAAATAATGCAAAACATTATTACAGAAATCACTAAAGAACAAATTCGTACGGATCTTCCAACGTTCCGTCCTGGAGACACTGTTCGCGTCCACGTTAAAGTTGTTGAGGGTACACGCGAACGTATTCAGGTATACGAAGGAGTCGTAATTGGCCGTCGCGGAGGCGGAATCAGTGAGTCATTCACTGTTCGCAAAATCTCTTACGGTGTTGGTGTTGAGCGTACATTCCCTGTACACACACCAAAAATTGCACAACTTGAAGTTACCCGTCGTGGTAAAGTTCGTCGTGCTAAATTGTATTACTTGCGTGACCTACGCGGTAAAGCAGCTCGTATCAAAGAAATTCGATAAGCTTGTATTAATGAAAGAGGGCGCTTGCGCCCTCTTTCTTTTTGCTAAAAAGTTTAATTCCTTGTACAATTAAAACAGTAAGTTTGGGGAGGAACGCGCATGGAGACTGAAGTGAAGAAGAAAAATGAAATGTGGGAATGGTCCAAAGCTCTGTTGATCGCCTTCGGTTTGGCAGCAATTATCCGTTTCTTTTTATTCACACCGATTGTAGTAGATGGAGAGTCAATGATGCCGACTTTAGAGCACGGAGATCGCATGATTGTCAACAAGATTGGTTATTCAGTTGGGGAACCTGACCGTTTCGATATTATCGTTTTTCATGCCCCTGAACAAAAAGATTATATTAAGCGTATAATCGGTTTGCCAGGTGATCACATTGCCTATGAAGATGACCAATTATATATAAATGGAGAAGCAGTAGAAGAACCTTATCTAGACATTTATAAGCAAGGAATTACCGGTACACTGACAGAAGATTTTGTCTTAGAAGATGTTACCGAAGGACAAAGTACCATACCTGAAGGATCTATCTTTGTGATGGGGGATAATCGCCGTGCAAGCAAAGATAGCCGCCATATTGGATTGGTCTCGACCGATGAAGTGATCGGGGACACGAATTTTGTTTTCTGGCCATTGGCTGAAGCGGGAATTGTAAAATAAGGAGTGGTTTTATGACGATACAATGGTTTCCTGGACACATGGCGAAAGCGCGAAGACAAGTTACTGAAAAACTAAAGTTAGTGGATATTATTTTCGAACTTGTGGATGCCAGATTGCCTTTATCTTCACGAAATCCAATGATCGATCAAGTGATTCAGCAAAAACCACGTCTTATTATCTTGAACAAAATGGACATGGCCGATGAAGTTGAAACGAAAAAATGGATTCGTTATTTCGAAGATCAAGGTACTCGTGCAGTTGCCATCAACTCGCTTGAAGGCAGAGGGTTGCAATTAGTTACGAAAGCATCAAAAGAAATACTTGAAGAAAAATGGGATCGGATGATTTCAAAAGGTATTAAGCCTCGTGCCATTCGAGCGATGATTGTTGGAATTCCAAATGTCGGTAAATCGACACTCATCAACCGTTTATCGAAAAAAAGCTTAGCGAAAACTGGAAATATGCCAGGTGTTACGAAAGCTCAGCAGTGGATTAAAGTCGGGAAAGAAATTGAACTATTGGATACACCGGGTATTTTATGGCCGAAGTTTGAAGATCCTGAGACTGGATTGAAACTGGCCGTTACGGGAGCAATCAAAGATTCAGTTATTCAAATGCAGGAACTGGCTATTTATTCTCTGAAATTTCTAGCAGAACGCTATCCAGAACGCATGATGGAGCGTTACGGAATTGACCATGTGGATGAAGAAATCGTCAATACCTTTGATCATATCGGAAAAAAGCGTCGTTGTTTAGATCAGCATGGCGAAATCGACTATGAAACAACCGCTGAAATAATTGTTCGCGATATTCGGAACCAGCATTTGGGCAAAGTAACGTTCGATTATAGAGATGAAATGATTGAAGAAGAGTGAGGGTTTCCTCTATTCGATTACCGGCTGTTCCTCGATTTTGAGGAACAGCTTTTTTGATAAGTGACACAAGTGTTGCGGCTTTAACCGTAGCATTGGAATTGAAAAAGCGACGGTGTAGTGAAACAGCATGAATAATTTAGAAAAAATTAAATGGCGAGAGAAGTTGAATCGATGCAAACAACTACGGAAATAAAAGAAAAATTGAATGGCATAACGGAATGGCAACCGTGGATGGAGGAGCTTGAAAAGGACACGCGTAAAAGTGTTCAAACTTTATTAGCATCTTGGCTACGCAAGCAAATGCATCGAAAAAAATTGTTGGAAAATCATAATTCTAAATTAGTATTCGACGATGTATTCAGAAAATCCAAAGCTGATTTAGTGGCAGGAATTGATGAAGCCGGAAGAGGTCCGCTAGCTGGTCCTGTGGTAACAGCTGCCGTCATTTTGCCTGAGGACTGCTCGAGCCTTGTGGGTTTAGATGATTCTAAGCAGTTGAGTAAAGTTAAGCGCGATCAGTTTGCAGAAATTATTAAAACGATTGCCATTAGCTATTCGGTTCATGTCCAGTCCCCTGAAGAAATTGATCGGCTTAATATTTATCAGGCAACAAAAAGCTCGATGACCCAAGCAGCACTGGCGCTTTCCCCTTCTCCTCATATCGTACTGGCTGATGCGATGATGCTCAAACTGCCAATGCCTTGTGAATCCATCATCAAAGGTGATGCTAAGAGCTTAAGCATTGCAGCAGCTTCTATTTTAGCGAAAACAGGAAGAGATGCCCTTATGGCGGAATACGCTCTTCAATATCCACAGTACGGATTTGAAAAACATTCCGGTTATGGCACGAAAGATCATATCGCAGCGCTTGAAAAATATGGTCCATGTAAAATCCACCGATCAACATTCGAACCGATAAAATCTCTTTTGACAAAAAAATCGCTGGTTTAAATAGATGAAGTTTTGTCGGAATAACGAACAACGGTGGACTTTTTGTGACAACTTTAATACAATGGTAAAGGCAATAAAATTACGATAAAGATGTTTGATTGGAGGATGACAGATGAATATCCATGAATATCAAGGAAAAGAACTCCTCAGACAATACGGCGTAGCAGTTTCTTACGGCACTGTTGCTTTTTCTCCGGAAGAAGCAGTAAAAGCGGCGAAAGAACTGAGTACGGATGTTGTCGTGGTTAAAGCGCAAATCCACGCAGGTGGACGAGGCAAAGCTGGCGGTGTTAAAATCGCTAAAAATCTGGATGAAGTCCGTACATATGCAAAAGAACTTTTAGGTAAAGTTCTTGTGACTCATCAGACAGGTCCAGAAGGCAAAGAAATTAAACGCCTGTTGATCGAAGAAGGATCTGACATTAAGAAGGAGTATTACATCGGATTGGTGCTTGACCGCCAAACTGCTCGTGTTACTCTTATGGGCTCTGAAGAGGGCGGAGTTGATATCGAAGAAGTTTCTGAAAACACTCCTGAAAAAATCTTTAAAGAAATTATCGATCCAGTAATCGGTTTGACTGGTTTCCAGGCACGCCGCATGGCTTTCAACATGAACATTCCGCCAAAGCTTGTAAACAAAGCAGCGAAATTCATGCTTGGCCTATACACTGTATTTATCGAAAAAGATGCATCTATCGTTGAAATTAACCCGTTAGTTGAAACTGGCGACGGCAATATTTTAGCGCTTGATGCGAAATTTGATTTCGATGAAAACGCTCTTTACCGCCACAAAGACATTGTGGAACTTCGCGATTTCGACGAAGAAGATGCAAAAGAAATCGAAGCCTCTAAGTATGACTTAAGCTACATTTCTTTAGATGGGAACATCGGCTGTATGGTTAACGGCGCCGGACTTGCTATGGCAACAATGGACACGATCAACTATTACGGCGGAACACCCGCTAACTTCCTTGACGTTGGGGGCGGTGCGACCGCTGAAAAAGTAACGGAAGCTTTCAAAATCATTCTTTCAGATAAGAATGTAAAAGGAATTTTCGTTAACATTTTTGGCGGTATCATGAAGTGTGACATCATTGCAGAAGGCGTTATTCAAGCTGCCAAAGAAGTAAGTCTTGAAGTGCCATTAGTAGTCCGTCTTGAAGGAACAAACGTAGAAATCGGTAAAAAACTGCTGAATGAATCAGGTCTTAATATCGTAGCTGCTGGAACAATGGCAGACGGCGCTAAACAGATCGTAGAACTTGTAGGCTAAAGAAGGGCAGGGACAAAAATGAGTGTATACATTAACAAAGACACAAAAGTGCTTGTACAAGGAATTACAGGGTCAACTGCCCTTTTCCATACAAAGCAAATGCTTGAATACGGAACGAAAATCGTTGCGGGTGTAACACCAGGTAAAGGCGGAACTGAAGCTGAAGGCGTACCTGTCTTCAATACTGTTGAAGAAGCAGTAAAAGCTACAGGCGCTAACGTATCTGTAATTTACGTACCGGCACCTTTCGCAGCAGACGCAATTCTTGAGGCTGTTGAAGCTGAGCTTGACATGGCAATTTGTATCACTGAGCACATTCCTGTATTGGATATGGTGAAAGTGAACCGTTACATGGAAGGCAAGAAAACACGTCTTGTTGGACCAAACTGCCCGGGCGTTATCACTCCGGACGAATGTAAAATCGGCATCATGCCTGGATACATTCACAAAAAAGGACATGTTGGCGTTGTTTCACGTTCAGGTACATTGACGTATGAAGCGACTCACCAATTGTCTGAAGAGGGAATTGGCCAATCGACAGCTGTCGGTATCGGTGGAGACCCTGTAAACGGTACAAACTTTATCGATGTGTTGAAAGAATTCAACGAAGATGAAGATACGTACGCAGTTGTTATGATCGGTGAAATCGGCGGAACAGCTGAAGAAGAAGCTGCTGAGTGGGTTAAAGCGAACATGACAAAACCTGTTGTCGGATTTATCGGCGGACAAACTGCACCTGAAGGAAAACGTATGGGCCATGCCGGTGCGATTATTTCTGGCGGTAAAGGAACAGCTGCTGATAAAATCAAAGCAATGAATGAAGCTGGAATCGAAGTTGCAGACACTCCATCCGTAATTGGAGAAACGTTGATCAAAGTGATTAAAGAAAAAGGTTTATACGACAAGTGTAAAACTCATTGATCTATAAGGAAGGCTCAAAATGCTGTGTTATCAGTATTTTGAGCCTTTTTTTGCATTGTGATAATCCGGTGAAAGCAAACTGGCAATAACTGAATTAATTATAGAATTCCTGATTTTATCAAAACCGATACAGTACTGACTGTTTTATCTTAGCTTTTGATAATCCATTAAAAGGATTCTGTCCGAACGGTCATATGGTTAGTACAAAACTTTACTATTCATTTTCCTTTATTTACAGCAAGTGTAAAACCTATTAATATGGACTATAAGTGCATGCGAAGATATGCATTTTTACCTTAAAAAAGAACAGGAGGAATAACATGAACAAAGAATTTACAGAACGGTTACTAGCGCTGCATTACGTATATCCAAAAAGTTTGAACAAATTACTGCCACTACTGGCGGATGATCCAGATTTATCAGCACTTGAACAAAAATCACCAAATGAATTAATGTCACTACTGAACATTAAATTAGAACAAGCAATCAAACTAAAAGCCTCTTACAGACAATCCCTGACATATCCCTTACATGAAGCCTACGACAAATATAGGATCCTCCCCATGTCTTATCAACATCCTTTCTATCCCGAAAGTTTATTTGAATTAATCGATCCACCAGCTGTACTTTATGCGAAAGGAGACATTGCTTTACTCGCAAATTCTCAAAAAATAGCCATCATCGGTTCCCGAAAAGCCTCTTCATACACACAAAAAGCTCTTGAAAAAATCGTACCTCCGCTTGTTGAAAGCGGTTTTGTTATTGTCAGTGGGCTAGCAAGAGGCGCAGATGCTATGGCCCATCAAAAAACGATTGATTTAGGTGGTCGAACGATTGCTGTTACAGGTAGTGGTTTTTTGCATCCTTACCCAAAAGAAAACAACGCATTAAACGATATAATAGAAGAAAAACAGTTGGTTTTGACTGAGTATCCCCCTTATATGAAACCCTTAAAATGGAATTTTCCGATGAGAAATCGCATCATTAGTGGATTATCTAAAGGAATTGTTGTAACGGAAGCTCTAGTGAAAAGTGGTACTTTGAGTACAATTGAACATGCGCTAGATCACGGAAAAGATATTTTTGCAGTTCCTGGAGATATTGGTTCGCTATTATCTGAAGGACCGCATAAATTAATTTTAGAAGGCGCAAAACCCGTGTGGAATGGCTGGCAAGTACTCGAAGAATACCAACAAATGACAGCTGAAAAACAATGAAAAAAATGAAAAGCCTTGCATTAAGCTAAAATCTGTTATACATTTTGCAACAGGTAATTCTTTTAAGCATTTTGAGAAACCTCTATGAGGAGGAAATAGTTATGGCGGATTTTTTAGTGATTGTTGAGTCGCCTGCAAAGGCTAAGACGATCGAACGGTATTTGGGTAAGAAATATAAAGTCCGTGCTTCACTTGGACATTTACGCGATTTGCCCCGGAGTCAAATGGGTGTAGACGTGGAAAACAATTATGAACCTCGATATATTACGATAAGAGGTAAAGGACCAATTTTGCAAGATCTTAAAAAAGAAGCGAAAAAAGCGAAGAAAGTCTTTCTCGCGGCTGACCCCGACAGAGAAGGAGAAGCAATTGCATGGCATTTGGCGACGGCACTCGGTATTGATCAAACTTCAGATTGCCGTGTCGTTTTTAATGAAATTACCAAAGATGCGATTAAGGAATCATTTAAGCATCCGCGTAAAATTGATATGGACTTAGTCGATGCGCAACAAGCACGACGGATATTAGATCGACTTGTCGGCTACAGCATCAGCCCATTACTTTGGAAAAAAGTAAAAAAAGGCTTATCAGCTGGACGCGTACAATCTGTCGCGTTGCGTTTAGTTATCGATCGAGAAAATGAAATCAAGAGCTTCGAACCAGAGGAATACTGGTCAATCACTGGAGAGTTCGAAAAAGCGAAGAAAAACTTCGAAGCGCAATTTTATGGCAACACAAAAGAAAAAATGAAATTGCATAATGAGGCTGACGTTAAAGCGGTCATGTCTTCCATGTCAGGAAAAAACTTTACCGTAAATCGCGTAGTGAAAAAAGAAAGAAAAAGAAACCCTTCTCCTTCTTTTACAACTTCTTCACTTCAGCAAGAAGCTGCTCGTAAATTAAACTTCCGAGCTAAAAAGACCATGATGCTTGCACAACAGCTGTATGAAGGTATTTCAGTAGGGAAAGAAGGCATCACGGGTTTGATTACGTATATGAGAACGGACTCTACCCGAATCTCGGATACGGCAAAAAAAGACACAATGGACTTTATCGTCGAGAACTACGGCGAGGAATACGTGACACAAAAAGCGCCAGCTAAGCAGTCAGCAAAATCACAAGACGCCCATGAAGCGGTTCGACCGACAAGCGTGATGAGAACGCCAGAATCGATGAAGAGCATTTTATCACGTGATCTTTACCGTCTATATAAATTGATTTGGGATCGATTTGTAGCGAGCCAAATGTCATCGGCTGTTCTAGATACAGTTATGGCAGAGTTGCAAAACGGTGAAGCAGTGTTCCGTGCAAATGGTTCTCAGGTTAAGTTTCCCGGTTTTATGAAGCTTTATATTGAAGGCACCGATGACCAGAAAGAAGAAAAAGATAATATACTGCCGGAAATGGCTGAAGGCGATATCGTGAAAGCGGTCGACGTTACACCAAATCAGCATTTTACGCAGCCACCTCCGCGCTTTACAGAGGCTCGCTTAGTACGAGCACTTGAAGAACTAGGAATTGGACGTCCATCAACTTATGCACCAACTTTGGATACCATTCAAAAACGTGGCTATGTTACATTAGACGCTAAACGCTTTATTCCAACGGAGCTGGGTGAAATTGTTCATCAGCTAGTGCTCGAGTTTTTCCCGGACATTTTAAATATCGAATTTACGGCTAAAATGGAGCATGATTTGGATACAGTGGAAGATGGCGAAATTGAATGGCGCACCATTATCGATGCTTTTTACCAGAAATTCGAAAAAAATGTCGAAGTGGCAGAAAATGAAATGGAAAAAGTACAGATTAAAGATGAACCAGCTGGTGAAGATTGCGAACTGTGTGGTTCGGCAATGGTTTATAAATTGGGACGTTATGGTAAGTTCATGGCTTGTAGCAATTTCCCTGAATGCCGAAATACAAAAGCCATCGTCAAGCACATTGGCGTGAAATGCCCAACATGTAAAGAAGGCGAAATTGTTGAAAGAAAAAGTAAGAAGCGCCGGATATTCTACGGCTGCGAACGTTACCCAGAATGTGAATTCGTATCATGGGATAAACCAATTGAACGCCCATGTCCGAAATGTAACGAGTTGCTGGTAGAGAAAAAAGTGAAAAAAGGCGTTCAAATCAATTGCACAAGCTGTGATTATAAAGAAGAAGTTCAATAATACTATAGAGGTGTTTGAAAATGACGAAATATGTAAACGTAATTGGGGCAGGATTAGCTGGTAGTGAAGCAGCGTGGCAAATCGCAAAACGCGGGATTAATGTCCGTTTATACGAAATGCGCCCTGTTAAACAGACGGCAGCCCATCATACAGACAAATTTGCCGAGTTGGTGTGCAGCAATTCACTACGTGCTAACTCTTTAACTAATGCAGTTGGAGTTATTAAAGAAGAAATGCGTAAACTGGATTCAGTGATTATCGAATCAGCAGACGGTGCGTCTGTACCGGCTGGAGGGGCACTTGCGGTGGATCGCCATGAATTTGCGGCGGCCGTTACTGACAAAGTAAAAAACCATCCGTTAGTAGAAGTAATCAACGAAGAAGTAACAGAGATTCCAGAAGGCATTACGATTATCGCGACAGGCCCATTAACATCTCCTGCGCTTGCTGAAAAAATACGTGGCTTGACTGGCGAAGAATATTTATACTTCTATGATGCAGCAGCGCCAATCGTTGAAAAAGACAGTATTGATATGGATAAGGTTTATTTGAAGTCCCGTTACGATAAAGGCGAAGCGGCTTACCTGAACTGTCCGATGACAGAAGAAGAATTTAAACGTTTCCACACCGCGCTTGTCGAAGCAGAAGTTGTGCCTCTGAAAGAATTTGAAAAAGAGATTTATTTTGAAGGCTGTATGCCTGTCGAAGTGATGGCGGCTAGAGGTGAAAAAACCTTAACGTTTGGTCCGATGAAACCAGTAGGACTAGAAGATCCGAAAACAGGCGAGCGTCCGTATGCGGTCGTTCAACTTCGTCAAGACGACGCTGCTGGAACACTTTACAATATTGTTGGATTCCAGACGCATTTAAAATGGGGACCTCAAAAAGAGGTATTGAAATTAATTCCTGGTTTAGAGAATGTGGAAATTGTGCGTTATGGTGTGATGCACCGTAACACGTTCATCAATTCACCACGCGTATTGAAACCGACGTATCAGCTGAAAGCAGATGCCAATATCTTCTTCGCAGGTCAAATGACTGGAGTCGAAGGGTATGTAGAATCTGCAGGAAGTGGGTTACTAGCAGGAATCAATGCAGCGAAATTAGCGTTGGGCGAAGAATTGCTAGTGTTCCCAGCGGACACAGCGTTAGGTAGCATGGCACGTTACATTACTGAAGCAGACAGCAAGAATTTTCAGCCGATGAATGTTAACTTTGGGTTATTCCCGGAGCTAGGTGAACGGATTCGTTCGAAACAAGAACGTGCTGAAAGACACGCAAACCGTGCACTCGAATCAATTCAAAATTATATGAATACAGTAACGGTTTAATTGATAAAAGCCTCTAAATGTTGTTATAATTTAGAGGCTTTTCTATTTGGTGAAAGGTGGAGCACATATGGAGAAAGAAAAGATGCTTGAATCCTTTATGACCTATATTCAATTAGAGAAAAATTATTCAGAACACACTGTCCACCATTATGAACATGATTTGGCGGATTTTTTTCTGTTTTTGAATGCTGAAGGCGTACCTAACATTAGAGAAGTTGAGTATATACATGCCCGAAACTATATGACAAAGCTATATGATGCCAAGTTGTCTAGAACGACGGTTTCTAGGAAAATTTCTGCGATTCGATCATTTTTCCGTTACGGCAATCGTGAGTTTGGACTAGATGAAGCTGCATTTAGATCTCTCTACCATCCAAAAAAAGAAGAACGTCTCCCACAATTTTTTTATGAAGAAGAGCTTGCGCAGCTTTTTAAGTCCGTTCTAGGTGAAGACAAATTATCAGTACGCAATACCGCGCTCTTAGAATTGTTGTACGCGACAGGAATGCGAGTCAGCGAGTGCGTCTCTATTCGCTTAGGTGATTTAGACCAAGCCATACAGATTGTCAAGGTGATGGGCAAAGGCAGAAAAGAACGTTACATCCCTTATGGGCAATTCGCACAAGACGCGTTGGAACATTATATGGAAGATGCGCGTCCTAAACTGATGAAGAATCAAAAACACGATTACTTATTTGTAAATAGCCGGGGAGAGGCAGTAACCGATCGTGGAGTTCGCCACATTTTGAGCGAATGCATGAAAAAGGCTTCTGTCAATTCTTCAATCTATCCGCACATGATTCGCCACAGTTTTGCAACTCACTTAATAAACAACGGAGCCGACATTCGGACCGTCCAAGAACTGCTTGGGCATTCCCACTTGAGTTCTACACAAGTTTACACGCATGTGACGAAAGAACATTTGCGCAATACGTATTTAAATTCACACCCGCGAGCTTAGAGAGGAGAATTTCACAATGCAAGAATTCCATGCAACTACGATATTCGCTGTTCGCCACAATGGCCAATGCGCCATGTCAGGCGACGGTCAAGTAACATTTGGTAATGCTGTTGTCATGAAGCACACAGCCAGAAAGGTACGGAAACTTTATAACGGACAAGTTCTGACTGGATTTGCAGGGTCAGTCGCAGACGCTTTTACTCTCTTCGAAATGTTCGAAGGAAAACTGACTGAGTACAACGGCAACTTGCAACGAGCAGCTGTCGAATTAGCAAAACAATGGCGCGGAGACAAAATGCTTCGTCAATTAGAAGCAATGCTCATCATTATGAACAAAGATGAATTGTTGCTCGTTTCAGGTACTGGAGAAGTAATTGAACCTGATGATGGAATTTTAGCAATCGGTTCGGGCGGCAACTACGCACTAGCAGCAGGGCGGGCGTTAAAGAAATATGCAGGTGATCATTTTACAGCTGCAGAAATTGCAAAATCGGCTTTAGAAACAGCCGCAGATATTTGTGTTTATACAAATCATCAAATTGTTGTGGAGGAATTGTCCGAATGAAAAATCAATCAGATTTAACGCCAAGACAAATTACTGACCACTTAGATCGTTATATCGTTGGTCAAAAAGACGCAAAACGTTCCATAGCAATCGCTTTGCGTAATCGCTACAGAAGAAGCCGTTTGGACGAAGAAATGCGTGGAGAAGTTATTCCGAAAAACATTTTAATGATCGGACCTACAGGCGTCGGAAAAACAGAAATTGCTCGCAGAATTGCTAAATTGACCGGGGCACCATTTATCAAAGTCGAAGCAACCAAGTTTACAGAAGTTGGCTATGTGGGTCGGGATGTCGAGTCGATGGTTCGTGACTTGGTCGAGGCAGCTGTTCGTATTGTCAAAGAGGAAAAGTTTGAAGCAGTTCAATTTCAAGCAGAGTCGGCGGCTAATGAACGAATTGTAAAATTGTTAGCTCCCTCGATGCGTAAAAAACAAGCAAACCAAAATCCGTTAGAAATGCTATTTGGTCAGAAGCTTGAACAAGAAGAAGAAGAAGAACCGACTGCAGAAGTTGAAGTTCGTGTGAAAAGAAGAGAAATCGCTGCGGACTTAAAAGCAGGTAAGTTAGAAGATGAGTGGATAACCGTAGAAGTAGTTGAAAATTCAAATTCTATGTTTGATGCATTGCAAGGTTCGGGCATGGAGCAAATGGGTGCGAGTATGCAAGATGCATTTTCTTCCCTTATGCCAAAGAAAAAGAAAAAACGTCGTTTGCAGGTAAAAGAAGCTCGTCGTATTTTAACAACTGAAGAGGCGGCAAAATTGGTAGATGATGAAGAAGTGGCATCAGAAGCAATTGAGCGTGCAGAACAGCATGGCATCATCTTCATTGATGAAATGGACAAGATTGCTAGCAAGAATGGTTCTTCATCTGTAGATGTGTCACGAGAAGGTGTGCAGCGTGATATTTTGCCAATCGTTGAAGGCTCTACTGTGTCCACAAAATATGGTGCGGTTAAAACGGATTATATGTTATTCGTTGCTGCTGGAGCTTTCCATATGTCTAAACCGTCTGATTTGATTCCTGAATTACAGGGGCGTTTTCCGATTCGTGTTGAATTACAGAAGCTAGAAGTGGGAGATTTTGTTAAAATTTTAACGGAACCAAAACATTCTTTAATAAATCAGTATAAAGCTCTTCTCGAAACAGAGGGAGTTGTGGTACAATTTAATGATGCCTCAATAGTCAGACTTGCAGAAATTGCATATGAAGTAAATCAGGACACAGATAACATCGGCGCACGCAGACTGCATACCATACTCGAGCGTCTGTTGGAAGATTTGTCTTTCGAAGCTTCCGAGATTTCACCGGCACAAATTGACATTACCCCTCAATATGTGAACGAAAAACTCGAGAATGTGGCGAAAAACAAAGACTTGTCACAATTTATTCTGTAAAACAAGGCGAAATAGTTTCAATAAAGAGTAAAAACCTTTAGAATATTGAATAAACAGAGCAAGAATTTATGTAGGAGGTTCATTTAAATGAATTTATTAGGGAAAACAAGACGAATTAACTCAATGCTGGAAGCAGCAGGCGGGAAAAAAGTAAACTTTAAAGATATGGCTGAGACTTTAAGCGAAGTAATCGAATGCAACGCATTCGTAGTTAGCCGTAAAGGTAAAGTATTAGGCTATGCAATTAACCAACAGATCGAGAATGATCGTATGAAAGGTATGCTTGAGGATCGTCAATTCCCAGTTGAGTATACACAAAAGCTTTCAAACATCACTGAAACGACTGAAAACTTGGATGTTAACAGTGAGCACACAATCTTCCCTGTAGAAGAACGCGAATTGTTTAAAAATGGTTTAACAACGATCGTGCCAATTAATGGTGGCGGCGAACGTCTTGGAACTTTGCTTCTTGGACGTGTGGATGCAGAATTCCATGACGACGATTTAATTCTTGGTGAATATGGCGCTACTGTAGTAGGGATGGAAATCCTTCGCGAAAAAGGTGACCGTATCGAAGAAGAAGCACGCAGCAAAGCAGTTGTACAAATGGCGATTTCTTCACTTTCTTACAGTGAACTTGAAGCTATCGAGCATATCTTTGAAGAACTTGATGGCAACGAAGGATTGTTAGTTGCTTCTAAAATCGCTGACCGCGTAGGAATTACACGTTCAGTAATCGTTAACGCACTTCGCAAACTTGAAAGTGCTGGTGTTATCGAATCACGTTCTCTAGGAATGAAAGGGACATACATCAAAGTATTGAACGCAAAATTCCTTGCAGAACTAGAACAATTAAAAATGAACTAAACGAATTTTAAGATGTCAGGAATTTATCCTGACATCTTTTCTTCTGTCTATTTAACCTTATTTAAGATAAAAGTGTTGCGCTTTAAAGCGTTAGCGTGATATAATTTCAAATGGTGTTAAATACACACGCATTTCGATTTGAGTCGTAGGTGCCCAACTTGGGTAACGGTTCAGAGAAGAAAAATGCGGAGGGAAAAAATAACCTATCAGGAGGAAACAAATCATGGCAGTAATCTCAATGAAACAATTGTTAGAAGCTGGTGTTCACTTCGGTCACCAGACTCGTCGTTGGAACCCGAAAATGAAAAAATATATTTTCGTGGAGCGTAACGGTATCTACATCATCGATCTACAAAAAACAGTTCGCAAACTGGAAGAAGCTTATAGCTTCATGAAACAAGTTGGCGAAGAAGGCGGGAAAGTGCTTTTCGTTGGTACGAAAAAACAAGCACAAGACGCGATTAAAGAAGAAGCAGAACGCTCTGGTAACTACTACATCAACCAACGCTGGTTGGGTGGAACACTTACTAACTTCGGTACAATCCAAAAACGTGTGAACCGTTTGAAACAAATCGAGCGCATGGAAGAAGATGGAACTTTTGAAGTTCTACCGAAAAAAGAAGTTGTTCAGTTGAAAAAACAACACGAACGTCTTGTTAAATTCTTAGGCGGTATCCGTGATATGAAAGCTCTACCGGACGTAATGTTCGTAGTTGATCCACGTAAAGAACGTATCGCTGTTGCAGAAGCAATGAAATTGAACATTCCAATCGTTGGTATCGTAGATACTAACTGTGACCCGGATGAAATCGATTATGTTATTCCTGCAAACGACGATGCAATTCGCGCAGTTAAATTACTAACTGGTAAAATGGCGGATGCTTTGCTTGAATCAAAACCGGAAGAAGATGAAGAAACTCAAGCTGAATCTGCTGAGTAATTCACGATTACACAGGTGATAAGCGGCCAACCCCTCTTATCACCTTTTTTTGAGAAAATAGCAACATATCATAAAGGAGGAAATTAATCATGGCAGTTACAGCACAAATGGTAAAAGAATTGCGCGAAAAAACAGGCGCAGGTATGATGGATTGCAAAAAAGCATTAGTCGAAACAAACGGAGATATGGAAGCAGCTTTAGATTTCTTGCGTGAAAAAGGTCTTTCAAGCGCATCTAAAAAAGCAGACCGTATTGCAGCAGAAGGAATCACTTCAATTCTTGTTCAAGAAAACGAAGCAATTATCTTCGAAGTAAACGCTGAAACTGACTTTGTTGCGAAAAACGACGGTTTCCAAACCTTAGTAAAAGAATTGGGCGAGCACCTGATTACAACCAAACCAGCTACTGTTGAAGAAGCAAATTCATCAACTATGTCTAATGGTTTATCAGTTGCAGACCACATTTCAAACGCAATCGCTAAAATTGGTGAAAAAATCACATTGCGTCGTTTTGAAATTCGTACAAAAACAGATGCAGATGCTTTCGGACCATACCTTCACATGGGTGGACGAATTTCAGTACTTGTAGTTCTTGAAAACTCTACAGATTCAGATGCTGCACGCGACATCGCTATGCACATTGCTGCATTAAACCCTAAATACATCTCACGTGACGAAGTTTCTGCTGACGAAGTAGAACACGAACGTAAAGTGTTGACTGAGCAAGCGTTAAACGAAGGCAAACCAGAAAAAATCGTTGCGAAAATGGTTGAAGGCCGCCTTGGTAAATATTTCGAAGACATTTGCTTGCTTGACCAAGCATTTGTTAAAAACTCTGATCAAAAAGTTCGTGATTTCGCTACTTCTACTGGTGGATCGATTAAAGAATTCATCCGTTACGAAGTTGGAGAAGGCATCGAAAAACGTGAAGACAACTTTGCTGATGAAGTTATGAGCCAAGTTAACAAAAAATAAGATTTTTTATCATATGTTTTATCTTGGGGAACACAAGAATGTGTTCCCTATTTTTCAATAAAAGTGTAACGGAGGGTACCGATGAGTGTTCAGCAATATAAACGCATTGTATTAAAACTAAGTGGTGAAGCAATGGCAGGTGGACAGGGGTTCGGATTGTCCCCTGAAATCATCAAATCAGTCGCAAGCCAAGTAAAAGAAGTGGTGGAACTCGGAGTGGAAGTCGCAGTAGTAGTAGGCGGCGGCAATATTTGGAGAGGCAAAGTTGGTTCTGAAATGGGAATGGACCGTGCCACAGCCGATTATATGGGCATGCTGGCAACCGTAATGAACTCATTGGCGTTACAGGATTCATTAGAAAAGCAAGATGTAGAAACGCGTGTCCTGTCATCTATTGAAATGCGCCAAGTAGCTGAACCTTATATCCGCAGAAGAGCCATCCGTCATTTAGAGAAAAAACGAGTTGTCATTTTTGCGGCAGGTACAGGAAATCCATACTTCTCAACTGATACAACAGCAGCATTACGTGCGGCAGAAATTGAAGCCGATGTCATTTTAATGGCGAAAAACAATGTTGATGGCGTGTATTCAGCTGATCCGAAGACGGATTCTACAGCAGTAAAATATGAAGAACTTTCTTATTTCGATGTGATTCAACAAGGCTTGCAAGTGATGGATTCAACAGCTTCAACACTATGTATGGACAATGATATTCCACTCGTAGTATTCTCAATTATGGAAAATGGAAATATAAAAAGAGCTGTACTCGGAGAGAAAATCGGGACAGTAGTGAGGAGAACAATCTAATGCCGAAATCAGTAATGAATGAAACTACATCTAAAATGACTAATGCAATTCAAGCTTTTTCGCGTGATTTGGCCTCTATCCGTGCGGGGCGTGCAACTCCATCAATTCTTGATAAGTTAACAATTGACTACTATGGTTCTCCGACTCCAGTCAACCAAGTGGCAGGAATTTCGATTCCTGAAGCACGGTTGATCATGATTCAGCCGTATGACAAATCAGTTCTTGGTGATATCGAAAAAGCAATCCTTAAGTCTGACTTAGGGCTGAGCCCATCAAACGATGGTTCGGTAATTCGTTTAGCCGTACCTGCACTGACAGAAGAACGCCGCAAAGATCTTGTGAAACAAGTGAAAAAAGAAGCGGAAGAAGCAAAAGTTGGAATTCGTAATATTCGTCGAGATGCGAATGACGAGTTCAAAAAACTGGAAAAGAAAAGTGAAATCACAGTTGATGACTTGCGTGGTTATTCTGACGACGTCCAAAAGCTAACGGACGATAACATTACGAAAATTGATGAAATGGTTAAAGGTAAAGAAAAAGAGATTATGGAAGTTTAAATCGAACTTCATTTCATGTCGAGCGTCCTGTTAAACAGGACGCTTTTTCATGCAAAAAATAGGTGCTGTCTCTTTAAAGAAGCGCACAATGCTGTTTTTTTTGATATGATAAGCAATAGACATGCCGATTTGTACTAGGTGGAGGATTAAATATGTTCAATAAACTATTAAAACGAAATACTGATCAGTCTTTGGGAACCGGAGATCGCTCAGTTTTGATTTCAACTGAAAAGGTTCCGGCTCATATTGCAATTATCATGGATGGTAATGGACGCTGGGCAAAAAAACGTGCACTGCCCAGAGTTGCAGGTCATCACGAAGGGATGAAGACTGTTCGCAAAGTGACTAAGCTTGCCAACGAACTGGGTGTGGATGTGTTAACTTTATACGCATTTTCTACTGAGAATTGGAAGCGACCAAAAATTGAAGTGGATTTCTTGATGCGGTTACCTGAAGAGTTTTTAACAACTTTTCTACCGGAACTGATTGAAGAAAATGTGCGAGTAGAAATGATGGGTTATCGTCATAATTTGCCAGGGCACACATTACGGGCAATTGAGAAAGCGAAAGAAGCTACAAAAGATAATACCGGACTGGTCTTAAACTTCGCTTTAAACTATGGCAGCCGTGCAGAGATTGTGGATGCTGTAAAAGATATCGCAGCGCAAGTAGCTGCTGGGACTTTAGATATCAATGATATAAGCGAAGATCTTATTTCTGGGGGGTTGATGACAAAAGGGTTGCCAGAACCGGATTTATTAATCCGCACAAGTGGCGAAGTCCGTTTAAGTAATTTTATGCTTTGGCAATTGGCCTATACTGAGTTTTGGTTCACGGAAACCTTGTGGCCCGATTTTAATGAAGATTCCTTGTTGGAAGCAATTAGGAATTACCAAAAACGCAATCGGCGTTACGGAGGGTTGAAAGGAGACGAAGTGAAATGAAACAACGGATTATAACAGGTGTCATTGCGGCAGCTCTTTTCATTCCTTTTGTTATTTATGGAGGCGTTCCGTTTGTCCTGCTGGTTTATTTGCTAGGGACAGTAGCGTTGCAGGAACTTTTGAAAATGAAAGGCCGGAGTCTACGGAGTATTCCCGGTCTTATTTCTTTGCTAGCACTTTATGCGTTTATGCTCCCTGATCGTTGGGCAGACCAAGTATTTGAATGGACAGGTTATGAAAAAGTCGAATTTGCCTTTTTAGCCGTTATTCTTCTATTAATACATACAGTTGTCGTGAAAAATAGTTTTACTTTCGATGATGCCGCTTTTGCTGTTTTAGGAACTTTATATGTAGGAATCGGCTTCTTCTATTTTATCGAAACACGCGAAGCAAGCTTGAGTTACTTAATTTTTGCATTATTGGTAGTCTGGTTTACCGATTCAGGTGCATATTTTACAGGGCGCAAAATTGGAAAGCGGAAACTCTGGCCAGAAATTTCACCGAACAAAACGATTGAAGGATTTGTAGGGGGTATTGTTTGGGCAATTGGGATTGCATTGATATTTAACTACTTTATTCCGTTAAATCACTCAATCATCCTGATTGTCATCGTCACAATTATCGCTTCGATTTTCGGACAAATGGGTGATTTGGTAGAATCTGCGCTAAAACGCCATTTCAATGTAAAAGATTCAGGTTCGATTTTGCCAGGGCACGGCGGAATATTGGATCGTTTTGATAGTATTTTATTTGTTATGCCTTTGCTTCATTTTTTACATTTTATCTAAGAGAGGAACTTGCTGAATGGTTAAGAAAATTGTTTTATTGGGAGCTACCGGTTCAATCGGTGTACAAACAGCTGATATCATCCGAGAACATCCGCATGAATTTTCGTTGATTGGATTTTCTGCCGGAAAAAACATGGATGTTACGCGTAAATTGATCGTTGAATTCAATCCGGAAATTGTCTGTATTCAGCAAGCGGAAGATGCTAAAACACTGACAGCAGAATTCCCAGCGACGGCATTCGTTTCAGGTGCGAAAGGATTAATCGAAATTGCTGTTTGGGATGCTGACATCTTAGTTAATGCAGTTCTTGGCAGTGTGGGCCTTGAGCCGACGTTAGAAGCGATTAAGCTGGGGCGTACCATTGCAATCGCTAACAAAGAAACGCTCGTTACAGCAGGCCATTTAGTTATGAATAGTGCCAAACAGTTTGGGGCAGTGATCCTTCCGGTCGACAGTGAACATTCCGCATTGTTCCAAGCGCTCAATGGAGAGAAAAAAGATCAAGCTAGTCGGTTGATTTTGACCGCTTCTGGCGGTAGCTTTCGCGATTTGACTCGTGACCAGCTAAAAAATGTTACGGTACAGGATGCCTTGAATCATCCGAATTGGTCAATGGGATCAAAAATCACCATTGATTCGGCGACTATGGTTAATAAAGGTTTGGAAGTCATTGAAGCTCATGTGCTATTTGGTTTTGCATATGCCGATATAGATGTGGTGCTTCACCGAGAAAGTATTATTCATTCGATGGTCGAATTTCAAGATACGAGCGTAATCGCACAACTTGGAACTCCTGATATGAGAGTGCCAATTCAGTATGCATTGTCCTATCCTAATCGACTTCCACGACCGACAGCAAAACGATTGGATTTAGCTGAAATTAGTCAATTGAATTTTAAAAAGATGGACTATAAACGTTTTCATGCTTTGCAGTTAGCCTTTGATGCTGGAAATGCAGGCGGTACGATGACTACTGTTTTAAATGCAGCAAATGAACAGGCTGTCGCTCTGTTTCTTGACGAAAAAATCAAGTTCTTGCAAATTGAAGAAATGATTGAACGTGCAATGGATCACCATGAAGTTTTAAGCAATCCAGATCTTGAAACCATTCTGCACGTAGATGCTGAAACAAGAAAATCTGTAAAAAACATGCTAAAATGACTAAAGATCAAAACCGAATAAATTTATAAGGATGGGTTTAAAATGGAGACAGTTATCTCGTTTATAATAATTTTCGGTGCTTTAGTATTTTTTCATGAATTTGGTCATTTCCTTTTTGCAAAGCGAGCCGGTATTTTAGTCCGTGAATTTGCGATTGGTATGGGCCCGAAAATTTTGGGTATTACTAAAGGAGAAACGCTTTATACGTTGCGTTTGTTACCAATTGGTGGCTATGTACGTATGGCAGGCGAAGATATGGACACAATCCATCTTCAAGCAGGTCATCGTATTGGTGTTCTTTTAAACAAAGAAGGCCAAGCTAAAAAAATCATCATGAATCAGAAGCATGTTTACCCTGAAATTTTATTTCTTGAAGTAGAAGAAGCAGACCTTGAAAAAGAACTGTGGATCAAAGGCTATGATGAAGATGAAAAGCTAATACGCATTGAAGTTGCGCGTGACGCGGTTGTTGAGGAAAATGGCAGAGAAACCATTTTGGCCCCTTACGACCGACAATTTGATTCGAAATCAGTGGGCAAACGATTCATGACAATTTTTGCAGGACCGCTTTTCAATTTCATTTTGGCATTTCTTATTTTTACAGTAATTGGTATGATGCAGGGTGTCCCAACTTTTGAACCTGTTATTACCGAAGTAACGGAAGCAAGTCCAGCGGCAGAAGCTGGAATGCAAAATGGTGACTTGGTAACTGAAATTGAAGGAAAACAAATTGGCACTTGGGATGAACTAGTTGAATCGGTTCAGACGAATGCGGGGAATCCGCTTGCTTTTAGTGTTGAACGAGACGGTGAGCTGTTAGACTTTACCATTACACCTGAAATTTCAGGTCAATCCGCTGAAGAAATCGGTGTAATCGGTGTACTTTACGAAAGTCCGGTAGAAAAAGATTTCTTTGGATCTTTTGCCTACGGCGCAGAACAAACCATCTTTTGGTTTAAAGAAATTTTCCGTTTGCTTGGTATGCTCGTAACGGGCCAGTTTACAATTGATGCACTTTCTGGTCCAGTGGGCATTTACAAAACGACTGAAGAAGTAGCTAAATACGGATTCTTTACTTTGATGAGTTGGGCAGGTATGCTCAGCATTAATCTCGGCATCATGAATCTACTGCCATTACCAGCACTTGACGGTGGACGTTTAATGTTCTTTATTCTTGAAGCGGTGCGGGGCAAACCGGTGGATCGGCAAAAAGAAGGAATGGTCCATTTTGTTGGAATTATGCTTCTCATGCTGTTAATGATTGTCGTCACTTGGAATGACATTCAAAAGTATTTCTTTTAAATAATAGCAAGTGGGCAGTACTGGACAGGCATATAGTTGCCTGTCCAAAGCTTTTCGTTTTAAAAATTTTATAGTCAGTTGAGGTGTATTTTGGAATGAAACAAACAGCAACTTTTATCCCGACATTACGTGAAACGCCAGCAGATGCAGAAGTGAAATCGCATCAATTATTATTGCGTGCCGGATTTATTCGACAAAATACGAGTGGTATTTATTCGTTCTTGCCACTCGGTAAACGTGTACTTCAAAAAGTTGAAACGGTAATTCGCGAAGAAATGGAAGCAGCGAACAGCGTCGAGATTTTCATGCCTGCACTTCAGCAAGCCGAATTATGGCAAGAATCAGGCCGGTGGTATACCTACGGGGACGAATTGATGCGTTTGAAAGATCGTAACGACCGCGAATTTGCCCTAGGCGCAACGCATGAAGAAGTGATCACAAGCTTATTGCGTGATGAAATTAAATCTTACAAGAAATTGCCATTGAACTTATTCCAAATTCAATCAAAATTTAGAGATGAGAAACGTCCTCGCTTTGGCTTGTTACGTGGTCGTGAATTTTTAATGAAAGATGCTTATTCGTTTCATGCGACGACTGAAAGTTTAGATGAAACGTATGACGTAATGATGCAAGCATATACGAATATCTTTACACGTCTTGGACTAAATTTCCGCGCAGTTATTGCGGATTCAGGTGCGATTGGTGGAAAAGACAACCATGAGTTTATGGTGTTGTCGGAAATTGGTGAAGATACAATTGCTTATTCGGACACTTCTTCATATGCAGCGAATATCGAAATGGCTGCAGTTAACGTAAATTATCCAGTTTCAGACGAAACTCCTGAAACGTTGGAAAAAGTTGCAACGCCAGGTAAGAATACAATTACAGACGTTGCAGAATTTTTTGGAACTACTGCTGATAAATGCATTAAAACAATGGTCTTTAAAGCGGATGAGGAATTGGTTATCGTTTTAGCAAGAGGCGATCATGAAGTGAACGATGTTAAAGTTAAACATGCTACCGGTGCTACTGTTATCGAAATGGCTACACCAGAAGAGGTACAGCAATTATTAGGCTGTGATATCGGTTCGTTAGGGCCTATCAATTTGCCTGAAGATATTCGTTTGTTTGCTGATCACGCAGTGGAAAACATCGTTAATGGAATTGCTGGAGCTAACGAAAGCGGCTATCATTATAAAAATGTAACACCAGGAAAAGACTTTACAGTTCCTGCTTTCCACGACCTGCGCTTTATCCAAGAAGGAGATGCCTCTCCAGACGGACAAGGAACAATTCAATTTGCTAAAGGCATTGAAGTAGGTCACATTTTCAAATTGGGCACAACATACAGTATTCCGTTAAAAGGTACGTTCTTAAACGATCAAGGCAAAGCGATGCCTTATATTATGGGATGTTACGGAATTGGTGTATCTCGTGTATTGGCTGCAGTTGCAGAACAATTCCAAGACGAAAATGGTTTTACCTGGCCAGATGTTGTTGCTCCTTATGAAGTTCATTTAGTACCGGTTAATGTTAAAGACGATACGCAGCGTGAACTTGGCGAAGAACTGTATTCGTTATTAAAAGAAAACCGTTACGAAGTATTACTTGATGACCGCAAAGAACGAGCAGGTGTGAAATTTGCAGATGCAGACTTGATCGGCTTACCAATCCGTATCACCATTGGTAAAAAAGCAGCAGAAGGCATTTTAGAAGTTAAAATACGTCGTACAGGTGAAACATTTGAATGGACGCGTGACGAAGTACTTGAGAAAATACAGCAGTTTTTTAAAAAATAATAACGAAATCTGATATGATGAAAGGAAAGTACACATTGTACTTTCCTTTCTTTTTCTGCCCGCTTCAGAATCTACAGGGATGTCTCAAATGAGCTATCAAAACTTAATGAACGGGTATAGCTACTTTCCTGATTAGGAAAAGAATCACTTACCTTCCTGTTTATTAATTTCTATATTTTTAGGGTTTTAGTTACTTCTATACACATAGCATTTAAAGGAAGAGTGGAAAGCGTCCGCCTAAAGCAATTTTTTACAATTCGCTTTTCTCAAATCACTACCATGAAGGGGATCATTATGACAAACGAGCAAGACTCCAAAATGCGATTCAACTTGCTGCTTCAGCATCTCGACTTAACGGACGATGTGCACATGCCTTTTTTTGAAGAGGCTGAATTGACACGGATGACGGTCCATAAAAAAGAGCGGTCGTGGAAATTTCTTGTGAAATTGAAGAATATCCTGCCGATTGATTTGTACTTATTAGTTAAAGAGCGACTTTATAGTACCTTTTCTCCGATTGCTTCCGTTCAATTAACTATTGAAACAACGCAAGAAACAGCACAAGAGAATCTTGTGTTGTCTTACTGGAAATACGCGGTTGAAGAATTAGCAGACATGGCACCTCCACTGCGTGATCGCTTATTGTCGCAAGTACCTGTATGGAATGGCAATAAACTATTATTACAATGCAATCATCAACATGAAATGATGGCGTTAAAATCAAAATACAGCGAAAAACTAGCAGCAGTATACCGTCAGTTTGGATTTCCACATGTCGCGATCGATTTCCAACTGTCTGACGAAAATCAGGAAGCTGCCCACGAAGCATTTATGGCAGAGCGTCTACGTGAAGAAGAAGAAATGGCTAGAAAAGCACTATCAGATATGAAAAAACGAGAAACCAACCAGAGAGAAAATGGAGCTCCTTCAGGACCATTCCAGATGGGTACTGCTATCAAGCCAGATGAAAATATTGTAGAGATTAAATCCATCACTGATGAAGAGCGCCGAGTGACAGTTGAAGGTTACGTCTTTGATGCAGAAGTGAGAGAACTTCGAAGTGGACGTTCGCTGTTAACAGTTAAAATAACGGATTATACTGATTCAATTCTTATCAAGATGTTCTCGCGTGATAAAGAAGATGCTGAACTCATGGCTAATGCGAAAAAAGGCATGTGGTTAAAAGCGCGCGGCTCGATCCAAACGGACACTTTTGTTCGTGATTTAGTCATGATGGCGCAAGATATGGTTGAGATCAAACCGGAACTTCGCCGGGATACAGCAGAAGAAAAGCGTGTCGAATTGCATTTGCATACACCGATGAGTCAAATGGATGCTGTGTCTTCTGTCGATTCACTCGTCAGTCAAGCGGCTAAATGGGGACATCCAGCAATCGCAATTACCGATCATGCTGGAGTGCAATCATTTCCGGATGCCTATGCTGCCAGTAAAAAACATGGCATTAAAGCAATATTTGGTTTAGAAGCAAATTTAGTAGACGACGGGGTACCGATTGCTTATGAAGAGCGTCATGCGTTATTAGAAGAAGAAACGTTTGTGGTATTTGACTTAGAGACAACAGGGTTGTCTGCTGTATACGACACCATTATTGAACTAGCTGCTGTAAAAATTAAGGGCGGCCAAATTATTGATAAGTTCGAAAGCTTTGCCAACCCTCATCATGAGCTGTCATCGACGACAATTGAGTTGACGGGCATTACAGACGACATGGTCAAGAACGCACCAGAAGTGGAAGAAGTGATTCGCAAATACCATGAATGGGCAGGCGATCATATTATGGTTGCCCATAATGCTTCATTCGATATGGGCTTTTTATACGTATGCTATAAAAAATACGGTATCGATAAAAAGCATGCCACCATTGATACGTTAGAACTGGCCCGCATGCTCCATCCAGAGTTGAAAAGTCACCGGTTAAACACCTTGGCTAAGAAATTTGGCATTGAGCTGACACAACATCACCGAGCCATCTATGATACAGAAGCGACTTCGTATTTATTGACGCATCTGTTAAAAGAAGCAGATCAAAAAGGGATTCTTTATCACGATCAAATCAATGACTATGTCGGTAGTGGGGATGCGTACAAACGTGCACGTCCAACTCACTGTACGTTACTTGCGCAAAACCAAGAAGGATTAAAAAACCTATTCAAGCTGGTGTCTGCTTCACATATCGATTATTTCTACCGAGTGCCGCGTATTCCGCGTTCACTATTGCAAAAACATCGAAATGGGCTGTTAGTCGGTTCAGGTTGTGATAAAGGTGAAGTATTTGAAGCGGTCATGCAAAAATCAATGGAAGAAGTTGAAAAAGCAGCGCAATTTTATGATTATTTGGAAGTTCATCCAAAAGAGGTTTACTCGCATTTAATCGAACGAGAAATGATCCGTGATGAATGGAACTTGGAAGACATTATCCGGAAATTAGTGAAAATCAGCCGTAAATTAGAGATTCCTCTGGTTGCTACTGGCAATGTCCATTATTTAGACGAGACAGATGCTATTTTCCGACAAGTGTTGATTGGGTCTCAAGGTGGAGCCAATCCACTGAATCGAACCAAATTACCAAAAGTACATTTTAGAACGACAAATGAAATGCTAGATGCTTTTGAATTTCTTGGAAGTGAAACAGCGCACGAACTAGTTGTAGCAAATTCCTTGAAAATTTCAGACATGATTGATGTTGTGAAACCCATTAAGGATGAATTGTATACACCGAAGATTGAAGGAGCCGATGAAGAGATCCGTGAGTTGAGCTACAACATGGCAAAACAGATTTATGGATTGCCTTTACCAGAAATCGTAGAGGCGCGTATTGAAAAAGAACTAAAGTCCATTATCGGTCACGGATTTGCGGTTATTTACTTGATTTCACATAAGCTTGTTAAAAAGTCATTGGACGATGGCTATCTAGTAGGTTCTCGTGGGTCGGTTGGTTCTTCGCTCGTCGCAACATTAACAGAGATTACGGAAGTAAATCCGTTGCCGCCACATTACATTTGTAGAAAATGCAAAAAATCAGAGTTCTTTGATGACGGTTCGGTAAGCTCTGGGTTTGACTTAAAAGACAAAAATTGTCCGGATTGCGACGTGCCATATCAAAAAGAAGGTCAAGATATTCCGTTTGAAACCTTCTTAGGATTTAAAGGGGATAAAGTTCCCGATATTGATCTGAACTTTAGCGGTGAATATCAATCAAAAGCCCACAACTATACAAAGGAATTATTCGGTGAAGACAATGTATTCCGTGCAGGAACGATCGGTACGGTTGCGGAAAAAACAGCCTATGGGTACGTGCGGGGATATGCAAATGATCGTGATATGACGTTGCGCGGAGCAGAAATCGATCGTCTGGTGCAAGGATGTTCGGGCGTTAAACGAAGTACCGGACAGCATCCAGGAGGAATTATTGTCGTACCTGATTATATGGACATCTATGATTTTTCGCCGATACAGTTTCCGGCAGATGCGCAAGACTCTGAATGGAAAACAACGCATTTTGATTTCCATTCGATTCACGATAATTTATTGAAGCTTGATATACTTGGTCACGATGACCCGACAGTTATTCGCATGCTACAAGATTTATCAGGAATCGATCCGAAAACCATCCCGACCGATGATCCTGAAGTGATGAAAATATTCGCTGGACCAGAATCGCTCGGTGTAACGAAAGAACAAATTGGTTGCAAAACGGGGACACTTGGCATTCCTGAATTTGGTACGCGATTTGTGCGCCAGATGTTAGAAGAAACAAAGCCAAATACATTCTCGGAACTGGTTCAGATTTCAGGACTTTCTCACGGGACAGACGTTTGGTTGAGTAACGCGCAAGAATTAATTCAAAACGGAACTTGTCAGCTGTCCGATGTAATTGGTTGCCGTGATGACATCATGGTTTACTTGATTTATCAAGGGCTTGAATCTTCATTAGCGTTTAAAATTATGGAGTCAGTCCGAAAAGGTAAAGGGTTAACGCCTGAATTTGAGGAAGCGATGAAAAAAGAGGGTGTGCCGAACTGGTACATCGAGTCATGCAAAAAGATTAAGTATATGTTCCCGAAAGCCCACGCTGCTGCTTATGTATTGATGGCGGTAAGAATTGCTTATTTCAAAGTACATTTCCCGGTTCTTTATTACGCGGCTTACTTTACGGTTCGTGCGGAAGATTTCGATGTCAATGCTATGGCCAAAGGATCACAAGCGATTCGGACTGTAGTTAGCGAAATTAATGCCAAAGGATTGGAGGCTTCGACAAAAGAGAAAAACTTATTAACGGTTATGGAACTGACACTCGAAATGGTGGAGCGTGGCTATACTTTCCAAAAAGTCGATTTGTATAAATCCTCTGCAGATGAATTTATTATTGAAGGAAATAGCCTGATTCCTCCTTTTAATGCCATTCCAGGACTCGGGACCAATGCGGCAAAATCAATCGTTGCTGCACGCGAGCATGGAGAGTTTTTATCAAAAGAAGATTTGCAGCAACGTGGTCGTGTTTCAAAAACAATCATCGAATACATGGATGATCACGGTTGCCTTGAAGGCATGCCTGAGGCGAATCAGCTATCCTTGTTCTAGCCGGTTGCACCGCGGTGCCGGTTGTGGTATTATTGTAGTAACATTTATTGATAGCTCTGTCGCAGAAGAGTGGGTTCTCCCGCTCTTTTCTGTTTGTTTGGCATAAAATTGGCGGGAGGCTTATATGAGCAAAATTACAGAACAAATCGAGAAAATAGTACAACCCATTACCAGTGAATTAGCATTGGAACTTGTAGACGTGGAATTTTTAAAAGAAGGTCGCGACTGGTTTTTACGAGTATATGTGGATAATCCAGAAGCACCTATCGATATTGACCAATGCGCTTTAGTAAGCGAAAAGTTGAGCGAAATTTTGGATCAATTAGATCCGATTGAACAAAACTATTTCTTGGAAGTTTCATCTCCAGGTGCTGAACGTCCATTGAAGAAAGAAAAAGACTTTGAAAAAGCCCTTACTAAATTTATCTACATCAAAACCTATGAACCGGTTGAAGATGCTAAAGAGTTTGAAGGTTATTTAAAGTCCTACGATGATGAACAAGTAGAAATTGAAATTAAAATCAAAACACGCAGAAAAATAATTAATATCGCAAAAGACAAGATCGCAGTGATCCGTTTAGCCATTGATTTTTCTGTAAAACCTGATTGAAGAACCTGGGAGTGAATAAAATGAGCAGTGAGTTATTGGATGCTTTTGAAGTACTAGAGAAACAAAAAGGGATTTCACGTGAAGTCTTGATTGAAGCGATTGAAGCGGCATTAGTAACAGCATACAAACGGAATTTTAACCAAGCGCAGAATGTTCGTGTAGACTTGAACTTGAACACAGGAACAATGCTGGTTTATTCACGTAAAGATGTTGTAGAAGAAGTAGAAGATGAACGTCTTCACATCTCATTAGAAGATGCTAAAGTTATTAATCCAGCTTATGAACTAGGAGATATCGTGGAACAAGAAGTAACACCACGAAACTTCGGTCGTATTGCTGCACAGACAGCCAAACAAGTTGTTACTCAGCGCGTTCGTGAGGCTGAGCGTGGCTTAATCTTTGAAGAGTTTGTTGATCGTGCAGATGATATCGTAAACGGTATCGTTGAGCGTATGGACGCTCGTAATTTATACGTTGGACTTGGCAAGGTTGAAGCTGTGTTACCGCAGACAGAACAAATGCCAAATGAACATTACAAACCGCATGACCGCATTAAAGTGTACATCACGAAAGTAGAACGCACGACACGCGGACCACAAGTGTTTGTATCACGTACACATCCAGGACTACTGCGCCGTTTATTCGAAAACGAAGTGCCTGAAATTTATGATGGCATTGTTGAAATCAAATCAATTGCACGCGAAGCAGGAGATCGCTCGAAAATTTCCGTTTTTGCCCACCGTGATGATATTGATCCAGTAGGTTCGTGCGTTGGATCTAAAGGTGGTCGTGTTCAGACAATCGTTAACGAATTAAGTGGAGAAAAAATCGATATTGTAGAATGGTCAGAAGAACCGGTCGTTTTTGTAGCAAATGCGCTTAGCCCATCTAAAGTATTAGATGTACAAGTAAACGAAGAAGCAAAATCCACAACCGTTGTTGTGCCTGACTATCAACTATCTCTTGCTATCGGTAAACGTGGACAAAATGCCCGTTTAGCAGCGAAGTTAACAGGTTGGAAAATCGATATTAAAAGTGAAACAGATGCACGCGAACTAGGAATTTATCCAAACGAAAATTCTAGCATTGAACTAGTTGAATCTGGCGAAGAACTAGACGATTTTGATTTTTACGAAGAAAAAGAATAACGTAGAAAAGGTGATGTCCGTTGGCTCTGCAAAAGAAAATTCCATTACGGAAGTGTGTAGCTACAGGCGAGATGCATCCTAAAAAAGAAATGACCCGCGTTGTCCGTTCGAAAGAAGGCGAGGTATCCGTCGATTTGACAGGCAAAAAATCAGGACGCGGCGCATATCTTTCGAAATCGGAAGATGCCATCGCGACTGCCCGCAAAAAGAAAGTACTGGACAAGCAACTAGAAGTTAAAGTTCCAGACGAAATTTATGATGAGTTAATTCGCGTCGTTCTTAGAGAGCAGTTGAAATAATGAACAAACAAAAAATCCTTCAATTACTTGGATTAGCCACACGTGCAAGAATGACTATTTCAGGTGAAGAGATGTCCGTGAGTGAAGTTCGAAAAGGGAAAGCGAAATTAGTAATTATTTCTGAAGACGCTTCTGATAATACACACAAGAAGTTGCACGATAAATGTAAATCCAATGGAGTAGAACTCCGTGTTTTTGGATCCCGGTATGAATTGGGACATGCGATAGGTAAGGAAGAGCGAGTAGTAATTGCAATCACAGATTCTGGATTTGCAAAAAAACTAATCAGCTTAATTGAAGAAATTAATCGGGGGCGAGCAGATGACCAAAATTCGAGTACATGAATACGCGAAAAAAGTAGATAAGCCAAGTAAAGAAATTATCAATGAATTGTCAAAGCTTAATGTTAAAGTGCCAAACCATATGGCGACATTAGAAGATACAGATGTGACAAAGTTGGACGGCATTTACAAAAACGCTTCAGCTGGACAGCGCACACAAGCACCATCAAGCCCGTCACGTCCATCATCACAAGGCCCGTCACGTCCATCGGGAAGTCAATCCCGTCCGTCACAAGGCCAATCACGCCCATCACAAGGTGGACAATCCCGTCCGTCACAAGGCGGACAGTCACGCCCATCAGGACAAAGTCAATCCCGTCCGGCAGCAGCTCCTAGTCAAGGACAATCCCGTTCACAAGGGAATGGCCAACGACCAACAGCACCAGCCAAAACAGGATCAAACTTTACGCCAAAGGCAGCTAAACCAACAGCAGGTCCGGGTCAACGTTCTTCAGGTCGTCCTGGTGGTGGAAACCGTAACGGCTTCCAAAACCGTAACCGTAAAGGCAAACAGCAACAACCGGTAAATCCGTTGCCACCAATGCCTAAAAAAGAAAAAGAGTTACCAGCTAAAATTACTTTCAGTGAGTCATTGACAGTAGCTGAGCTGGCAAAAAAATTAGGACGCGAGCCGTCTGAAATTATTAAAAAATTATTCATGCTTGGTGCAATGGCTACCATTAACCAAGAATTGGATAAAGATACAATTGAATTAATTTGTGCTGAATATGAGGTTGAAGTAGAAGAAGAGATCTTGGTGGATAAAACCGATCTTGAAGTTTATTTTGAACCAGAAGATGAAAATCTTAATGAAGAGCGTCCACCAGTTGTCACAATTATGGGGCACGTTGACCATGGTAAAACAACTTTGCTGGATTCAATCCGCAACACGAAAGTGACTGCTGGAGAAGCAGGTGGAATTACGCAACATATTGGTGCTTACCAAGTAGTTGACAACGGCAAAAAAATCACGTTCCTGGACACTCCTGGACACGCAGCGTTTACAACAATGCGTGCGCGCGGAGCAAAAGTGACTGACATTGCGATTATCGTTGTAGCGGCTGATGATGGCGTTATGCCACAAACGGTAGAGGCGATTAACCATGCCAAAGCTGCAGAAGTTCCAATTATTATCGCAGTCAACAAAATGGATAAGCCAAGTGCAAATCCTGATCGTGTCATGCAAGAATTGACTGAACATGGACTAGTGGCAGAGGCTTGGGGTGGCGAAACAATCTTCGTTCCAATTTCTGCTTTAACTGGAGACGGCATCGATTCATTACTTGAAATGATCTTACTAGTTTCAGAAGTTGGCGAACTAAAAGCAAATCCCGCACGTCGTGCAATTGGTACAGTGATTGAAGCAGAGCTTGATAAAGGTCGCGGTTCTGTTGCAACTCTTCTAGTACAAGATGGAACATTAAAAGTTGGAGATCCGATTGTTGTCGGAAATACATTTGGTCGCGTTCGGGCAATGGTGTCTGATATTGGCCGCCGCGTAAAAGAAGCGGGACCATCAACACCAGTTGAAATTACCGGTTTGAATGATGTACCTCAAGCGGGTGACCGTTTTGTTGTCTTCGAAGATGAGAAAACTGCTCGTCAAGTGGGAGAAACACGTGCAACTTCAGCGCTTCAAGTTCAGCGTTCTGAGAAAACACGCGTTACACTTGATAACTTGTTTGATCAATTGAAACAAGGCGAAATGAAGGAGTTAAACTTGATCGTCAAAGCTGACGTTCAAGGAGCCGTTGAAGCAATGGCTGCATCTCTTCTTAAACTTGATGTAGAAGGCGTCAATGTGAAAATTATCCACACGGGTGCTGGTGCGATTACAGAATCTGATGTTTCATTGGCAGCTGCTTCAAACGCTATCGTTATTGGTTTTAACGTTCGTCCAGATGCAAACGCAAAACGTGCTGCTGATGCTGAAGGCGTGGACATCCGTTTACACCGCATTATCTATAAAGTAATTGAAGAAATCGAATTTGCTATGAAAGGATTGCTTGATCCTGAATTTGAAGAAAAAATTATCGGACAAGCAGAAATCCGTAGTACATTCAAAGTTTCTAAAGTCGGAACAATTGCCGGAAGCTATGTAACTGAAGGCAAGATCACGCGTGATAGCGGCGTCCGTGTCATTCGTGAAGGAATCGTTGTATTTGAAGGCGAAATCGATACGTTGAAACGTTTTAAAGACGACGCGAAAGAAGTAGCAAAAGGATACGAATGTGGGATCACAATTAAAAACTTCAATGATGTTAAAGAGTTAGACATTATCGAAGCGTATATTATGGAAGAAATCGTACGCAAATGATCCTGTATATGGAATGTGAATTTTTCATTCCAACTGCACATTCGTTAAAAGATAAACGGGCAGTAGTGAAGAGTATGCTGACCCGTAGCAAGCAAAAATTCAATGTTTCTACAGCAGAGATTGATCACCAAAATGTATGGCAGCGAACCCGCCTTGCTTTTGTTATTGTTTCTTCATCAAAAGAAGTGGCAGATAATGAAATGGCACAAGTTCTTTACTATTTGGAAAGCAATCCTGCATGGGAATGCTTGGAGTTTGAAAAAGAATATTTGTAAGAACGAGGTGGACCATCAATGACAATGCGCGCGAATCGTGTAGCTGAGCAGATGAAAAAAGAGCTTAGTGATATCATCAGTCGAAAACTGAAAGATCCACGTATCGGATTTGTCACTGTAACAGATGTTGAAGTTACAGGAGATCTCCAGCAGGCAACTGTATACATCAGCGTATTAGGCGAAGACCATGCAAAAGAACAGACATTGCTTGGGTTGACGAAGTCAAAAGGATTTATTCGCTCCGAAATTGGACAGCGGATCCGTCTCCGTAAAACTCCTGAATTGTCTTTTGAAATCGATTCATCGGTTGCGTACGGCAATCGAATTGATACGTTATTGCGTGGTATTCAAGAACCAAAAGAAGATTGAAATCAAAGCCTGCTGTCTATTGTAGATAGCAGGCTTTTTTTGGCATCAAGCAAAGGAGATCAACAAAATGGCGCTAAATGGAATTTTACCATTATGGAAAGAAAAAGGAATGACTTCCCATGATTGTGTTTTTAAACTCAGAAAAATTCTTCAAACAAAAAAAGTAGGACATACCGGCACACTAGACCCTGAAGTGGATGGGGTATTGCCGATTTGTATCGGAAACACGACCAAAGTGGCTGAATATATTACGGACCAAGGCAAGACCTATGAAGCTGAAGTGACAATTGGCTACTCAACAGATACAGAAGATGCTACAGGTGAAACAGTTGAGACAGATGCTTCTGAAAAAGTGATTACGCGAGCGCAAGTGGCAGAAGTTTTGCTGCAGCTGACCGGTAACATTAAACAAATTCCACCGATGTATTCAGCAGTCAAAGTAAATGGCAAAAAATTATACGAATATGCCCGTCAAGGAATTCCGGTTGAGCGACCTGAACGAATTGTGAGCATTGATTCGATTGAATTGCTTGATGACGATCAGCGATGGATCGGTGAAAAAATTAGCTTTAATATTCGCATCCGTTGTGGCAAAGGAACTTATATTCGGACATTGGCCGTGCAAATTGGGGAAGCGCTAGGTTATCCTGCGCATATGTCGAGACTAACACGCACAGAATCAGGGAAATTTAGTGAAAAAGATTGTGTAACACTTGCTGAAGTGGCTGAACTTGCTCAAAATGGGCATATGGATGATATTTTAAAACCGTTGAGTTATGGCCTAAGTGCGTTTCCGTTTTTGGAAATTGAACAGCAACAAGTTTTTGCTGTGAAAAATGGTCAAGTGTTAGCGCGCCACGCCATACTAGATGAAATGGGTTTTGTAGCTTTAACCTACAAGGGGCAGCCAGTGGCACTCTATAAAAATCACCCTGAAAAAGCGGATAAAATGAAACCTGAAAAAATGTTCGGTTTTCCGACAGCAGACGAGGTGTAATATGGAAATTATTCATTTGAATTACCCGAACCATGTAAAACCAGATAGTGAAACTGGACCAATCTCCCTGGCGTTAGGTTTTTTTGATGGTGTACATAAAGGACATCAACGCGTCATAGGAGAAGCCATCAAACAAGCTCACCAAAAAAATATAAAGTCAGCAGTCATGACTTTTGATCCTCATCCATCGCTTGTATTGGGCGGAAGAAAAGAAGAAGTCTTTTATATTACACCTATGCAGCAAAAAATGGATATCTTAGAGGAGATGGACGTGGATTATTGTTTTATCGTCCGCTTTACTTCTGAATTTGCTAAATTGACGCCACAGGAATTTATCGAAATTTTCGTTAAAAACCTTCAAGTAAAACACGTGACAGCTGGATTCGATTTTTCTTTTGGTAGCAAAGGAAAAGGCGATATGGCATTGATGAAACTAATGAGCAAGGGTCATTATGACGTAACCGTTGCGGAGAAGTTAGAAGAAAGTGACGAGAAAATCAGTTCGACCCGTATTCGTGAATTATTAAAGCAAGGCGAAACCGGAAAAGTATGCCAGTTGCTTGGTCGACCGTTCAGAGTTCTGGGTACTGTAGTTAATGGCGACAAGCGAGGCCGTACGATTGGATTTCCGACAGCTAACGTGGAGCCAGAGCTTGGTGCAATCGTACCGAGCCGCGGGGTCTATGCGGTGAAAATTCAGGTGCAAGGACAGCTATATAATGGTGTCTGCAATATTGGTTACAAGCCTACCTTCAATGATCCAGATGTAAAAAAACAAGTAATCGAGGTCCATATTCTTCATTTCGATAAATCCATTTACGGGGAAATGGTAGAAGTCGAGTGGTATGAACGGATCCGGGATGAGCAAAAATTTTCAGGGATTGACGAATTGAAAGCACAGATTCAATCGGATAAATTAACAGCTGAACAGTTTTTTGCAGGGACAAATTAACTCGTACGGTTGATTTTGAAAAAGTCTTATGCTATTATTTATGAGTACTGAAAGTACAAACCGTTGCTTGGCAATTCGAATCACCAACGTTTGCTCGGTAATAGGGGATATCAGAAATTAGGAGGTGGAAACAGTATGGCAATCACTCAAGAACGCAAAAATGAATTGATTAGCGAATACAAAGTGCACGACACAGATACTGGGTCTGCAGATATTCAAATCGCTATTCTTACAGAAGACATCAACAACTTGAATGAGCACTTACGTACTCACAAAAAAGATCATCACTCACGTCGTGGTCTATTCAAAATGGTTGGACGCCGTCGTAACTTGCTAAAATACTTACGTGAAAACGAAGTAGCTCGCTACCGCGAGTTAATCGCAAGACTTGGCCTACGCCGTTAATAGTAAACAGTAAAAGCGGGATTCGTCCCGCTTTTTCTTTATGGATTAAACTTTAATTTATCGCATCGCACATTGGATGCCTTTTTGATACACTACTAGTAGATACATACAGTATATAGATATACGGTAAGAGAGAGGAGCTCGATAATATGGAGCAAACAAAAAAAGTTTACACACTTGATTGGGCTGGCCGCGAGTTGCAAGTTGAGGTCGGTCAATTAGCAAAACAAGCAAACGGAGCAGCATTAATCCGTTATGGCGATACAGCAGTTTTATCTACGGCAACTGCATCAAAAACGCCGAAACCTTTAGATTTTTTCCCGTTGACTGTTAACTACGAAGAACGTCTTTACGCTGTCGGTAAAATTCCTGGTGGTTTCATTAAACGTGAAGGCCGTCCATCTGAAAAAGCGACGTTAACAAGTCGTTTAATCGATCGTCCGATCCGTCCACTATTCCCGGATGGTTTCCGTAACGAAGTCCAAGTGATTTCAATGGTTATGTCTGTCGATCAGGATTGCCCGTCAGAAATGGCTGCAATGTTCGGTTCTTCACTTGCATTAATGATCTCAGATATTCCTTTTGGTGGACCGATTGCTGGAGTCATTGTTGGGTTAATCGACGGACAATACATCATCAACCCAACAAATGAACAACTTGAGCAAAGCTCGATTAACTTGATCGTAGCTGGTACAAAAGATGCGATCAACATGGTTGAAGCAGGAGCAAAAGAAGTTTCTGAAGAAATCATTTTAGAAGCTATTATGTTCGGTCACGAAGAAATCAAGAAATTGATCGCTTTCCAAGAACAGATTGCTGCAGAAGTTGGTAAAGCAAAAACAGATATCAAATTGTATGAATTAGATGCAGAATTGACATCTTCTATTAAAGAAGCTGTGGAAACTGACTTAAACGCTGCTGTTCAAATTAACGAAAAACAAGCGCGCAACGAAGCAATAGATGAAGTTAAAGCACGTGCAATGGCTGCATATGAAGAGTCAGAAGATGCAGTTAAGAAGCAAGCTGGCCAAATTCTTGATAAAATGGTCAAAGAAGAAGTTCGCCGCCTAATTACAGACGAAAAAATTCGTCCGGATGGCCGTGGACCTTCTGAAATTCGTCCATTGTCTTCTGAAGTCGGTGTTCTTAACCGCACACACGGCTCAGGATTATTTACTCGTGGACAAACGCAAGCGATGAGTATTTGTACACTAGGTGCATTAGGCGATGTTCAAATTATTGATGGCCTTGGCATTGAAGATACAAAACGCTTTATGCATCATTACAACTTCCCGTTGTTCTCGGTTGGTGAAACTGGATTCCTTCGTGGACCAGGACGCCGCGAAATCGGTCACGGGGCACTTGGTGAACGTGCATTAGAAGCGGTTATTCCAAACGAAAAAGATTTCCCTTACACAATTCGTCTTGTTGCAGAAGTACTTGAATCGAATGGTTCAACTTCACAAGCAAGTATTTGTGCGTCAACACTTGCGATGATGGATGCAGGTGTACCTTTAACTGCTCCAGTTGCAGGTATTGCAATGGGTCTAGTGAAAAAAGGCGAAAACTATACCGTTCTTTCTGACATTCAAGGAATGGAAGATTATCTTGGCGATATGGACTTTAAAGTAGCGGGTACTGCAAAAGGCATTACTGCTCTTCAAATGGACATTAAAATCGATGGTCTTTCTCGTGAAATTCTGGAAGAGGCATTGGCACAAGCTCAAATCGGTCGTATTCATATTCTGGAATCCATGCTTGCGACGATTGCTGAACCAAGAACAACTCTTTCTAAATATGCACCGAAAATTATCATGGTGAAGATCAACCCAGACAAGATCCGCGATGTTATTGGACCTGGTGGTAAAGTGATCAACAAAATCATTGATGAAACGGGCGTTAAGATTGATACCGAACAAAACGGTACAATCTTCATTTCATCTGTTGATGAAGAAATGAACGCGAAAGCGAAAGCAATGATTGAAAACATCGTTCGCGAGGCGAAAGTCGGCGAATATTACGAAGGCAAAGTGAAGCGAATTGAGAAGTTCGGTGCATTTGTTGAATTGTTCCCTGGCAAAGACGGTCTTCTTCATATTTCTGAAATCCAAGAAGAACGGACCAAAGAAGTAGAAGACGTTTTGAAAATGGATCAAATCATTCAAGTCAAAGTAATTGAAATTGACCGTCAAGGCCGTGTAAACTTGTCACGTAAGATTGTTTTAAAAGAACAAAAAGAAGCTGCTGAAAAACAAGACCAAGAATAAAGTTAACCATACGGAAATTGCCGACTTTGTCGGCAATTTTTTACTATGAGGAGGAACATGCACATGGTGACTACACAGACTTGCAAAAATGGATTGCGCATTGTTTCCGAACATATCCCGCATTTTCATTCTATCGCAATGGGTGTCTTTGTGAACAACGGATCCCGAGACGAATTGCCAGAAGAAAATGGCATTACCCATTTTATCGAACATATGCTGTTTAAAGGTACGGAGTCACGAACAGCTAAAGAAATTGCTCGTGAATTTGATCGTATTGGCGGCGACATCAACGCTTATACCTCAAAAGAATATACATGCTACTATGCCAAAGTATTAGATCATCATGCAGAACACGCAGTAACCGTGCTAGCAGATATGTTTTTCCACTCACAAATGGACCCTGAAGAGTTTGATAAAGAACGTCAAGTTATTCTTGAAGAAATCAGCATGACAGAAGATATGCCTGACGATGATGTTCATGAGCAACTTTGGCGTGTGATGTATCCCGAAAATTCCATTGGTGCACCCATACTTGGAACTGCTGAAACATTAGCAAAATTTACACCAGAGAAAATTCGCGATTATATGGACCGCCACTACACACCAGCGAATACTGTAGTGTCAGTAGCAGGTAATATTACTCCGGCCTTAATTGAGAAGATTGAAACGTTATTTGGGCTTTTTGAAAAAGAAGAAAGCCCTAAAAAGTATGAACTTCCTAATTTCACGTCTGGCTATTCCTTAAAAAATAAAGAAACGGAACAAGGTCATTTATGCCTTGGTTATCCGGGCTTATCTTTAAACGATCCAGATATTTATAACATTACAGTGTTAAACAATATTATCGGGGGATCTATGTCTTCGAGACTGTTCCAAGAAATTAGAGAACAACGGGGTTTAGCTTACTCTATTTTCTCTTATCATTCGGCATATTCCGACCACGGAACTTTGGCGATTTACGGAGGAACTTCAGATGAGCAAATGGCTGAAATGCAACAAGTCATTTTAAGCTTACTTAAAGAATTAAAAAATGGTGGTATTACAGAACAAGAGGTCACAGACTCTAAAGAACAGTTAAAAGGCAGTTTGATGCTTGGGCTTGAAAGTACGAGCGCACGCATGAGCCGCAATGGCAGACATGAATTGCTGCTAGGAAAACATCAAACTTACGAAGAAGTGTTAACACAAATTGACCAAGTATCACTCGAAAAAGTAGTGGACCTGTTAGAAATTCTGATAGAAGCACCCGCTGTTTCTATTATTCGTCCGAAAGAAGCTTCCTTAGTTTAAGTAAGCTTCAGCTTGTAGACAAAAGAATAGTTACTCATTTTTTGTATGCATGTGGGATTCTCCGCACCTAGTGGACGCTTTCCGCGGACTCCGCGCTGAGCCTCCTCGTCGCAAGCTCCTGCGGGGTCTCATCCCTTCGTTTTTCCGCAGGAAAGTCAGTGACCGAAGGGACTTCGGGCAGTGGCTTTGCGACGAAGCTAGCGCAGCGATGCAGGAGCATATCTTTGCCCTTCGTCACTAGGTGCTCCGAATCCTAGAGTGAGTAGGCAAAAAGCTTTTAACACGTTATTTATACGGTGAAGCGCACTAAAGAATCTCACGTTGTTCGTAGTAAGAAGCCTTCAACTGGGCTGGTCCACGAAGACTCCTGTGGGACAGCGAAAGCTGAAGACCCCGCAGGAACGTCAGTGACGAGGAGGCTGAAGCTGAGCCCACGGAAAGCGAAGTGGCCAGCCCAGTTGGAAATTATGCATTACTATTCAGTTTAATAAGACTTTGTCTACAGTCTGAAGCTTCTTTAGTTTAAGGAAGCTTTTTTGTGTTTTCTATTCCTTTAGCAGACTAAATTATGTTACAATAATTCAAATCATCATTGAAGGAGCGAATATTGTGAAAACGTATAACGTAGCAATTATGGGAGCAACTGGAGCAGTTGGCCAGCAAATGAAAGAGCAATTGGAAAAACGGGATTTCCCGATAAAAGATATTGTCTTTTTGTCTTCGAGCCGTTCTGCCGGAAAAGAAATTGAGTTTAAAGGGAAAACTTTTACAGTTCAAGAAGCGAAACCTGAATCGTTTAAAGGGATAGACATTGCATTGTTCAGCGCAGGTGGCAGTATTTCAGAGAAATTTGCACCTGAAGCCGTTAAACGAGGAGCGATTGTTATTGATAACACCAGCGCATTCCGAATGGACAAAGACGTGCCATTAGTTGTGCCAGAGGTAAACAAAAGCGATCTGGGTCTTCACAAAGGAATCATTGCCAATCCAAACTGTTCAACGATCCAAATGGTTTGTGCGTTGCAACCGTTAAAAGAACAGTTTGGAATGACCAAAGTTGTAGTTTCGACTTATCAAGCTGTTTCTGGAGCAGGCATCGGTGCAATTAACGAATTAAAAGCACAGGCAGCTGATTTTGACCACGCAAAAGATGCACAAGCCGAAATGCTACCAGTTAAATCGGCAAAAAATCATTACCCGATTGCCTTTAATGTGATTCCCCAGATTGATCAATTTGCTGATAATGGTTATACATTAGAAGAAATGAAAATGATCAATGAAACTAAAAAAATTATGCATGACGATTCTTTAGCCGTAGCAGCCACGTGTGTACGTCTGCCAGTAGTCACAGGCCACTCCGAATCAGTGTATGTAGAACTATCGCGTGCAGCGACTATCGCACAGGTTAAACAAGCGATTAAAGACGCACCAGGTGTTGAATTGATGGATGACCCATCAAATCAAATTTATCCCATGCCATTAATGGCTGCGGGCCTAGACGAAGTGTTTGTCGGACGTATTCGTCAGGATTTAGACAATCCAAATGGCTTTCATTTGTGGATAGTTGCAGACAATCTAGTTAAAGGGGCAGCCTTGAATTCTGTTCAGATTGCTGAAGCGCTAATCGAAGAAAATGTTATTTGATAGAAGTTACAGACCCCTAAAACAAGCCGATCATCCTCGGTTTGTTTTTTTCTTTGGACTGTTTCCGGTCATTCCCGTATAATGAAGTCTATGGATGCGTACGGGTGAATTTTAGGAGGAAATAAATTGAGTAAAATTAAAAATGAAGTAATAAGAGTTATCCCTTTAGGCGGCGTCGGCGAAATCGGCAAAGCAATGTATGTAATAGAAATTGATGAAGATTTATTTGTTGTAGATAGCGGATTGATGTTCCCAGAAGATGAGATGCTGGGTGTTGACATCGTCATTCCGGATATGACATTCCTAGAAGAGAACAAAGACCGTGTAAAGGGAGTTTTTCTGACTCACGGTCATGAAGATGCGATTGGATCAATCGCTTATCTAATGAAAAAGATTCAAGCACCAGTTTATGGATCGAAATTAACAATTGCGTTAGCTAAAGAACATATTAAAGAACAAGGCTCTTTAAAACATGTGAAGTTTTTTGAAGTGACCAATAAAAGCCGGATGAACTTTGATAAAACACATGTAACGTTTTTCCATACGACACATAGTATTCCTGATGCACTTGGAATCGTCTTCCACACATCAGAAGGTGCCATTGTGCATACGGGTGAATTTAAATTTGATCAGTCGGCTAAAGGAAGTTACAAGCCAGATATCGCAAAAATGGCGAAACTTGGAGAAGACGGCGTTTTAATGCTGTTGTCTGATTCAACTGAAGCTGAGCGTCCAGGGTACACAACTTCTGAAATCGTGGTTGCTGATCATATTTTATCAGCATTCCTAGCTGCAGAAGGGCGTGTACTGGTATCTCTGTATTCATCAAACTTTATTCGTATTCAGCAAGTATTTGATAGCGCAGCAACTACAGGTAAAAAAGTAGCGGTAGCTGGTAGAAGTCTTGAAAATAGTTATGAAGTTGGATTGCGTCTTGGCTATTTGACCGTTCATGAAGATGTTGTAATCTCCTTAAAAGATTTGGAAAACTACCGTGATGACGAAGTTGTGATTATCGTTACAGGTAACCAAGGCGAACCACTGGAAGCCTTGGACAAAATGGTTCGTAAACAACACAAAGACGTTAAAATTAAAGAAACCGACACAGTATTAATTACATTCACACCATCACCCGGTATGGAAGTTCCTATGTTCCAAACAATGAACAAACTGGCAAAAGCCGGTGCAAACGTATTAACTGCAAGTAAGAAAGTCCACGTCTCAGGACATGGTAGTCAAGAAGACTTGAAAATGATGCTCAATATGATGAAGCCTAAGTATTTCATTCCGATTCAAGGTGAATACAAAATGCTAATCGCGCACTCTAAATTAGCTCAACAAGTTGGGTTGCATAAGTCTGAGATCTTTATTGCTGACAAAGGGGACATCGTCGAATACAAAGGCGGCAAAGTTCGGATGAGTGGACGTGTTACTGCTGGAAACGTCTTAATCGATGGAATCGGCATTGGCGACGTAGGAAACATCGTTCTACGTGATCGTAAATTATTGTCGCAAGATGGTATTTTTATCGTCGTGGTTACGTTAAACCGCAAAGAAAAGAAAATTGCATCGGGTCCGGAAATGATTTCACGCGGCTTTGTCTATGTTCGTGAATCAGAGGAATTGATGGAAGAATCGACAAGACTTGTTCGAAAAGTCGTTGAAAAATACGTTACGAGAGACGCATTCGAGTGGAACAATATTAAACAAGAAATTCGTGATACATTGAATTCTTACTTGTTCCAACAAACAAAACGTCGTCCAATGATTATCCCAATTATTATGGAATACTAAGAAAAAAGTAGAAGGATTTCCATACCGATTTAATCGGCGGAAATCCTTTTTCGATTATGAAAGAAATGAGGGATTGCAATGAACAGGGCTCGTGCAACGACGAAAGCGAAATCCAAAGCGAGAGCAAAAGTAAAACCTAAAACAAAGTCTAAAAATAGAAAGAGACAGCCCATGCCAATGATTGCTTATGAAGTGATTGGCTTAGTATTAGTAGGGGTTGCGATATTGATGACATTCCAGCTCGGGGTTATTGGCAAAATGTTTTACAATATGGCCGAGTTTTTAGTGGGCTATATGGCCTTTCTACTACCGTTAGTGCTTATCTATCTGGCGATTTATGTGATGGTCAAGCGGAAATGGCCAAAGCCAAGAATGAAAGTGGCATTTGGTTCTGCATTTGTCTTAATTGGTATTTTGCTAATCTGTCATTTAATCTGGGCAGCTGGCACTATTTTGCCGATTACTTCATCAAATGTCATCGATGAAACAATTCGTACAACAAAAATGACGGGCACTATTTGGAATAGTTATTTGGCAACTGGAGGTGGCCTCATTGGTGCGCTGTTGTACGCACTCTTGCATGTGTTAGTTGATACAGCTGGCACATGGATTGTCGCAATTATTTTACTGTCGATCGGGGCGATTATTTTAACGGGAAAAGCAGCCGCACCGTTTATTGCAGAAAAAATACCGAGTGCGCGTCCGGCTATCGATGCGTTAATGAATCGTTTCCAACAGGCCAAACCCAAAAAAGTACGCACTCCGCGTAAAAAGTCGGAGCCTGAACAAGTAGTAGAAATCAATGAATCATTGGCTTATGAAGAAGAGGATGAACAAGAAGATCTTCTATACCGACCAAAACAACAAGAGCCGATTATTTCAGCCTTTACCGAAAATGTGAAACCGAGACAGACCGAGGCACCACAACAGCCTGCTAAGGAAATGAAAACAGAAGACGTTCAGTTACTATCGACGGCAGAAGAACTAGAAAATGAAGAATATCAGCTGCCGCCTCTTAGCTTGTTGACCCTGCCGCCGCATCACGACCAAAGCGGAGAATATTCAGGCATACAAAAAAATGCTAAAAAACTCGAAAAAACGTTCCAAAGTTTTGGTGTGCGGGCAAAAGTGACACAAGTGCATTTAGGACCAGCAGTGACAAAATATGAGGTGTTGCCGGATACCGGTGTGAAAGTAAGTAAAATAGTTAGTTTGCATGATGATTTGGCGTTAGCTTTAGCTGCACGTGATATTCGAATTGAAGCACCCATTCCAGGTAAATCAGCAATCGGTATCGAAGTGCCAAACTCGGAAGTTTCAATAGTTAGCTTGCGTGAAGTATTAGAATCAGAAGAGAACAACAAGCCGGATGCCAAACTATTATTCGCTTTAGGCAGAGATGTGACAGGACAAGCGGTGATGACCGAATTAAATAAAATGCCACATCTACTAGTTGCTGGTTCGACGGGTAGCGGGAAATCGGTGTGCATTAACGGCATTATCACAAGTATTATTATGCGCGCTAAGCCCCATGAAGTGAAAATGATGATGATCGATCCGAAAATGGTCGAATTGAACGTTTATAATGGGATTCCGCATCTGTTAGCGCCTGTGGTAACGGATCCACGAAAAGCAGCACAAGCGTTAAAGAAAATCGTCTCGGAAATGGAAAGAAGATATGAACTCTTTTCACATACAGGGACACGTAATATTGAAGGCTATAACGAATATGTTCGTGTTTTCAATGAGGAAAATGAAGACAAGCATCCGAAATTACCCTTTATTGTAGTCATCGTCGACGAATTAGCGGATTTGATGATGGTTGCTTCAAATGAAGTAGAAGATGCGATTACACGTCTAGCACAGATGGCGCGCGCTGCTGGGATTCACTTAATCATAGCGACACAGCGTCCAAGTGTTAACGTCATTACAGGCGTTATTAAGGCGAATATTCCGTCGCGTATTGCTTTTGCGGTGTCCTCATCTATTGATTCGCGAACAATTCTCGATATGGGTGGAGCTGAGAAATTACTTGGACGTGGAGATATGCTCTTTCTTGGAGCGGGTCAATCAAAACCTGTGCGCGTTCAAGGGGCATTTTTATCGGATTCAGAAGTTGAAAAAATTGTTGACTTTGTTATTGAACAGCAAAAGGCCCAATACCAAGAAGATATGATTCCGAGTGAAATCGATGAAACGAAAATAGATGAAGAAACAGATGAAATTTATGATGATGCCGTGCAACTCGTTACAGAAATGCAGACAGCATCCGTGTCAATGTTGCAGCGCCGCTTCCGTGTCGGCTATTCTCGAGCCGCTAGAATTATAGACCAAATGGAGCAGCGTGGTGTGGTTGGACCTTATGAAGGTAGTAAGCCACGGACTGTATTAGTTCCAAAGCAGGAAGAATATTGAAGTATTCGAAGGTTTTTGTGATAAAATGATCACTATTTAAGATGGCTGTGATGCGAAAATTCGCTGAATTCGACAAATTGCTATTTATTTCGTATCTAATAAGTGGTATAGTAATTTTGATTAGTAGGAATGTTTTACATCAGATGTCTGATCTCTATCATAGGTGGTGAATCGGATGACCATTAAATCAGATCATCGTGCATTGTATCTTCAAGTGATTGATCGAATGAAGCAGGATATTGCTGCAGGCGTCTACAAAGAAAAAGAGAAGTTGCCGTCGGAATTTGAATTGTCAAAAACACTTGGAGTCAGCCGTGCGACTTTGCGAGAAGCGCTACGGTTGTTGGAAGAAGATAATATTATCATCAGACGCCACGGAGTTGGAACATTTGTCAATTCAAAACCCCTATTTTCTTCAGGGATTGAACAATTGACAAGTGTTTCCGATATGATCCGTCAGGCAGGAATGGAACCCGGCGCAATCTACTTGAGCACGTCGGAGAACCTTTCTTCTGAAGAAGATATGAAGCGCTTTCACTGCACCGCCGACGATACTGTTATTACGATTGAACGCGTTCGTACGGCAAATGGAGATCCAGTCGTCTATTGCATAGACAAGGTTCCTGCTGCGTATTTGCCTACAGATTTTTTAGGACGTACTGAAAGTTCCATTTTTAAGGCGATTGAAGAAACAGGGGACATTCATATTTCCTATGCGGTAACGTTTATCGATCCGACTGGTTATCATGAAGAGGCTTCGCCAATTTTAGAATGTGAACCGGAAACAGCATTACTTGTTTTAAAACAGCTCCACTACGATGAGGACGATCGATTGGTGCTTTATTCAAAGAATTACTTTAGAGCTGATAAATTCAGTTTCCATGTAGTTCGAAAACGTGTGTAAAACAGCAAATTCCTGCTAATATCAAAAAAACCTTGGGGGTTATTACATTGACGAAACGTAAATTTGGTTTAGGTTTATCATTAATGCTAGCTGCTGGTACAATGCTAGCTGCTTGCGGAAGCGACGAAGACACAACAGCTGACAAGACTGATGAAGGAAAAGGCGGAGAAGAAACAGCTGATTTCTCAGTAGCGATGGTTACAGATGTTGGTGGAGTAGATGATAAATCCTTTAACCAATCTGCTTGGGAAGGGCTACAACAATTTGGCGAAGAAAATGGTCTTAAAAAAGGCGATGGCGGTTTTGACTATCTTCAATCTGCATCTGATGCAGATTACAACACCAACTTGAACAACTTAATCCGTCGTGATTTTGACGTCGTGTACGGTATTGGTTTCCTAATGGAAGGTGCTGTAAAAGAAATTGCTGAACAGCAGCCAGAAGCTCAAATTGCAATCGTTGATGCAGTAGTAGACGCTCCAAACGTTGCAAGTGTCTTGTTTAAAGAACAAGAAGGCGCATTCCTTGCGGGTGTAGCAGCAGCTCTAATGTCAGAAACGAAAAAAATCGGTTTTGTCGGTGGAATGGAAATTCCAGTAATCGAGCGTTTTGAAGCAGGATTCCTTGAAGGCGTTGCAGCAGTAGACGATTCAATTAAAGTCGATGTTCAATACACAGGAGCTTTTGATAAAGCGGAATTAGGTAAAACAACTGCTAACCGTATGTACTCTGCTGGTGCAGATATCATTTTCCACGCAGCTGGCGGTACAGGAAATGGCGTATTCACTGAAGCAAAAGAACGTAAAGAAGCAAATCCTGATGACAATATTTGGGTTATTGGCGTAGATGCTGACCAATACGATGAAGGTCAAACTGGTGACGCTAACGTTACTTTAACTTCGGTATTAAAACGTGTGGATACAGCCGTTATCAACATTTCTGAACAAGCGATGGCAGGCGAATTCCCAGGTGGCGAAACAGTTACTTATGGTTTAGCTGATGAAGGTGTAGGTCTTGCTGATTCACGTGGAGCAATCCCTGAAGATGTAATGAAGAAAATTGAAGAATTCCAAAAACAAGTAATCGATGGTGACATTGAAGTTCCAGAAACAGTAAAGTAATAGCTATTTTGTAGCACGGTCATCATAAAGACCGGTTTGACCGGTCTTTATGATTTTTTTTGTCTACAAGCTAGAAATTAATAGATGAAAGGCTTTTTGCAACAGAAGCCTTTCATGTATTAATTAATTAATGAATTTAAAAGAAGTCAGCGATTTTGAGGGAGTGACAACAGTGGAATATGTAATCGAAATGCTGAATATCCGTAAAGAGTTCGGTACATTTGTCGCCAATGACAACATTACGCTGCAACTGGAAAAGGGAGAAATTCATGCATTATTAGGAGAAAATGGTGCGGGTAAATCGACTTTGATGAACGTCTTATTCGGTCTGTATCAGCCAGAAGGTGGAGAAATTCGGGTTCATGGTAAAAAAGTCGATATTTCTAATCCGAATATAGCTAACGATCTCGGAATTGGCATGGTCCACCAGCATTTTATGCTAGTCGAAAATTTTTCTGTTACCGAAAACATTATTTTGGGAAGCGAACCAACTAAATACGGAATTACCAATAAAAAAGACGCCGCTAAAAAAGTTCAAGCCTTATCAGAGCAATACAGTTTGAATGTAGATCCAAACGCTATCATTGAAGACATATCGGTGGGAATGCAGCAACGTGTAGAAATACTGAAAACGCTTTATCGTGGAGCCGAGATTTTGATTTTTGATGAGCCAACAGCTTCATTAACACCTCAGGAAATTCTTGAATTGATTCAAATTATGAAACGATTAGTAGCTGAGGGCAAGTCGATTATTTTGATTACGCATAAACTAAAAGAAATTATGGATGTTTCTGATCGCGTAACAGTTATTCGAAAAGGTAAGGGAATTGGCACAGTTACTACATCAGAAACCAATCCGAACGACCTTGCCTCATTAATGGTCGGTCGCGCAGTGGAATTTACCACGGTAAAAGGAGAAGCTTTCCCGGGTGAAGAAATTTTGGATATTAAAAATTTAGTTGTTCAAGATTACCGCGGAATTGATAAAGTTAAAAGTTTGAATCTGAACGTTCGCAAAGGTGAAATTATGGGGATTGCCGGAATTGATGGCAACGGACAATCTGAACTGATCGAGGCAATTACGGGTCTTCGTAAAGTGAAAAGTGGGACCATTTCTCTCAATGGCAAAGATGTTACCAATATGAAACCGCGAAAAGTAACAGAATCGGGCGTTGGACATATTCCTCAAGATCGCCATAAGCACGGACTCATATTGGATTTTCCGATAGGGCATAATATTTCACTTCAAACCTATTATAAAAAACCTATTTCCAAGTCGGGCATTATTGACTACGACAAGATTAATGAAAAAGCCTTGCAAATTATAAAAGATTTTGATGTCCGCACTCAAGGGCCGTCGGAATTGGCAAGATCCTTATCCGGAGGAAATCAACAAAAAGCTATTATTGGCCGAGAAGTTGATCGTGACCCTGATTTACTGATTGCGGCATTACCGACCAGGGGATTGGACGTAGGTGCAATTGAATTTATTCATAGTCGGTTGATTGAACAACGTGATAACGGTAAGGCAGTTTTGTTGATTTCGTTCGAGTTGGATGAAGTGATGAACGTTTCAGATCGTATTGCGGTTATTCACGACGGTGAAATCGTGGATATTGTAATACCAGAAAGTACTACTGAGCAAGAACTAGGCTTGTTAATGGCGGGTCATACAGTCGATAAAAAGCAACAGGATTTGACGAAGAAAGGTGAGAATCAGCATGTCGAATAGAGCGACGAATATTCTGGTCCCCGTCATTTCCGTTATTTTAGGCCTCTTGGTCGGAGCGGTGATTATGCTAGTAAGTGGTTACGATCCACTTGAAGGCTATGCTGCTCTGTGGAACGGGATTTTTGGAGACTTGTATACAATAGGTGAAACGGTTCGACAAATCACTCCTTATCTACTAGCAGGTCTTGCGGTAGCATTTGCGTTTCGTTCAGGGCTTTTTAATATTGGTGTTGAAGGACAATTGATTGTTGGCTGGTTTGCAGCAGCATATGTAGGCGTAGCAGTAGAATTGCCAAAAATTATTCATTTGCCTCTAGCCATTTTAGCTGCAGCGGTAGCTGGCGCATTATGGGGATTTGTACCGGGACTGTTAAAAGCAAAATTTCATGTTCATGAAGTAATCGTCACAATTATGATGAACTATATTGCTTTACACGTATCCAATGCATTAATTCGTACAGTTTCTGATGGTGGTGACCGTACGGAAAATATTTTTGCAAGTGCTTCTTTACGTTCTGATTTTTTAGAAGAACTGACGGATTTCTCTCGTTTACATTACGGAATCATTATTGCCTTGGCGATGGTGGGTGTTATGTGGTTTATTTTAGAAAAAACTACACTGGGCTTTGAACTAAAAGCAGTTGGTTTTAACCAAAACGCTTCTCAATATGCAGGGATGAATGTCAATAAAAACATCATTTTGGCTATGGTTATTTCCGGTGCGTTTGCTGGACTTGCAGGTGCAATGGAAGCCCTTGGAACATTTGAGTATGTGTCATCAAAAGGTGGCTTTACCGGCATCGGTTTTGACGGGATTGCAGTAGCGTTACTTGGATTGAATACGCCACTGGGTGTGGTATTTGGTGCTACGTTGTTTGGCTCGCTAAAATACGGAGCGTTAAATATGCCAAATGCGGCCGGTATTCCAATTGAAATTGTTGAAATTGTTATTGCAGTGATTATCTTCTTTGTAGCATCTGGTTACATTATTCGTTTGCTGTTGCTCCGTGCAGCAGCTAAGAAGAAGGAGGCGAAGTAATATGAGTTTCCTTGACGTTCTATATTTCATCGTTCCTTCAGCGATTTTCTATGCTGCGCCACTTATTTTAGTGGCGATTGGCGGCGTCTTTTCGGAAAAATCAGGGGTTGTGAACATCGGTCTCGAAGGATTGATGGTCATCGGCGCTTTTGTCGGAATCTTATTTAACTTATTGTTCGCGGATACATTTGGCGGAGCGACACCGTGGCTTGCGTTGGTCGCGGCAATGCTAGCGGCATTACTCTTGTCACTCTTGCACGCGGTTGCATCAATTTCGTTCCGCGCGGACCAAGTAGTCTCTGGGGTTGCTATTAACTTGTTAGCAGCAGCATTGTCAATTTACTTAGTGAAAAGTATTTTTGGAAAAGGACAAACCGATTTCATCACAGAACGTTTTTCACGATATAACGTACCGTTTTTATCAGATATTCCAGTTATTGGACCTTTATTCTTTAAATCGGTATACAATACCTCATTCTTTGCGATTGCGGTAGCGTTTGTGGCATGGTTTGTCATTTACAAAACACCTTTTGGCTTGCGCCTTCGCGCAGTTGGGGAACATCCGATGGCCGCAGATACCATGGGGATCAACGTTACAAGAATGCGTTATGTGGCCGTTATGATTTCTGGAGCTTTAGCAGGTGTCGGTGGTGCCATTTATTCGCAAACCATTACAAATGATTTTGGACATGCAACGATTAACGGACAAGGATTTATGGCGTTAGCTGCGATGATTTTTGGGAAATGGCATCCACTTGGGGCTATGGGAGCTGCTTTGTTCTTTGGGTTTGCTCAATCATTAAGTATTGTCGGTTCGCGCATTCCGTATATTTCAGAAATTCCAAACGTCTTCTTGTTAATCTTGCCGTATGTCTTAACAATTATCGCGTTAGCTGGCTTTATTGGCCGTGCCAATGCACCGTTAGCCAATGGTAAACCTTACATTAAAGGACAACGATAAGACTTTCAAAAGAGCCGTCAGTTGCGACGGCTCTTTTTTTATGCACATAAATACGGTTAGTATTTAGTACCTGCGCTTTTCTTTATTTGCAATTAACGGAAAAAGTTCGGTATAGTTAAGATATGAACGACGAGAGGGGATTCTACATGTTTGAAACCATTAATATCGCTAAAGGCGTGAATGTACACGTTAATGAAACGACACAGTTTAAAACGATAAATTTTTCAATCAAATTTAAAGATAAACTGACGGAGGAAAAAGCGTCTGCCCGCTCGATTTTGGCAAATGTTTTGCAGCATAGTAACGAGGTTTATCCTTCGCACACTGCACTTCGTATGGTATTGGATGATCTTTATGGAACTTCTCTTTACATAGATTCCTCAAAACGAGGCAACGAACATGTAGTAACCTTGAATGTTGAAACGGTTAATGATCAATACCTTTCTGAAAAAGGTGTACTTGAGAAAGTACTGAACTTGATGTACATCGTTCTATTCAAACCTAATGTTGAAAATGATTTATTTAAAGAGTCTATTTTTATACGGGAAAAACATTCGATTGTTCAACGCATTGAATCGGTGTTTGATGACAAGACACGCTATGCACAGCAGCGCATGATGGAGCTCGCTTTGCCGAACCACCCTGCTTCGATTACATCAAACGGCACGATTCAAGCAGTAGAAGCTGTTACGAATGAGCAATTAGTTGCTGAATACCAAGAAATGCTCACTCAAAATGAAATTGAAATTTATGCAGTAGGCGATGTAAAGCCGGCAATGATCGCGTCATACATCCGTGAATTTTTCCATTTTAAAGATCGCGAAAAAGCAATTGCTGTGGCTCCAATGGAATTGGTTAAGCCTGAGCAGTCACGTGTCCTTGAACACGAAGACATGAAGCAAGGCAAACTGCATATGGCATTCTTTACACCCATTACATTCCGTCACGAAAAATTCCCGGTTATGCAATTGATGAATGGTGTTTTTGGTGGCTATGCGCACTCAAAACTATTTGTAAATATTCGTGAAAAAGAAAGTATGGCGTATTACGTATCCAGTTCTTTTGCTTCACAATTTGGGTTGATGTTCGTTTTAGCAGGCATTGATTCCAAATTAGAAGAAAAAGCTGTGAACTTGGTTTTGGAACAATTAGAAGAAGTCAAAAAAGGCAATATTTCAGATGTTGAACTTGATCAGACAAAAGCGCTGCTCATCAATCAATTAAAAGAAGCACTAGATTCTGCACGTGGACAAATTGAAATATACGATCAGTACATGGAATTGACAGAGTCTTTCGAACCTGAATACATGATTAATAAATGGAAAAACGTAACGAAAGAAGATATTGCAGAAGTCGCTGAGGAATTGTCTTTAGAAATGACTTACTTCCTATCTGGTAAGGAGGATGACACAAATGCATAAAGTTGAATTTGATCAACTAGGTGAAACACTTTTTCATGAAACGCTCGATAACGGTTTAACCGTTTATATTTTGCCGAAAAAAGGATTTTCGAAAACGTTTGCTACATTCACTACAAAATACGGTTCAATTGATAATCATTTTATACCTCAAGGTGAGACGGAAGCTATTAAAGTACCAGATGGCATCGCGCACTTTTTAGAACATAAAATGTTCGAAAAAGAAGCAGGCGACGTGTTCCAAGAGTTTAGCAAACAAGGCGCTTCAGCAAACGCCTTTACGTCGTTTACGCGCACGGCTTATTTATTCTCCGCAACAGGTGAAATTGACAAAAACGTAAAAACGTTATTGGATTTTGTGCAAAGCCCGTACTTTACAGAAAAAACGGTAGAAAAAGAAAAAGGCATTATTGCACAAGAAATCACAATGTACGACGATCAGCCAGATTGGCGTCTTTATTTTGGGATTATCGAAAACTTGTACAAAAATCACCCAGTTAAAATTGACATTGCAGGAACAGTGGAATCGATTCAAGACATCACAGCAGAACATTTGTATACATGCTACAACACGTTTTACCATCCATCAAATATGATTTTATTTATCGTTGGAAATGTGGATGCAGAACAAATGATGACTTTAGTAAAAGAAGACCAAGCACAAAAAACGTTTGCAGAACCAACTGAAATCGAACGTATGTATCCACAAGAGCCAAAAGAAGTAGCGATTAAAGAACGTGTGTTAGAAATGAGCGTTCAGAAGCCAAAAGTTTTCTATGGTTTGAAGCCAGAGAAACTCGATATGATTGGACCTGAGATGTTGAAGCACGAACTAGCTGCTCAACTTGCGTATGAATTGTTGTTTGGACGCACATCGGATTTTTATCACGAAGCGTATGAAAATGATTGGATTGATGAATCCTATTCGTTTGATTATTCGTTAGAAAGCGGCTTTGGTTATGCCTTGATTGGTTCCGATACTCATAAACCCGAAACGTTCATTAAAGAAGTTAAACACACGCTTCAAAATGCTGTTGAAAAATGGCCTTTTGGACAAGATGATCTGGATCGTGTTCGCCGCAAAAAAATCGGCTTTTTCTTAAGAGCATTAAACTCACCAGAATACATTGCGAATCAATTCACGAATTACGCATTTAATGAAATGAACTTGTTTGATGTAGTTCCTGTACTTGAAGAGTTAGAAGTTGCTGATCTTCAACAGGCATTTGCTTTGGTTAGCCACGAGTCTCAGCATTCTGTTTTCACGATTATGCCTTCGAAAAAGGATACAGAGTGAAAAAGTTTGCTGTGCTGTTAGGGGCATCTGGTGAAATTGGTGAAAGCATTGCGCAGCAGTTGGCAGAGAGTGGTTGGTCTTTATACTTGCACTGGAATACCAATTCGACGGCTCCACTCGCCCAACACTTGGCAACACGTTACCCTGCGCAGGAATTTATAACAGTGCAGGCTGACTTCGCTAGTGAAGAAGGTGCGCAGCAGCTTACTGACAACGTCTTTGATGCGTCGTGTGTTATTGTTGCGAGCGGTCAATCGCTGATGAAGATGTTGATTGATACATCGGACCAAGACATGAATTCACTATGGCAAGTCCATGTGAAAAATCCAATCGCAGCGATTCGTTCAATTTCTTCATTTTTTCATCGCTACGATCGATCTTACGTTGTCTTTATTTCTTCCATTTGGGGGGAGATAGGTGCTTCCATGGAAACCATGTATTCATCTGTAAAAGGTGCGCAACTCTCCTTTGTGAAAGCGTACGCCAAAGAAATGGCACCATCAGGAACACGTGTTAATGCCGTGTCACCTGGATTTATCCAGACGAAAATGAATGCTGTATTTTCTGTAGAAGAGTTGCGAGAAATTGAGGAAGAGATTCCACTTGGTCTCGGTGCTCCGCAGGACATAGCGAATGCGGTAGATTTTTTAGTTAATGGGAAAGCGGATTATATGACAGGTCAAACGTTGCGAGTGAATGGTGGCTGGTTAATATAATGGCCTTTTCAGGCTTTTTCGTAACTATATGCTCTTTTTTGTTAAAGACAATTCAGCTAGTATACTAACTGAGGATGTCAAACGTAAGAAAGTGGTTTTCAACTATAGGTGTTGAATGAAAAAAGCCGACTTTTTTACACCGCTTCGGCCACTTTGGGCATAGCTTCTTACTTAGCGCTGGCACGTGGACGTGCCGGTGCTAAGTAACTCGTTAAGTAAGAAGGTAGTAATTTTTTTCGTTGTTGCCTAGAAGATATGGCGCGAGCCCTTGGCAACTGGCACCGCGATGTTCTGTCATGCCAGTTGCATGTCCCATATCCTCTGATCCCGAAAGCACAGCTGTTTTGCGGAACATCAACAAGTGAAAATCATTCGTTCAACCTACGTAGCCAAACACTCTATCTATTGCAGCATACTTTTCGCGAGAGCAGCAATTTAACGCGTATAGCTTTTAGGAAGTTCTATATGGAGAAAGGACGGATAGTGCATGAAAGAATGGTATTTTGAATATGAAATCCAAGTTAACCGTCCCGGTCTGCTTGGCGACATCGCTTCTCTACTGGGAATGTTGCGAGTAAATATCGTGACGATAAATGGTGTAGATCAAGGTCGTCGCGGCATGCTGTTACGTGCAGAACATGACGTACAGTTAGAGCGCTTTGAACAAATTTTATCAACTATCGATACGATTGCTGTAACAAAGTTCCGTGAACCGAAGCTACGCGATATATTGGCGGTGCGACACGGCAGATATATTCAGCGAGATGCTGACGATCGCAAAACGTTTCGCTTTGTGCGTGACGAATTAGGGTTGCTGGTGGATTTTATGGCAGAAATTTTTAAGCAAGAAGGTCACAAATTAGTTGGACTCAGAGGCATGCCTCGTGTGGGGAAAACGGAGTCAATCGTGGCTGCGAGCGTTAGCGCCAATAAAAAATGGATTTTCTTATCTTCTACCATGATCAAGCAAACGGTTCGAAATCAGTTGATGGGTGATGAGCATAACGACAACAATATCTTCATCTTAGACGGTATTGTTACACGCCGCTCAGCTGATGAACGTCACATGCAATTGGTTCGGGAAATGATGCGTATGCCAACGATTAAAGTAGTAGAGCACCCGGATAAGTTTGTCGAGCAATCAGAATATAGCATTGATGATTTTGATTATATTATTGAACTACGTCACCATCCGGAAGAAAAAATTACGTATGAAGTATTGGAAAAAAATACGTTCATGGATGAGAAATCACAAGGAAATATGTTTGGCGATGGATTCAACTTTTAAGTAGGTAGGTGATTGTTTTGAGTGACTTGGGTACTCGGCTGAAACAAGCCAGAATCGCCAAAGGGTTTAGTTTAGAAGATTTACAGGACTTGACCAAGATACAAAAGCGTTACTTGGCGGGCATAGAAGATGGGAATCACAGCATGATGCCGGGTACGTTTTATGTACGTGCTTTTATCAAGCAGTACGCGGCAGCAGTCGGGCTAAGTGGAGAAGAACTGCTTGAACAGCATAAAGAGGAACTGTCTGCAAATGAACCTGTTGCTCCAAAAGAAATGCCTGATACCTTTACTTCTAGAAGGCGCGCAATTACGCGGACAGCTCCGAGTGAAGCGTATGCTGAAATTATTCCTAAAGTTCTTGTTGCGCTGTTTATTGTTTTGATTCTTGCCGTCGTCTGGTATTTTTATAGTGCTTCGACAAATAGCGATTCAACAAATATGCCGACAGAGAGCGATGGCGGTGTTCCCTATGAAGAATCTGTGGCTCCTGTACCGGAAGAAACAGAAAAGGCGACTGCAGAAAAAGAAGAAAAAGAGCCTGAAGTGTCGAAAGCGGTTCTTTCTAGTGGAGAAATTGAAGGAGATACAACCACATACTCATGGCAGGGCCCGTCAAATCCTCAGTTAGAAATAGTGGCTGATGGACCATCTTGGGTTACGGCCACTGATCAAAACCAGAAAGAATTAAGTTCGAGAGCACGAGTGATGCAATCTGGTGAAACAGAAGCAATCGATTTGTCGGAAGTGGATGTTGTTCGGTTACGCTTAGGTGACTATTCGAATATTACATTGACGTTGAACGGCGAAGAGATTGAGTACAAGCAGCAACTACAAACCCAAAATATCGTTATTCAATTTACAGGCGCCGAATAGCCATCTTTAGAGTGGCTATTTTTTACGAAAGTTCGAGAGGAGAAACACTAATGAACATACCAAATCAAATTACCATCTCGAGGATTTTATTGATTCCCGTCTTCATGGTGGTTATGTTGGCCGGTTTTGATTGGGGCACAATGACACTTTTTGGAGCTGAAATGCCCGTTACTCATTTTGTCGGAGGACTTATTTTTATCTTTGCATCGTTAACCGATTGGGTGGATGGCTTTTATGCACGTAAATATAACCTAGTCACAACTTTCGGGAAATTTTTAGATCCTTTAGCTGATAAACTGTTAGTTTCAGCTGCTTTGATTATTTTAGTTGAACTTGGATTTGCAGCTTCATGGATTGTGATTGTTATCATTAGCCGTGAATTTGCCGTTACAGGATTACGTTTAGTATTGGCAGGCGAAGGTGAAGTTGTCGCAGCTGGCGGTTTAGGAAAAATCAAAACCACAGCTCAAATTTTAGCAATTTCTGCTTTGTTGCTACATGATACGATTTTTGTTTTAGTCGGCTTGCCATTCGGTCAAATCATGCTTTATATCGCGTTGATTTTCACAGTTTGGTCTGGATGGGATTATTTTTACGCCAACCGCCGCGCCTTAATGACTTCAAAATAAATGAATCCAAAGGGGATTGAATAGATGAACGCAGAAATTATTGCTGTCGGTTCAGAATTGTTATTAGGTCAAATCACCAATACAAATGCTCGTTTTCTATCCAATCATTTAGCAGAACTCGGTATTAATGTGTATTACCACACGGTAGTCGGCGACAATGCCGCTCGTTTGGAAGATGCCATTACTATAGCGGAAAACCGCGCCGACCTTATTTTATTCACAGGTGGGCTTGGTCCAACTAAAGACGATTTGACAAAAGAGTCTATCGCTAAACACCTAGACACAACGCTCGAAATGAATGGAGAAGCTCTCGACTCAATCGTTGCTTTTTTTGAACGTGCAGGGCGTCCAATGACCGAAAACAATAAAAAACAAGCATTGGTTTTAAAAGATAGTGAAGTTCTCGTCAATTATAATGGAATGGCACCAGGTATGATGTACAAAAAAGAAGACCGTGTTTATATCTTATTGCCTGGTCCACCAAAAGAGATGGAGCCCATGTTCCAATTCGAAGCAAAGCCAAAGCTCGCGCATTTATTGAACAAAGCAGATGTCATTTTATCGCATGTATTGCGTTTTTACGGCATCGGTGAAGCTGAACTAGAAGATCGATTGCATTCTATTCTTGATAAGCAAACAAACCCAACGATCGCACCATTGGCAGCAGATGGAGAAGTAACGCTGCGCATTACAGCTAAGACCAATACGACAGAAGAAGCTTGGCAATTGATCAATGGCGCTAGAGATGAAATTTTAGATGTAGTGGGCGATTACCTTTATGGCTACGATAACGATTCGCTAGCTTCCAAAGCAATCGAGCTACTAACTGAACAAGGGAAGACAATTTCAGCAGCAGAAAGTTTAACTGCTGGGCTCTTCCAGTCTGAATTGGCTTCAGTACCAGGTGCGAGTGCAGTGCTATCCGGCGGCGTTATTACCTATAATGAAGAAATGAAAGTTCACCAGCTTGGACTGTCAGCTGAATTGCTTGCTGAATATGGAGTCGTTAGTGAACAAACGGCATTGGCTATGGCAGAAGCTGTACGAGAAAAATTCAAAACGGATATTAGCGTTTCACTGACTGGTGCAGCAGGACCAGATGCACACGGGGATCAGCCAGCAGGTACTGTATGGATAGGCATTGCCACTAAACAAGGTTCTCAGTCATACCGTCTTCAGTTGTCCGGTATGCGCAATACCAATCGTTTGCGGGCTGTTAAATTGGCACTCCATTATGTAATTCGTATATTAACTGAAGAAGACGCACGCAAAATTTAATTTTGCGTGTTTTTTTCTAGTCAAAAATGGGAAATGCTCTATATAAGACATTTAAAAATAAAATTCTGAAAAACAAACACGAATAAACGTTCGCTTTTTTCTTGTGTATTTCTCAATAAGCTAGTATAATAGAGACAGATAGAAAATAGGTTTTCATTTAGAGGAGGATTTCTTTTGAGCGATCGTAAAGCAGCATTAGATATGGCGTTAAAACAAATAGAAAAGCAATTCGGTAAAGGTTCTGTCATGAAATTAGGAGAAAAAACCGACCGTAATATATCATCCGTTTCAAGTGGTTCTTTGGCATTGGATACAGCGTTAGGAATAGGCGGATATCCACGTGGGCGTGTCATTGAAATATACGGCCCGGAAAGTTCAGGTAAAACAACAGTTTCTCTTCATGCTATTGCCGAAGTTCAAGCGACAGGCGGAACAGCAGCGTTTATTGATGCAGAGCATGCATTAGATCCTGTTTACGCAAAAAATTTAGGTGTTAACATTGATGAATTATTGCTTTCTCAACCGGATACTGGCGAGCAAGCACTTGAAATTGCCGAAGCACTTGTTCGAAGTGGAGCAGTTGATATCGTCGTTGTCGATTCAGTAGCAGCATTAGTACCAAAAGCTGAAATTGAAGGCGAAATGGGCGATTCTCATATGGGGTTACAGGCACGTTTAATGTCTCAAGCTCTTCGTAAATTGTCTGGTGTCATCAACAAATCAAATACAATCGTTATTTTCATTAACCAAATTCGCGAAAAAATTGGTGTGATGTTCGGTAACCCAGAAACCACTCCTGGTGGTCGTGCGTTGAAATTCTATTCATCTGTCCGTCTAGAAGTCCGTCGTGCAGAAGCATTGAAATCGGGAACTGAAATTATCGGTAACAGAACAAAAATAAAAGTAGTAAAAAACAAAGTAGCTCCACCGTTCCGTACAGCTGAGGTTGATATTATGTACGGAAAAGGAATTTCACGAGAAGGTGAAATTGTCGATATCGGTTCTGACATGGAAATTATTCAAAAGAGCGGTTCATGGTATTCTTATAATGAAGAAAGAATCGGTCAAGGTCGTGAAAATGTTAAGCAATTCTTGCTTAAAAATCCAGAAATTCGCAATGAAATTTCTAATAAAATTCGTGAATCTTCTGGAATGGAAGCAGCAACTTATACAATTGCTGGAAACAAAGATACAGCAGAAGATTTTAACTTGTTGATGGATGAAGACGACTCATCAGGCAAGTAGAATAAGAAAGAAAAAGCCGCAAGCTATGCTTGGCGGCTTTTCTATTGTGTAGCTCCATCGACCAACTCTTCGGTTCGTAAGCTGCTTAAGGTCATACAAAAGTTGGGCAGCTTAAACCTAAACTGCTCCTGCAGCCTCTTGTGCTTTGTCGCAAAGTGATGGCCCAAACTACCTTTGAGCCATCACTTGCCTGTCAGAGCTGAACGACCGCTTCCGCTTTTCCTGGGTTGACACGACATAAGTCCAGCTATACAATTAAAATTGTATAATTTACTAATTTTTAAATTGTTGCAGTGATAAGAAAAGTTTCATTATTATTCTTTAAAACGAAAAAAATTAATAGCAAGAGGAGGTGTCCGAATGGATAACGCGATCATCTTCGCTTTGCTTGGTATCATCGTCGGTGTAGTTGTTGGTTATTTTGTAATGAAAAAATCAAATGAGTCCAAAATGGCAGGTGCGAGAAACTCTGCAGAGCAGATCATCGAAGATGCAAAGAGAGAAGCCGAAGCGCAGAAAAAAGAAGCCCTTTTGGAAGCAAAAGACGAAAATCACAAATTGCGTACTGAAACAGAATCTGATATTCGGGAACGCCGATCTGAACTTCAAAAACAAGAAAATCGGTTGTTGCAGAGAGAAGAAAATTTAGATCGCAAAGATGATGCATTAAACAAAAGAGAAGCGAGTCTAGAGCGTAAAGATGAAGCACTCGTAGAAAAACAACAGCATATTGAACAGATGGAGAGCAAAGCTGAAGAGTTAGTTCATCAGCAGCAAGTTGAAATGGAACGTATTTCCTCTTTGACACGCGAAGAAGCCAAGTCGATCATCTTACAGGATGTTGAAAAAGAACTTTCAACAGATATTGCGGTAATGATGAAAGAAGCCGAAGCTCGCGCCAAAGAAGAATCAGACAAAAAAGCAAAAAATATTTTGTCCTTGGCGATGCAGCGTTTTGCAGCAGACCATGTAGCAGAAACGACTGTCTCAGTAGTGAACTTGCCAAACGACGAGATGAAAGGGCGTATCATTGGGCGTGAAGGACGTAACATCCGTACGCTTGAAACTCTTACGGGAATCGATTTAATCATCGATGATACACCAGAAGCGGTTATTCTATCAGGATTTGATCCAATTCGCCGTGAAACGGCGCGATTGGCTCTAGAAAAACTGGTATCAGATGGCCGTATCCATCCGGCGCGTATCGAAGAAATGGTTGAGAAGTCAAGACGTGAAGTGGATGAGCAAATTCGTGAAATTGGTGAACAAACGACATTTGACGTAGGCGTGCACAACTTGCATCCTGACTTGATCAAAATTCTTGGACGCCTTCGCTACCGTACAAGTTATGGACAAAATGTGCTGAAGCACTCTGTGGAAGTAGCATTCTTGTCAGGCTTAATGGCAGCTGAACTTGGAGAAGATGTTACCCTCGCTCGTCGTGCTGGACTTCTACATGACATTGGTAAAGCCATCGATCATGAAGTAGAAGGTAGCCACGTTGAAATCGGTGTAGAACTTGGAACGAAGTACAAAGAGCATCCTGTAGTGATTAACAGTATTGCTTCCCATCACGGTGACACAGAAGCGACTTCCATCATTTCGGTCATCGTCGCAGCAGCAGATGCATTGTCTGCCGCTCGTCCAGGTGCAAGAAGTGAAACATTGGAAAACTACATTCGTCGCCTAGAAAAACTTGAAGAAATTTCCGAGTCGTATGAAGGCGTGGAGAAATCATTCGCGATTCAAGCAGGACGTGAAATTCGCATCATGGTTCGTCCGGAACAAATTGATGACATGACGGCACATCGTCTTGCTCGTGACATTCGGAAACGGATTGAAGAAGAGTTAGACTATCCAGGTCACATCAAAGTAACGGTTATTAGAGAAACAAGAGCAGTTGAATACGCAAAATAATAAGGGTGAGGCTTCGATGAATGTCTATTCAAAGAAGCCTTTTTCTTATGGAAAAAGGTGAGTTTGTGAAAATTTTATTTATTGGAGATATTGTTGGATCCATTGGAAGAGATGCACTTGAATCGTATTTACCGAGACTGAAAAGAAAGTATTCACCAGACGTTATCATTGCGAATGGCGAGAACGCAGCAGCTGGACGCGGCATTACCAAGGCTATTTACCAGGATCTTTTGTTTATGGGAGTAGATATGGTAACCATGGGCAATCATACATGGGATCAAAAAGAAATTTTTGATTTTATTGATGAAGTCGATTACTTGATCCGTCCAGCTAACTTCTCAGACGAAGCACCGGGACGTGGCATGGCGACTGTTACAAAAAATGGCCAAACTTTATCGGTCATCAATTTGCATGGTCGTGTGTTCTTGCCGCCGCATGAAGATCCATTTCAAAAAGTGGATGAGCTAATGGCTGAAGCTAAAGCCATTTCACCGCTCGTATTTGTAGATTTTCACGCTGAAGCAACAAGTGAAAAAATCGCGATGGGTTGGCATTTAGATGGCCGCGCTTCAGTTGTTGTTGGGACGCATACCCATGTTCAAACTGCCGATGCACGCATTTTGCCAAACGGTACTGCCTATATCTCAGATGTGGGGATGACAGGACCGTATGATGAAATTTTGGGAATGAATAAAGAAGCTGTACTTTATCGTTTCAAGACCAATATGCCAACACGTTTCGAAGTACCAAAGCGTGGACGTTCAGTAGTCAGTGGCTTTTTCACTGAAGTTGACGACCAAACAGGGAAAGCGATTAGTTTTGAACGCATATATATCAATGAAGATTATCCATTCCAAGGCTAAACCTTCAACTTCTTGACGAAACTCCGACAATTCAAGCAGACACCTTGAAGTGCGTGCCTGGTTTTCAGTATAATGAGGTAGCGTTTAAAACAAGTTTCGTTATGAAATCTGTTGCAAATTCTTTAAATCGATTAAACTGCTCGCAAAAGGGAAAAATCCGGTTCGATGTATTTAGACGTCGAGGTAGGTTTTGTGCCTAAAAAATAAAGTGACTGACTGAAACTAAAACATGGTCGTTGAGCGATGACAGTATAGAAGTCGTGTCAGACCAGGAAATGGGTGTCTTAAAATGACGTATACAAAACAAGAAATCGTCGCAAAAGCGCGCGAAGTAGCAGATATGATTGCGGCAACAGAAGAAGTGGATTTCTTTAAACGTGCAGAAGCACAAATTAATGAAAACCAGCAAATTCGTGAAAAAATTGCCAGCCTGAAAAGTTTGCAGAAACAAGCAGTCAATTTCCAGGCGTATGGTAAAGAGCGCGCGTTGACATTGATCGAAGGAAAAATCACGAAAATTGAAGAAGAAATCGACGCTGTGCCGATTGTTCAAGAATTCAAACAATCACAGAGCGACGTCAATTCTTTATTGCAGATGGTTTCAACCGCCATTGCCAACCAAGTAACAAATAACATCATTACTGAAACAGGCGGCGACTTGCTGCGCGGCGAAACCGGATCAAAAGTCCGCAACGACAAACCAGGAAGCTGCGGGTAACAAGAAAAGCATAAACGACCGTTTAGTCCCGACGGCATAAGACGCTCTGAAGAAGTGGCGTACTTTGCCACGTAGTCAGAGTGGCTTATGACCCGAGGGACTGGTCGCTTGAGCTGGACAAAGAAAAGCATAAGTGCCCGTTTAGTCCCGACAGGCTTAAGACAGACAGGGCATGTGGCGTGTTTGTGCCACTTGACCGGGCTGTCTTAAGACCCCGAGGGACTGGGCACTGGAGCTGGACAAAGAAAAGCATAAACGACCGTTTAGTCCCGACGGCATAAAACATTCCGACCGATAGAGCTAAATGCAAGCCCGAATTAAAACGTAGGTAAACAGAAGTAAACTGAAAGAGCCAAAGCTCTTTCAGTTTTTTCTTTTCCAGCTGTATTTTTGGTATAATAGAAAAACGACAATCGATTTGAAAGAGGTTTTAATATGGCACCGACACCGATGATGCAACAATATTTTCAAGTGAAATCTGAATACTTGGATGCTTTTTTATTTTTCCGTTTGGGCGATTTTTATGAGTTGTTCTACGATGACGCGATTAAAGCGTCGCAAATACTAGAAATTACCTTAACTAGCCGTGGTGGAACTGGGGATGACCGAATTCCGATGTGCGGGGTTCCTCATCATGCAGCAAAAAACTATATCGACCAATTGATTTTAAAAGGTCATAAAGTGGCCATCTGTGAACAAGTAGAAGATCCAAAACTAACAAAAGGTGTTGTGAAGCGTGAAGTTGTCCGGTTAATTACACCGGGTACTCATACAGAAGGAAAAAGCGTTGACTCTAAATCGAACGTCTTTTTAGCTGCAGCTGACGAACTTGCTGATGGATTTGGTTTGTCCTATGTCGATATCAGCACAGGTGAAGCAACAGCTACGTACATAATGGGGACGGAAAAAGCTTTGTTGCAGGAATTGCAATCTTTGAATATTCGCGAGCTGGTCGTTTCAGAGCAATTATTCGTTTTGCTGACTGAAGAAGAACAAGGACTGGTATTATCCATTGAGACGATGGAAAATGCCTATCCGCTATCACCAGAACAAGTCGCTGACTGTCCGGAAGATTTGCGGATGAGCAGTCATCGGTTACTGACATATATTTCTCGCACGCAAAAACAATCACTTGATCACATCCAAGCGTTTTCCTATAAAGAAAATAATCAATTACTAAGTATCGATTTTCATTCAAAGCGGAATTTGGAATTATTGCAATCGATTCGGGGCAGCGAAACAAAAGGGACCTTGCTTTGGCTCCTAGATGAAACCATGACGGCGATGGGGAGCCGAAAGCTAAAGCAGTGGTTGCATCAGCCACTAGCAAACAAAAGAATGATTGAAGAGCGTCAGCAAATGGTAGCGGCATTGATTGACCAGTATTTCGTGCGTGTAGAGCTTCAGGGGCTATTAAAAGAAGTTTATGACCTGGAACGCCTATCCGGTCGAATTGCCTTTGGTAGCGCCAGTGGACGTGATTTAGCACAGCTTAGAAGTTCCCTTGAGAAAGTTCCTGTGCTCATTGAAGAATTAGCGAATTCCGGCAATTTAGCGTTGCAGGACTTTAGTGGCAAACTAGACCGCTGCATAGAAGTTTGTGAACTATTGCAAGCGATTAGCGAAAGTCCCCCATTGTCTTCAAAAGAAGGCGGCGTTATACGCGACGGCTTTCATCAACAGCTTGATGAATACCGAGATGCTTCGCGTAACGGCAAAGATTGGATTGCCGCGCTTGAACAAAGAGAACGCAAATTAACGGGCATTAAATCGTTAAAAATTGGCTATAACCGCATTTTCGGCTATTATATTGAAATTTCTAAAGCCAATATGCATTTAGCTGATTTAGAACGCTACGATCGCAAACAAACGCTCGCTAACGCAGAACGTTATACGACTCCTGAACTGAAAGAAAAAGAAGCGTTAATCTTAACGGCTGAAGAAGAAAGTTTGTCACTTGAATATGAGTTGTTTGTGGCGATTCGAGAGGAAGTCAAACAATACATTTCACGTATTCAACGACTTGCTTCTTCTCTCAGTGGACTGGATGTCTTTTTGAGTTTTGCTAATGTGGCAGAAAAATACCGTTTCGTCAAACCTGAATTTAATGAATCGACAGAAATATCGATTATAGAAGGGCGTCACCCGGTTGTGGAAAAAATGCTCAATAAGCAACATTATGTACCGAATGATTGTGTCCTTGCGGAAGATAAAAATATGTTGTTGATTACAGGGCCCAACATGTCGGGGAAAAGTACGTATATGCGACAAGTAGCGCTAACGATTGTGCTTGCGCAAATTGGCAGTTACGTTCCTGCTGAATCTGCAAATTTGCCAATTGTTGATCAAATTTTTACGCGTATTGGAGCAGCCGATGACTTAGTGTCAGGCCAAAGTACTTTTATGGTCGAAATGCTCGAGTCGCAATATGCGATTACACATGCGACAAAAAACAGCTTATTGCTGTTTGATGAAATCGGTCGCGGTACATCAACATACGATGGCATGGCATTAGCGCAGTCGATGATTGAATACATTCATAGAGAAATTGGTGCCAATACACTTTTCTCTACGCATTACCACGAGTTGACGGCATTGGAAAATTCGCTGGACAAGCTTCATAATGTCCATGTCGCGGCAATGGAGCAATCGGGTAAAGTCGTGTTTCTTCATAAAGTGAAAAAAGGGCCAGCAGACAAGAGTTACGGGATTCATGTTGCTGAACTGGCGAATCTACCAGAACCCATTCTTGCCCGTGCACGTGAATTGCTCAAAACCTTTGAAGAAGATAAAAAGAAGCAGCCTACAACAATCGAGCAATTATCATTTTTTGATGATGCAGATACAGAAAAAGACGAAATTTTACAGACCATTAAGGACGTTCAAGTATCCGCAATGACACCTCTTCAAGCTTTGCAGATGCTTAACGATTTGCAACAAAAGTTAACGGCTAAGGAGTGAGAAAATGGGCATCATTCGATTGATGGACGAACCTCTATCCAATAAAATATCCGCGGGTGAAGTCGTCGAACGGCCGACTTCGGTCGTTAAGGAATTAGTGGAAAATGCCATCGATGCTGGAAGCACAGCCATCGAAGTGTTACTCATCGAAGCAGGGCTAACCTCTATTCAAATTATTGATAACGGTGCAGGTATGGATGCTGATGATGCATTGTTGTCATTTTCCAGACACGCCACAAGTAAAATTGCCAATGAGCATGATTTATTCCGGATTCGGACACTTGGGTTTCGAGGTGAGGCACTAGCGAGTATCGCTTCAGTTTCGAAAGTAACTTTGCATACATCAAATGGTGCGAGTGGAACTTTTGTGCAAATGGAAGGCGGACGTTTAACCGAGCAACGCGCGGGGTCTCTTAGAAAAGGAACGGATATGAAAATCGATCAATTGTTTTTTAATACACCTGCACGGCTAAAATACATGAAAACATTGCAGACAGAATTGGGTCATACCATCGATTTGTTGAACCGTTTTGCGCTGAGCTATCCAGGTGTTGCTTTTAAGCTGATGCATGACGGCAGAGTGATTCTGCAAACCTCAGGCAGTGGAGAAATCAAGCGCGTATTAGCCGACATTTACGGTGTTGCGATTGCTAAGAAAATGATTCCGTTCGAGGGACAGTCACATGACTATAAAGTATCGGGCTATGCGTCACTTCCTGAAATCACCCGTGCCAATAAAAACTATATTTCATTGTTTGTAAACGGACGCTGGGTCAAGCATTATGCGATTGCCAACACGGTTCATAAGGCGTATCATACGTTCTTGCCGCTTGAGCGGCAGCCAATTGTCGTATTAAATATTGAAGGGGATCCTTATTTGACAGATGTCAATGTCCACCCATCAAAACAACAAATTCGTTTGAGTAAAGAAAAAGAATTGATGGAATTGATCCATGAAACGATTCGACGCACGATTAGTTCAGTTGTGCGTGCACCGATTATCGATCAACCAAAACCCGTCAAACAAGCGCCGACTAAACAATTAGATCTCTGGAAAAGTTCGTTTACAGTTCAAGAAACAAAACAGTTACCCGCACAAGAATGGTCAGAGCTACCCGTTGAACACGAAACGGAAGTTGTTCAACGACAAGAAGAGCCACTTCAAGGTGGAACGCCATTTATTGAAGAATTGCCACCATTAGCAGAACACGAGGAACAACAAGAAAGCCCTCAATTTCCCGAATTGGAAGTAGTGGGCCAAATTCATGGCACTTATATTGTGGCGCAAAGCCATGATGGTTTTTATTTGATTGATCAGCATGCAGCACAAGAACGCATCAAATACGAATACTTTCGTGAAAAAGTAGGGGATATTGACAGCAATGAACGACAAACTTTACTGTTGCCGTTAACATTCCATTACAGTCGAGATGAAGCGTTGAGGTTAAAAGACCATTTAGCTGTTTTGGCTGATAGTGGCGTATTTTTAGAAGTGTTTGGCGATACATCGTTTATTGTTCGGGAATACCCCACTTGGTTTCCGAAAGGATTTGAACAGGAAGTTATTGAAGATTTGATCGAACAGATTTTGAACGAGCGAAAAGTAGATATTAAGAAATTGCGGGAAGATGCAGCCATTATGATGAGTTGCAAACGCTCGATTAAAGCAAATCATTTTTTGCAGAAACACGATATGGAACGGTTACTGGTAGATTTGAAACAAGCAGAACAACCCTTTACTTGTCCGCACGGTCGTCCTGTCATTATCCATTTCAGGACATACGATGTGGAGAAAATGTTCAAACGTGTAATGAATTAAAAGTTGGCGTCTAATTTGCCAGCGTTTCGGGTATGAATAGAGAATACGTGTAGTGAGGAAGGGTGTAAACGATGCAGGTAACCAAAAATTACATGAATGCTTCTGATGGACATGAACTTTTTTATGCGCGTTACGAACCACCAAATCCGATTGGCCATATCCATATTATCCACGGGATGGCTGAACATATCGGTCGCTACGAAGAGTTCGCGGAATACTTAATGTCTCGCGGCTTTGTGGTATCTGCACATGATCAACGTGGACACGGGAAAACGGCAGAACAGAACGGGATTCAAGGTTACTTTGCAGATGATAGCGGCTTTGAACGAGTAGTGGAAGATGCGCATACCGTCATTGCTGAAATCCAGCAGGCAACGGGAAATCTGCCATTGCTGCTATTCGGTCATAGTATGGGGTCCTTTGTGGCTCGTCGTTACATGCAATTGCACAGTGAAGAAATCAGTCGTATCGTATTATCCGGTACTGGTGGAAATCCTGGCATTTCCGGTAAAGTCGGAATGGCTGTAGCGGTCGCATCGGCAAAATTACAAGGAAAGCAAGAACCTAGCAAAGCGCTTGGGAAATTGACTTTTGGCAATTTTAATAAACCTTTCGCAGAAGAAGGTTCGTCTTACGCTTGGTTGAGTCGAGATAAAGAGGCTGTTGCGAAATACGAAGCAGATCCTTGGTGTGGTTTTGAATCAACTAATCAGTTTTACATTGATTTATTTTCCGGGCTTGCAACATTGAATAAGTCTGAAGAAATCGCCAAAATTCGAAAAGACTTGCCGGTTTTGTTTATTAGCGGTGCGATGGACCCTGTCGGAAATAACGGTGAGGGTGTTTTCAGTTCAGCCAAACAATTCAACAAAGCAGGGATGACTAACGTTAAAGTTTACCTAGCAGAACAAGGTCGGCATGAATTGCTCAACGAACTTAATCGAAAAGATTATTTTGAGTTAATTGGAGATTGGATGTGCGGAAATGATTGATGTGGTGGCCATTGTTGGACCTACGGCATCTGGGAAAACTGCGCTGAGCCTTGAATTAGCTAAGCGGTTACACGGAGAAATTATCAACGGGGACTCGATGCAGATTTACCGAGATATGACGATTGGGACAGCGAAAATTTTACCTGAAGAAATGGCAGGAATTCCTCATCACTTGCTGGATATTAAAGAGCCGGACGAGAGTTTTTCAGTTGCAGAATACCAATTCTTAGTGCGGGAGAAAATTGCTGAAATTCGCTCGCGTGGAAAGCTGCCGATTATTGTCGGGGGAACAGGGATGTATGTGCAGGCCGTACTCTTTGATTACCGATTTTCAGAACAGCCTGTCGACCAACAACTACGAGATGAGTTAAACAAGGAACTAGAACAAACGGGTCCTGAACAACTGTATGCCAAATTGTTAAAGTTGGATCCGCAGTCAGACATTCACCCGAACAACACGCGGCGTGTCATACGGGCGGTTGAAATTTTGATGAGTGGTCAGCAAAAAGGAGACCGGAATTTGGCGTTGTCGCCGATGTACAATGAAGTCATCATTGGATTAGACATGCCAAGAGACATCCTGTATGAACGTATTAATCAACGAGTGGAGACGATGTTGCAACGCGGCTTGATCGAAGAAGTGCAAGCCTTACGGCAACGCGGCATACGCGACGTTCAGTCTATTCAAGCCATTGGCTATAGAGAAATTTACGCTTATTTGGATGAACAAGAAAGTTTTGAACGAGCAATCGAAAAACTCAAGCAAAACTCACGCAAATACGCAAAAAGGCAATTTACTTATTTTAAAAACAAACTACCGATTTTCTGGATCGATGCACTGGCTGATCTCGAAAAAAATCTCCATGAAATAACAGTGGTTATGCAGGAAACTGACAGAAACTGTCGAATTGATAAACTGATGGCCAATCAAACACAAACAGAGAAATAGGGGGATTTACATGAAACCAGTTAATATTCAGGATGTCTATTTAAATCAACTGCGTAAAAATAATATTTATGTAACGGTCTTCTTACTTAATGGCTTCCAATTAAAAGGGACCATTAAATCTTATGATAATTTTACGGTGCTGGTCGAAACAGATGGCAAACAACAGTTAATTTACAAACATGCAATTTCGACGTTTTCTCCGTCAAAAGCTGTAGCGATTGAACACGAAGAGTAAAAAAGTCAGACTGTAGGTGCGGGCCGGTTTTTTGATTTATGCCTGTCAGAGCTAAACGAGCACCTACGCTTTTCGGGTTGTCTAGCTCCAGCAGCCAGATTCTAGGGTCTTAATCCACTCTGGCTGTGCGGCAAAAGACGCCGCTTCACCAGTGTGTCTTAAGCCCGTCGAATCTACAAGGCTGCCTACGCTTTTCGGGTTGTCTAGCTCCGGTGCCCAGCTCCTCGGGTTGACAGTTATGTTGTTGAGGTATAGCATTTTGAAGTGAATTCGATTTAAATTTCGGGAGGTGTCTTTATGAAGACTATTACAGCAGATGAATTGCAAAAACGAGTTGAAGCTGGAGAAGAGTTACACATCATCGACGTTCGTGAAGCAGACGAGGTGGCTTTTGGAATGATTCCAGGGGCTAAACACATTCCGCTCGGTGAAGTGGAAGAGCGTAGCGGAGAGCTAGATGCAACCAAAGACTATCATCTGGTTTGTCGTGCGGGTCGTCGGAGTGAAATGGCTTGTGACATTTTGGAATCAAAAAATATGAAGACCATCAACGTTGAAGGTGGCATGACTGCCTGGAACGGCGAGACAATCGCATAACAAATACAAACAAACCACACAGCGTTTTTGCTAATCTGTTCAGTTTTAAATCGCAAAAATCGAATTAACCATCTTAACAGACTACCTCTTAGCACCTATTTAGATGGGTTTTAAAACAATGAGTAACACCTAAATTCGACAGGTTATTGAACCTACGAAATTAGGTGTTTTTTAATAGGTGAAACCTCTATAAAAACCCAAACTTATAAGTTGTACCGAATTTACTAAAACGACCCAAGGAGTGATACTTTGTTTTCTAAAGTTGTTCTTTACCAAAATAATTGATTTTTGAATGTGAGGAGTAAATTAATGAAGAAAAGTGTAATCATATTTGAAATTTTTATGTTTGTATTGGTATTGATATCTTTGTTCTTCGCTTTTTCGGAAAATGAAAATTTTATGAAATTAGATTGGGGTATTTGGTTCGTTTTTGTACTCGACTATACTATTCGATTAATAAGATCAGAAAACAAATGGACTTATATTAAACAACATCCCTTTGAACTGGTTGCAATTGTTCCTTTCGATTCTATTTTTAGAGCAGCGCGTATTGTACGTTTGTTCCGTGTGATTCGTTTAATCGGAATAGGTTCACGATATCTAACTCCTGTTTATAAATTGTTGAGGACGAATGGCTTGGACAAAGTATTGATTATTTCGATGGTTCTTTTATTCTTAATCCCTATTCCAATTGTGTTACTTGAACCTTCAATAAATACTTTTGGTGATGCACTCTGGTGGGCTGTTGTAACTACTACGACTGTCGGATATGGAGATATCTCTCCGGAGACACCAATTGGACGAGTATTAGCCGTTGTATTGATGTTAGTTGGTATCGGAATTATTGGTACATTAACTTCTGCAATTACAAGCTTTTTCAGTAATAAAAATGAAGTGAACCACGATAAACAAATCCTAGGTATAATTCAGTCTATCGAAGAAATTGAAAATCTGACTAAAGAAGATATAGAATTTGTTCGAATGTACTTAAAGAGAAAAGAACTTAAATAGCATCAATTGGAAGCATCTTAAGCCAATGCTTCTTTTTTCGTCCTTTTTCTAGCTTTCTCCGCCTTTTTAATTATGATTAATCAAAGTTGCTCAGCTTTTAATTATTGATGTTGGGAGATGGACAAAAAATATTATTGAAGGTTTGGAATCAAAAAATATGAAGACCATCAACGTTGAAGGCGGCATGACTGCCTGGAACGGCGAGACAATCGCATAACAAATACAAACAAACCACACAGCGTTTTTGCTGTGTGGTTTGTTTGTATTTGAAAAGTATGGAGTTTCAGCTCTTCATTTTACAGTCAAGCTCCACTATCTTGATTTTAATGATCCAGCATTTGTACATCCCTCTACGAGATTTGAATTTTACGAGCGGGTAATCTCCATTTAAAAGTATAGGACAAAATTCGCAGGATTGTGATCAGCACAAATAACGAATAAAGCATAAGGTCAGAAGATGCTGAATTAAAGCTGATGAACAATCCGCACAATGCAGCCCAAACCGCATAGATTTCAGATTTTAACACAAGTGGTTTTCTTCCTGCTAGTAAATCACGAATGATTCCTCCGCCAGAACCTGTAAGTACGGCTGCTACAACAACTGCAAATAGTGGCAATTCTAGTTCAACAGCATAAATGGCTCCTTGAACAGCAAACGCTGACAATCCGATAGCATCAAAAAAATTGCCCCAGCGATTCCAGTGGCCAAGCAGTTTATGCGGAAACAAAAAGACAATCGTGATCGATGCAAAGGCCAGTTGGAACATGAATTCTTGTTCCCATAGCGCCGAAACAGGCACGCCGATCAATAAATTTCGAATGGCACCGCCACCAAAGGCTGTGACAACGCCGAGAAGATAGACACCAAAAATATCGTATTCTTCTTCCATGGCAATAATTGCGCCGGATATTGCAAAAGCAATCGTACCGAAGGCGCTCAGTACTTCCCAAGCCATAGAGCTATTCCTCCTCAACATGCAACTCTATGAATTGTAGCAGAATTTGACGCTATTTCAAGTCATGCCGCATAATAGAAAAGAGAAATTCAAGAGAATGGAGAATTACATGTTTACTACAATTACTAAAATAGAAAAAATTATCAAGAGACAGCTCGAATTGGCTGACGAAACAGCTTACATAAACCAAAAGAAAGTATTAACGGCTTTTCATAACCAGCGCGTTAGTGACCATCATTTTAATCCATCTACCGGTTACGGGTACGACGATGAAGGACGAGATACGCTTGAGCGAGTCTATGCGGATGTTTTTAGAGCGGAAGCGGCTCTCGTTCGGCCGCAAATTATTTCTGGAACCCATGCCATTACCATTTCGTTATTCGGTATATTGCGACCAGGAGACGAACTGCTTTATCTAACAGGTAAGCCTTACGATACATTAGATTCTATTGTCTCAGGCGGTGACAAGGATACGGGATCGCTAAAAGACTTCGGTATTAGTTACCAGCATACTGATCTGGACGCTAACAATAAAATTGATTGGCTAGCAGCTGAAAAAGCAATAAATGACAAGACCAAAGTCATCGCCATTCAACGTTCGCGAGGCTATGACACACGACCTTCCTTTACGATAGAAGAAATCGAAGACATGATTGCGGGTATTCGTCGCATAAAGCCACAAGCCATTGTTTTTGTTGATAATTGCTATGGCGAGTTTGTGGAAACGCGTGAGCCGATTGAAGTAGGCGCGGATTTGATTGCGGGCTCTCTGATTAAAAATCCTGGAGGTGGACTCGCTAAAATTGGTGGCTACATCGCCGGTAGAGCCGATCTGGTTGAAAAATGTGGTTACCGCATGACGTCGCCGGGTATAGGAGGAGAGGCAGGCGCGTCACTCAATGCACTACCCGATATGTATCAAGGGTTTTTCATGGCGCCACATATTGTTTCTCAAGCATTAAAAGGGGCAATTTTCACTTCAGCACTTTTAGAAGACGCGGGAATGATTACCGCGCCTCATTGGAGTGACAAGCGGACAGACTTGATTCAATCGGTATCGTTTCAAACGGCTGAGCAGATGATTGCTTTTTGCCAAACGATTCAAGCGAGTTCGCCAGTCAATGCGCAATTCAAACCGGAACCGGCTTATATGCCAGGTTATGAAGACGATGTCATTATGGCAGCAGGAACGTTTGTGCAAGGTTCCAGCATTGAACTGACAGCTGATGGTCCCATTCGGCCACCGTACACGGCGTTTGTACAAGGTGGACTTACCTATGAACACGTTAAAATTGCCGTTTTAAACTCGGTTGACGTATTGAAAAAAGCTAACTTAATCTAATCGATTCCTCGCATATTGCATGCGGGGAATTTTAATGTAAGGAAACTTAACGTATGTTTGACAAATAATCTAACATGATATATGCTGTAAAAGTAATAACTACTTGAAATGAGTGAAACTTATGACGAACCGGGTTCGACGGACGATGCCGCTTCTTCCAATCAGTATAGTTATGCAGCTGACGGAACTTACTGCTAGACAAATCCGTTATTACGAAGAGCACAAGTTAATTAGCCCTGCCCGTACCGATGGGAATAAGCGTATGTTTTCGTTAAACGACGTCGATGCTTTACTTGAAATCAAGGACTACTTGGATCAAGGACTTAATATCGCCGGCATTAAGAAATTATACGAGTTAAAAAACTCGCCTGAAAACAATCAGGTAGAGTCAAAAAATCTAAGTGACGCGGAGTTGCGAAATTTGCTGCGTGAACAATTGAAACATCAAGCTCGACCCTTCGAACTTGGTGGCTTTAGACAAGGTGATTTATCCCGTTTCTTCCATTAAAGAAATGGGCTTACATAAAACATTCATAGGAGAGTGAAGAGAACATGGGCAAGTATTCAAAAGAAGACATTCACCGATTAGTAAAAGAAGAGAACGTTAATTTTATTCGTCTGCAATTTACAGATATTCTTGGAGTCATCAAAAACGTTGAAATACCGACATCCCAATTGGACAAAGCACTCGATAACAAAATGATGTTTGATGGATCTTCTATCGATGGATTTGTACGCATCGAAGAATCGGATATGTATTTATTCCCAGACCTTGATACTTGGGCAGTGTTCCCATGGATTACAGGCAAAGGGAAAGTAGCGCGCTTAATCTGTGACATTTATAGCCCGGACGGCACGCCATTTGCTGGAGATCCGCGCACCAATTTAAAACGCGTATTAAAAGAAATGGAAGAGCTAGGATTTACGCATTTTAACCTAGGACCAGAGCCAGAATTTTTCTTGTTCAAACTTGATGAACGAGGCGAACCGTCACTAGAACTAAATGACCACGGCGGCTATTTTGACTTAGCACCGATGGACCTTGGCGAAAACTGCCGACGCGATATCGTTCTAGAACTTGAAGAGATGGGCTTTGAAATTGAAGCTTCTCACCACGAAGTAGCACCAGGACAACATGAAATTGACTTTAAATACGCAGATGCAATAAAAGCCTGTGACGACATTCAAACCTTTAAGTTAGTTGTTAAAACAATTGCGCGTAAACACGGATTGCATGCAACCTTTATGCCGAAGCCATTGTACGGTGTAAGTGGTTCAGGAATGCACATGAACGTTTCATTATTTGACGGAGACCGCAACACATTCCTTGATGAAGCGGGCGACTTGAAACTAAGTGAAACAGCTTACCAGTTTATCGCAGGTATTATTGAGCACGCTAAAGGCTATACAGCTATAACAAATCCACTTGTAAACTCGTACAAACGTCTAGTTCCAGGTTACGAAGCACCTTGTTATATCGCTTGGTCTGGCCAAAACCGTAGCCCGTTAGTACGTATCCCATCATCACGCGGTTTGTCTACACGTGTTGAAGTACGTTCAGTTGATCCAGCAGCAAACCCGTACCTAGCAATGGCGGTACTATTAGGTGCAGGTCTTGATGGCATCAGAAGAAAACTAACGCCACCAAAAGCAGTAGACCGCAACATTTACATGATGAACCAAAAAGAGCGTGAAGCAGTCGGTATTGAAGATCTGCCAAGCACTTTGTATAACGCACTACAAGAGCTACAAAAAAATGAAATTATGACAAAAGCATTAGGCGAACACATTTTAAATAATTTCGTCGAAGCGAAAGAAATTGAATGGGACATGTTCCGCACAAGTGTACATCCTTGGGAACGTGAGCAATACTTGAAAATGTATTAAGTTGAAAACCGTTGGGGCTCTATGACTCCAACGGTTTTTTTGCAGAAAACAACTTCTTCTCCAAATATGTTTGCCAGCGAATCAAAAAAATGCGAATTATAAAATCCTAAAGGTTTAAAGCACCTGCAAAAAGGTTATACTAAAATGCAGCCTAAATATTTAGTAACTCGTACTGAATTTTCCTTTGGGTAACCAAAAGGAGGATTTTGTGGGAGGGGATTAAATTGAGGAAAGTACAAGGGCTTTCAAATTTGGTTAATTATTTGGAGTCGGTAAATTATCCATTGGCTGCAGAGCAGATTACAGACTTAATGTCGAAAAGAAAGATTCCGCATCGCAAAGCCTACAAAGATGTCATTATATTTAATTTAGAACATATTGATTGGTGGATTGCTGAGCAGCGGAAACGATGATTAATTAATGAATATGCGAATAAGAGAGGTAGCCTTAATTTTGGTTCTGTAGAGAATCACTATTAAGGTTTTTCTTTTTTGGTAACTTTATACACTTCTATCCGTCTACTGTTATAATAAACTAAAACGGAGGAGAGGGACGGCTATGCGTTTTTTAATGACAATTATCATTTTTTTAATATTTTTTTCAGTTGCAGGCATCGGTGCTTATGTCATAGGACCAGACTTTTCGGCAGATCGTATGGTTGCAGAAGTAACCAAAGAAATGCGGAATAATGGTCAGATGGAAAAAGTAATCGAGTATGTAGAAAGTGATCCGAAAATGCTCGAATACATAGAACAAGTGGAAGTTGCAGAACAACAGGACCAGCCGTTACCATTTCAAACAGCTGGAGATGCTGCGGGTACAGTCATTAAAAAAGTTGGGATAACAGATTTGGCTAAGATGAAGTCTGGAATTGAAAACGGCACAATGTCTGTTGATGAAGTGATTCAAACCTTAGAACAAGATCTAAACGAAGAAGAACTACTAGCTCTCAAAGTGATCGCTTATAAAGAATTATACAAGCAGCAATAACTTTAGATGTGGTAGACTGGTTCACGAAGACAAAGTAACTAGATTAGAGGAGGCCATTATATGAAGACGTTTCGTGTAGAGTTCAACTTTGACCAAGGAAACACCATCGTTCATAAGGTTCAGGCTGTGGATAAAGAGTCGGCATTAAGCAAAATTCCATCCAATGGCACTTACGAAATTTCTAATATGGAAACAGGTAATATTCATCGCATTACAATTAATTTAGTTAAACATATAACAGTCAGCGAAGCTTAAAAGATGTCTTTTTAAACTAGCTGCAGAGAAGGTGCTGCTCCGGTAGCCTCTTTTTTTTGAACAAAACGTTAACTAGAGGAGGAGTAAGATGAACTTTAAAGGACCAAGTGCTTACGAAGAAAAGGACTTTTTAGCAAATTTTCTACTAAGAAGAAATCGTGTAGGTAGTCCAAATAATAGCATTGAAAAGCCAGTCATCTATGAGTTGCTTGGAACGGTGCAGAACAAACGGATATTGGATTTGGGATGTGGAGATGCTTTGTTTGGGCAAGAGCTGCTGCAAGCTGGTGCGCAATTTTATCACGGAGTAGAAGGTTCTGAAGAGATGTATAAACTCGCACAACAAAATATTGAGGGCTTACATGCTGAAATGACATTCGCAACGATGGAGTCGTTCGATTTTCCAAAAGAACATTATGATCATGTGACCTCACGCTTGGCAATTCATTACTTGCCAGAGATAGATGAATTGTTTCGTAATGTTCATGCCTCTTTAAAAGAGGATGGAAAGTTTGTCTTTAGCGTACAACATCCGCTAACCACATCCTCGTTTGCGAGTAAAAAAATAGGAGAAAAAAGAGGGAACTGGATCGTTGACGATTACTTCGTAGAAGGTGAGCGGCAAGAACCTTGGATTGATAAAATAGTAGTCAAGTATCACCGCACTACTGAAAGTTATTTTAAAGCGCTGAGAAAAGCGGGATTTAGCATCACGGATCTTCAAGAAGGAATGCCCAATCGACAATACTTTGAAGACCAAGAAGAGTACGAGAGAAGAAAGCGGATTCCGGTTATTTTAGCTTTCAGTTGCAGCAAACAATAAAGTTGTTTACATAATAATAATATAAAAAACACCGAGAACATATTCTCGGTGTTTTTTATATTATTGAATTTGACGATAAACGCCGACAACTTTGCCGAGAATAGAAACTTGATCAACGATAATTGGATCCATCGAAGAGTTTTCAGGTTGCAGTCGGAAAAAATTCTCTTCACGGAAAAAACGTTTAACGGTTGCTTCGTCTTCAGCTGTCATGGCAACAACAATGTCCCCATTGTTAGCTGTTTGTTGTTGTTTAACAATGACGTAATCCCCATTTAAAATTCCTGCTTCAATCATACTTTCACCCATAATTTCGAGCATAAAGATATGATCATCTTCTGTGCCATAGCTTTGGGGAAGAGGGAAATACTCTTCAACATTTTCAATAGCCGTAATTGGAATACCGGCAGTTACTTTACCTATCAACGGTACGTGTAACACTGGACTTTTATCAATAAGTGCTTCATCGGTACTGATTACTTCAATTGCTCTCGGTTTTGTTGGATCTCGTCTAATCAAACCTTTACTTTCAAGGCGTGCCAAATGGCCATGTACAGTCGAACTAGATGCCAGACCAACTGCCTCACCAATTTCACGAACGGACGGTGGATAGCCTTTCAAGCGAACTTCATCTTTTATGAACGTCAGAATATCTTCTTGGCGTTTAGATACTTTTTTCAACAGTTTCACCTCATTTGAGTAATTCTACTTGATTTCTACCAATAGTATACCAACTCGGGCTATGAAATGCAAACATAGGTTCGAATTTTATTGTTGACAAAAACACTTGTTCGCATTAATATGAGAACATATATTCCGAACACACATTCCTAGGAGGCGTTTCAATTGACAACCATCCGACAAAATTCTTTTCTAGTTGCATTTTTTGTTTTAATCATTGTATTTACTTTTTACGCGATTGTGTCTCATAATACAAACAGTGCACAAATGAGCCAAGTTGAAATAGAAGAAGGCGACACACTTTGGACATTAGCTGAATCCTTCAGCGGCAAGACCCCTCATCACGAGTGGATAGAAGATATTATGAAAGAAAATAATCTTTCAACTTCTAAAATTATTGCAGGGCAATCTCTTAAAATTCCCAGTGATCAATTGAAGTTTGCTCCTGATGAAACCATTAAATTTGCAGGTGATGCTGAATGAAAAAAAACGCGTTAATTTACTGTCGTGTTAGCACAACTAAAGACACGCAGGAGTCTTCACTAGAAAGACAAGAAGAAGAACTGACGAAATTCGCATATGAACAATCCTATAAAGTTGAAGCTGTATTTTCGGATCAACATAGTGGGTATGAAATGGATCGTGATGGACTGCTAGAAATGTTAAATAGCATCAAGACACAACCAGTTGATGCTGTCTTCATTCAGGACGAAACACGTTTAGGCAGGGGACACGCGCGAATTGCGCTTTTACATGTTATGAAAAAGTACGAAGTTGAGGTTTATACCTTATCAGATCAAGGACCGATTGCATTAAATGATATGGATGATATGGTGCTTGAAATCCTAGCAATCGTAGAAGAATATCAGCGCAAGATACATAATGCCAAAATTAAACGGGGCATGAAACGCGCTGTGGATAATGGCTATAAGCCGGAAAAGAATCTAAAGGGAAAAGGAAATCCTGAAGGCCGCGAACGTCTTGATTTGCCTATTGACCAAATTGTAAGTTTGAAGTCTAACGGCCTGACGTTCAGTGAAATTGCTGTTACGCTACAGGGGTTTGGTTATCAAGCCAGCAAGGCAACGGTTCATCGTCGCTTTAAAGAATACGAGCGACTAATGGAAGACTAAAACATTGCAGAAATCTTACTTTTTTTGTACGATATGAAAAGAAGAAAGGTGGATGTCTATGTTATCACCAGAAAAATTAGCACGTATTAACCAATTGTCTCGCAAGTCTAAAACAGAAGGTTTGTCTAAAGAAGAAGCAAAAGAACAATCTTCTTTGCGCCAAGAGTATTTGCAAACATTTCGCAAAACCATGCGCGGTACAATTGAAAACGTAAAAGTAATTGATCCTGAAGGAAATGATGTAACTCCTGAAAAGGTCAAAAATATTCGAGAGAATAAGTATTTGAATTAAATACTTATTCTCTTTTTCATTGTATTCTTTCCTATTGTTGACTAAACTAGAATAGGATTAAATTTTTGTTTGAGAGAGGATGTTACTATGTCAACCCACGCAGATCAACTTGCAGTAACAACAATTCGTACACTTTCTATTGATGCTATTGAAAAAGCTAATTCTGGTCATCCAGGATTGCCAATGGGCGCAGCTCCAATGGCGTATACATTGTGGACTAAACACATGAACCATAACCCAAAAAATCCGGATTGGTTTAACCGTGACCGTTTTGTGTTATCGGCAGGACATGGTTCTATGCTTTTATATAGCTTGCTTCATCTAAGCGGCTATGGTTTAGAAATGGATGAAATCAAAAACTTCCGTCAGTGGGATTCGAAAACTCCTGGACACCCGGAATTTGGTCACACTGTAGGCGTTGAAGCGACAACCGGACCACTAGGCCAAGGAATTGGTATGGCAGTTGGTATGGCAATGGCTGAGCGTCATTTGGCGGCTACATACAATAAAGAAAACTTAGAAATCATTGATCACAACACATTCGCTCTATGCGGAGACGGTGATTTAATGGAAGGCGTTGCCGGAGAAGCAATTTCTCTTGCAGGTCACTTGAAACTGAATAAATTGGTCGTACTTTATGATAGTAATGATATTTCGTTAGACGGACCCCTTGGAAAAAGTTTCTCTGAAAACGTTCAAAAGCGCTTTGAATCTTACGGCTGGAATTATTTGCGCGTAGATGACGGCAACGAACTGGACGATCTATCTGAAAAAATTGCCCTAGCCAAAGGTTCTTCAGACAAACCAACTTTAATCGAAGTTAAAACGGTTATCGGTTACGGTTCTCCAAACAAATCGGGTAAAGCAGATTCACACGGAGCGCCACTTGGTGAAGATGAAATGAAATTGACGAAAGAGCATTACGAGTGGACATTTGAAGAGGATTTCCATGTGCCAACAGAAGTATACGAAACGTTTGAGCAAGCAACGAAAGAGTTGGGCGCTAAAGCTGAAGCTAACTGGAACGACATGTACAGCCAGTATGAATCAGCACATCCAGAACTAGCAGAACAATTACAAATGGCGATTCGCGGCGAACTTCCGGAGAACTTTGATGCGGAATTCCCGACATATGACTTCGGTAAGAAACAAGCAACTCGTGCTTCTTCTGGAGACATGATTAACGCAATCGCTAAAACAGTGCCTTCATTCTTTGGTGGGAGTGCTGACCTTGCTGGGTCTAACAAAACAAACATCAAAGGCGGCGGTGACTTTGACGCTGACCATCCTGAAGGTCGTAATATCTGGTTTGGTGTTCGCGAATTCGCAATGGGTGCTGCTTTAAACGGCATGGCTCTTCACGGCGGACTTCATGTCTTTGGTGGAACGTTCTTCGTCTTTAGCGACTATGTTCGTCCAGCGATTCGCCTAGCTGCTTTAATGGGACTTCCTGTAACATACGTCTTCACACATGACAGTGTGGCAGTGGGAGAAGATGGCCCAACTCACGAACCCGTTGAACATTTAGCTTCTCTTCGTGCAATGCCGAACTTGAGCGTTGTTCGTCCAGCAGATGCGAATGAAACAAAAGCAGCGTGGCGTTTAGCATTAACGGCTAAAACGACACCGACTTTACTGGTGCTGTCTCGTCAAGACTTGCCGATTCTAGAAAACAGCGGCGAACTTGCTGAAGCTGGAGTTGAAAAAGGTGCTTATGTTGTGTCACCTGTTGAAAATCCGCAAGCATTGCTATTAGCAACTGGCTCTGAAGTTAGTTTAGCTGTAGCTGCACAAAAGCAATTGGCTGAAGAGGGTATCAACGTATCTGTTGTTTCAATGCCTTCTTGGGATCGTTTTGAAAAACAGGGCAAGGAATACAAGCAATCTGTTATTCCAAAAACGGTTAAAAAGCGTCTTGCAATAGAAGTGGGAACTTCATTTGGTTGGGACCGTTACACAGGCGATGAAGGCGAAATTCTAGCAATCGACCGTTTTGGTGCAAGTGCACCAGGCGAGCGCATTATGGAAGAGTTCGGATTCACTGTTGAAAACGTAGCAAGCAAAGTGAAAAACCTAATTAACGAACAGTAAGATAAAAAATGGAAGCATTTGTTGCTTCCATTTTTTAATTATTTAGCTACTTATAGTCACGATTCTTTTTTTATAGTATAATCCAATGTGGTGTACTACTTATTTACGCAACACGAAGGAGGTAACAAGAATGGATACATGGATCTGGATCGTAATCGTTATCGTGGCTTTGCTCGCAGGTGTTGCACTTGGATTCTTTATCGCACGTCGCTATATGATGAAGTATTTGCAAGATAATCCACCAATCAACGAAGAAATGCTACGAATCATGATGATGCAAATGGGACAAAAACCGTCTCAGAAAAAAATCAATCAAATGATGTCTCAAATGAATAAAGCGTCAACGAAACCTGGCAAACCAGCTAAAAAATAAAAAGTACTCTCCGGAGTGCTTTTTTTATTTGTCTTCATTTGTTCATTAACTTGAAGAGAAACGGGTATTGTAGTTAGAAGACACCATGTCTACTGCAGCCTAGAGATTAAAAATAGAGGAGGCGTTGCAAGTGGATGAACGTGAAGAGTTGATGTTTTACTTGCCGGTTATTGAAGAAGATGATAAGGAGGCTGGGAAGTTTCATCTGGAAAGCGCCAATATAAAAAAAGCGTTTCCGCTGTCATTGGATAAGATACAGGAGTTAGTGAAGGATATGACGGATTATGAACTGGCTACGATTGAGCTGCATGTTACCGGTATTGTGAAAAGTGGCCCCATTACCGAATTGTTCATCGGCGTAGAAGGAGAAGCTGGCATGAAGCTCATCCTGAACAAAAAGAAAGAAATCTAATAAAAAGCACTCCGCGGAGTGCTTTTTATTAGATTTCGAAAGAAGGGGCAGTATCCTCTGGTATTGGCTACGCTTCATTATATGTGGGTGTTAGCAAGTCGTATTTCATTAGAAATTTGGTGACTGTTTCTTCGTATTCCTCAGGATTTTTATTGAAAGACTGTGCATGCGCCCCTTCTGAAAACAGTTTTAATTGTTTTGGTCCCTGCTTTAATGCAAAAAGTTCTTCACTCATTTTCGGCAAAACAAAGTCATCGTGAATGCTATGGATAAAAAGAATAGGTTTTTTTATGTTCTTAATGGTTTCCCGCGGTGACACACTAGCGATGGAATAGCCATCACGTATTTTTAAAAAAAGACTTGCAAGCCGCAAAGCTAATGTCGTGCGAAGCGGTGTTGTCGTTCTCATAACATGGAGCACCTGTTCATAAATATCGGAATACGCACAATCTGAAATATAAAAATCTGCAGTATCTTCCAAACCTCCGTAAAGAAGTGTTGTTGCGGCTCCCATGGATTCACCGTGTATCCCGAAAAACAAATCTTCACCTACATGCAGCTTTAATGCATCTACGACAGCCTTTAAATCGATTTTTTCAAAATGCCCGAAACTAGTCGTTTTTCCTCCAGAGTCACCATGGCGCCGATGATCATAGACAACCGAGTTAAACCCTAATCGCTCGAACATCCGTGCAAATCTGAAAGAATTGACTTTTGATTCAGTGACACCATGACAGATGATAACAAAGCGGTTGGTATCATGTGGTTCCAAGAAAATAGCTTTGATGGGATAGCCATTTTTGGATTCGATCCATCGCTCACTTTTTGGTACATTAGCGTACCAAACATCGTCGTAACGTTTTGCGGTCGTTTCTCTTTCTAAAATTTGCTGATCATCTTTTTTCTTTACATACATTAAGCGGTTGCTGGCAATTAATCCGGCAGTGGTAGCCGAAGCAGTCAAAATACTGGAAATGATAGCAGAAGTCCAAAGCAATCTTTTTTTCATCGCAGAAACCCCTTATCCCTTATTTTTATACAATGTATACATACCAGTCGTTACGGGATTCGATACGTGTGGCTCAATTTTTTCAATAGCTTTGCACAGAAGATCCAAATCAATTCCAGTGTGAATAGCCATTTGATGAAGCATATTCACAACATCTTCTGTTGCGACATTGCCAGTAGCTCCTGGTGCGAAAGGGCAACCGCCTAAACCACCTGCAGAAGAGTCAAAGCGGGTTACCCCTGCTTGAAGAGCCGCTGTGATATTAGCTAATGCCATTCTACGAGTATCGTGAAAATGCGCAGTCATTAAAACATTCGGAAAAGCTTCCACTAATTGAGTGAACAAAGCATAGCTTTCCTTTGGCGTTGCCATGCCGATAGTATCGGCAACACTTAGTTCGTCGACTCCCCATTCCACGAACTGACGGCAAAGGGATAAAGTAGCTTCTGGAGCAACAGCCCCTTCAAATGGACAATAGAAGGCAGTTGAAATACAAGCGCGTACAAAAATCCCTTGTTTTTTTAAGTCGTAAATTAATGGCTGTAACGCTGCCATACTTTCTGCTGTTGTCTTATTAATATTTTTCTTATTAAATGTATTGGAAACACCTACAAAAACAGCAAGAGACGTTGCGCCTGATTCAAGTGCAGCAGTGACGCCTCGCTCATTGGGTGTTAGTACAAACTGACGACCGACTTTTTTTGTCTGAGCGACTATTTCTTTGGCGTCTGCCATTTGAGGTACCCATTTTGGTGACACAAATGAAGTGAGCTCCATTTCTTGAATTCCAGCATTTTGCAGAGCGGTTATAAACTCGAGCTTATTTTCAGTCGAAACAAGTTTCCCTTCGTTTTGGAGACCGTCTCGCGGCCCAACCTCGATAATCGTTGCGTTATTTGGTAAACTGAACATAGTATCCCCCCTACTTTCCATTGTATAGAGGAGAGGGATAAAAGAGCAACTAGCAAACAATCAAACAAGGGGGAAAAGTAAATGTCACAGGAAATTGTTATTGTAAGCGCTGTCCGAACAGCGGTAGGTTCGTTTCAAGGGGCGCTCAAAGACATTCCAGCTACACAATTAGGGGCAATTGTGATTAAAGAAGCGATTGAACGCGCAGGAATTCAATCAGATCAGGTTTCTGAAGTCATTATGGGGAATGTACTACAGGCAGGACTAGGTCAAAATCCAGCAAGACAAGCATCCATTCATGCAGGGCTACCGGAAAATGTACCAGCTATGACCATTAATAAAGTGTGCGGATCTGGATTAAAGTCGATTCAATTGGCTTTTCAAGCAATTTATGCTGGAGACGCAGAAATCGTTGTAGCAGGTGGCATGGAGAACATGAGTCGTGCATCCTATTTGATGGAAAACGCTCGCAGTGGTTACCGTATGGGCGATCAGAAGTTAGTTGATAGTATGCTCGTTGATGGGTTGACTTGTGCATTCAATAATTATCATATGGGTGTTACGGCAGAAAATTTGTGCGATCGCTATGAAATTACACGTGAAGAACAGGATAAATTTGCAGCTCGTTCACAAGCGCGCGCTACTGCAGCGATCGAATCAGGACGATTCGACGATGAAATCGTGCCAGTAGAAATTCCGCAACGTAAAGGAGAGCCAGTCATCTTTAAAACAGATGAATACGTCAAGAGCTCTTCTGATGAAGAAAAACTAGCGAAGTTACGTCCGGCATTTAAAAAAGAGGGCAGTGTAACAGCTGGTAACTCATCAGGTATCAATGACGGGGCAGCAGCAGTTGTAGTTATGTCGAAAGCAAAAGCAGAAGAATTAGGATTAACACCACTTGCAACAATCGTAGCAAGTGGCACTGCGGGAGTTGATCCATCTGTTATGGGGATTGGTCCTGTTCAAGCTGTGAAAAATGCTTTAAGTAAAGCGGACATGTCTCTAGGGGATATCGAGTTAATTGAAGCAAATGAAGCATTTGCGGCCCAGTCGATTTCAGTCGATCGCGAATTGGCATTTAACCATGATATTCTAAATGTTAACGGGGGAGCAATTGCGATTGGTCATCCGATTGGTGCAAGTGGTACACGTATTTTCGTCACACTGTTACATGAAATGATCAAGCGCGATGCCAAGACGGGTCTTGCGACGCTTTGCATCGGTGGCGGTCAGGGAATCGCTACGATTATTAAACGCGCATAAGGAGAGAAGATCGATGGCGAAACGAAAAGAAGAATCTAACAGTATGTTTTCAGAAGACATGTTGTCAAGGCTAAAAGAAACAAAAAAAGAACTGCTTAAAGAAGAGCAGGCGCTAGAAGAAGAAAAAGAAGCACGGCGCTTATTTGAGCGGAAGGAACGCGAGAAAAACCTGTCGTTTGCCGAATTGTTAGAACGTCACGGAGACAAAGGAAACAAGTTTTAATTTAACTAGCTAACCCACTTGTTATAGGATTGGCTAGTTAGATTTACAGGGTATTTTGTGAAGATACCAATAAGCGCTGCTTAAATAAAGTTACTAAAAATGCAAGTTTTTAAAAGAAAAATAGCACACTCGCATAGTTGCTCTTAATGACAAGAGCAACTAGCGGGTGTGCTATTTCAGTTTTGAGCAATAAACTAGCGCCTTATATACGCGACCTAATCCTCTAGATGATTAACGTTGTAAAGGAAAATCGCAAATTCTCCACGCTTCAGCGAACTTTCTGTCCCAAACTTAGTTGCTGTTAGACCTTTAGTAATTTCATATTCTACTAGAGCAGCAACAGATTTCTCATACCTGTCAGATACGTCAGTAAAATGTGTCCCGTTTTTACTGGCTTCTAACTCATAGGCGTTTTTCAATATTATAGCTGTTTCGCCTCGCGTGATGTCTAAATCTGAACCGAACATAGTTTCCGATTTACCATTAATAATCGAAGCTGCTTTCAAAGCATCTATATATTTTGCAGCTCGTTCAGGAACATCTGTAAATTTAGATTTTTTTATGTCCGTTGTCTTAAGATTTAATGCTTTAGCTAACATGACGGCTGCATCAACGCGTTTAATCGTCATGTCTGTGCCGAATTTGGTCGGTGTTAATCCTTTTGTGATGCCTTTTGATAGAAGGTAGTTTACTGATAGTGAATATCGATCTGGTACATCTGTAAATCCAGTTGGATCTGGATTAGGTGTTGGGTCCGGATTAGGTGTTGGGTCCGGATTAGGTGTTGGGTCCGGATTAGGTGTTGGGTCCGGATTAGGTGTTGGGTCCGGATTAGGTGTTGGGTCCGGATTAGGTGTTGGATCTGGATTAGGTGTTGGATCTGGATTAGGTGTTGGATCTGGATTAGGCGTTGGATCCGGATTAGGACTAGGATCTTTAGTGCCTGTTGTAAATTGATAAATCGTTGAATTTTTGCTTTCTCCATTGCTGTTAGTCATGTTCATATACCATTGATAGTTTGTGTTTTTGCTAAGGTTTTTCCATTCGACAGAAGCTTTCTCGCCTGATTTCAACTCTTTATCTTGCCCAATTGATTGATTGGTGAAGATATTAACAGCCAAGTAATCTGTTTCAATTTGTCTTGGATTTTCTTTAGCTTTTACATCGGCCAAATCAAAATTCGCCGTAAAGCTTTCTTTATCAGGATCAAATTGATCGAAATTAGTATCTTCAAGATAAGGAGAATACGAAACGAAATCAAGTGTTTCATCAGTCGGATCAAATGTCAGTAAACGTAAATAACCATCTCCACGATCTGGAGCGAGATTCCCTTGGTAGTTACCTAATACTTCCAATAGTTCGCGACTCGTACCATCTTCATTTGGTACTTTTTTCACACGGTAATTTGACCCGTGGTGGTGGCCGCTAAGAACCATTTTAACGTTTTTGTTGGGATTAACTACTTCTCGGTTAATAATCCTTGCAGACTCGGTTGCATACTGTGCCACGGAGTTGATATTTTCGTGCATACCAAGAATGGCGTTTCGATTAGCGTATTGCTTAAGTACTTTGTTAGCCCAATTGACAGTTTCAGTTGTTCCATCTTTTCCGTACCCGAGATAGAGCATGATGAAGTCATGATCTCCGAATGAAAATAAATCATAATGATTTTGATTTTGTTCGTTCATTGCTTCACCAAACCAAGCATTGTCTTTAAAGCGATTTACACCAGCATATTCACCAAAGCGCGTATAATCATAAATTTTTTGTGTTCGATCAGGCATAACATCTCGGTTTCCAGCGAGTACGCCATAGGGAATGTTGGCAGCATCCATTCGGTTTAAGTTGGTTTTCGCTACTTCCCATTGTTCGATTTTATCGTATTGATTAACAAGATCTCCAGTATGCATTGCATATTCAAACGTTCCTTTATTAAATTCTTTAATCATCCAATCAGTCATGGAAGTCCAGACTTTAGGATAATCTTCTGCATAGTACTGAGTATCTGTAAACCACAACATCGTAAAGTCTTCTTCTTTAGAATTTGTCACAGTCCCAGAGTCATGGACCATAGCTTGAACTTTGCCATCTTTTACGAATCGTTCTTTATCAATTTCAGCTGATAGGATAATTTCTTGTCCTTTGGAATTTCCTTGTGCTTGATTTAAAGCAATCCAAGTGCCGGCTTTATAGTCCCATGCAGATAAGTTGGCCAAGCCACTTGATAAAGTTTTACCTTCCCAGTAGAGCTCTATTGCATTGCCTGTTGCCAAATCTTTGGATACATCAACGACAAAGCGTTGTGAAGGAAAGCCTTTGCTACTTTTTGTAACGGTTGTTTTGCCATCATTAGCTGCGATGGCATCAATTTGTCCTTTCGTTAAAGGTGTTGCACCGGTTTGAATGCCAACAGAAATTGGATTGTCAGCGGTATCGTTTGTGAAGCCTGACATCGTCTTACTGTTGGCAAAGTCATATTTATATCCTTTTTTAAAATCAACCGTTTTAATGCCAGCACCGGTAGAATCTTTAACGATTGCTTCCAAAGTGGGATTTAAGCTGACATCTGTTGCGTAGTCAGACGGTTTAACATTCGATGGTTCTTCCAAGCTAGTTGCTGCTAATGTTGCTAATGGAGCATTTGTTAAAACTAAAGCTAAAACGGCTGTAGTAGTGAAAATCTTTTTTATCATATTCCATCCTCCTTAATAGGTGCTGTCCTTGCTATATAAACTTTTCAAGTTTCCTTGAAAAATGAGTATAAAGTGCTTTGGTTATAGGAATAACTATTCTTTTTAACTATGATTAGTGAACCTATTTATTCATAATAACAAAAAATAAAATAAAAACAACTTAATTTTCCATATATTTAGAAAATTTAATAAACAAGTCAAGGCTATTCATTAAAAAGAGGATTAGGATTTTTAAAAAATGTTTTTATAAAATTGGGGATCGCTATATAAAGTCGTATTAAAACCTAGTGTTTTTACAGGAGTATAGCTTTCCGCGATAAAGAACAATAAGTGTGATGGAGTTTTTTCCCGCTAAAAAAAATGAAATAACGCAAAAAGGCATAGATTGCTCTTTTGCAAGGGCAATCTACGCCTAATTTTTTTGGATTTTTTTCTAAGTATTTGTATAGTGGCAATATCATAAAATTTGGAAGTCTTCAATTGCAAAAAACTAACTATTTTCTATGTTCTTGGTAAATATCTTGCCGTGTCAACGTTTTTGCTTGTGAAATTTGCTCGGGGGAAACCGAAGTTTCGTATGCGTTGATGGTTGCTTTAATCTGGTCTGCTGAACTAGCGCCTACCACTACTGAACTGATCGTGTCGTGCTGCAATATACTATGCAGCGCTAAAGCGTGGAGATTGTCATGAACTGCCAGCAGATTTTCTAAAGTGTCTTTCAATTCGGTTGCATTATAGCTCAAATAGCCGTCCATTTTACCAGCCCGTTGGAGTCCTTCGCCAGTCAACAAGCCTTTTGCTAAAGTGCCGCGAGTAACGACTGATGTTCCAACTTGACCAATGCTGTCCAGCAATTCTTCAGGGCGACGATCTAGTAAACTATATTGCATCATGATGGAGGCAATGTCGCTTTTCTCAAGAAATTGGTTGATTACATTTGGACGTATCGAAGAAATACCATAAGCGCGAATCAACCCTTCTTTTTTTAATTCTTCAAAAGCTTCAATGGTTTCTTCAACGTCATCGGTGATCATGCCACCGTGTAATTGATACACATCAATATAATCTGTCTGCAAGCGCTTCAGACTCGTGTGAATTTGTTTTTTAAGATAAGACTTGGTGGGGTTCCATTTAACCTCACCTGTATGGTTGTTCCACTCGTTCCCGACCTTAGTAGCTAAAACAATTTCTTTTCGGTGATGCGTTAATACGCTGCCCACAATTTCTTCGTTGACTCCTTTGTCATATAAATCCGCAGTATCAAAATAATTAATACCTTGAGCAATCGCTTCATCAACGATCAGGCTTGCTTTTTTCACGTCTGTTGGCAAGGACATACAGCCGAATCCAATTTCACTTGTTCTAATCCCGCTCGTACCTAATAAATTTTTCTTCATCTCTCCACCTCGTTTAGTCTGTCGTATCTAATATGGTATACTTTCTTTCAGAGAAACCACAAATGAAAAGAGGATTCCCATGAAAAAATTTGAAGAAAAAACGATCCATTCTAATCGGTTATACGAAGGGAAAATTATTAATTTAAAAGTTGATGATGTGTCACTTCCGAATGGTCACACCTCAAAAAGAGAACTGATTGAACATCCTGGTGCTGTCGCTATTATCGCAATTACAACGGACAAAAAAATCATTATGGTTGAACAATACCGAAAAGCGTTGGAACGGTCTCTTGTGGAAATTCCAGCAGGTAAGTTAGAACCAGGAGAAGCTCCTGAAACTACCGCAATGCGCGAATTGGAAGAAGAAACAGGCTACACGGCTGAAAAGTTGGTGAAAATACAAACTTTCGCCACTTCTCCAGGATTTGCCGACGAAGTTATTCATTTGTTTGCAGCCGAAGGATTGAGTAAAGCAACAAATGGAGCGGTTTTGGATGACGATGAATTTGTGGAACTAATGGCAATAACGATCGAAGAAGCAGAACAAATGGTTGCGGACGAACGAATTTATGATGCTAAAACAGCATTCGCGGTCTTATGGGCAAAGCAACATTTGTTAATTGAGAATTGAAACCATTATCTCTTTATAACGATTATAATTAAAGGGTGAATAGTATTGTTGTAATTGAGAACTCCCTTTTGATATAATAGAGGCAGTTTGAGGGAGGGCGTCGCATGGAAACCAGAATTGATCGGATAAAAAAACAACTACACGCTGCGAGTTACAAATTGACGCCACAGCGGGAAGCGACAGTTCGAGTTTTGTTGGATCATGAAGAAGACCACTTAAGTGCAGAAGACGTCTATCTTTTAGTGAAAGACATTGCACCGGAAATCGGATTGGCAACTGTATACCGGACATTAGAACTTTTAACAGAACTGAAAATTGTCGACAAAATAAACTTTGGCGATGGCGTGTCGCGTTATGACCTGCGTCAAGAAGGCGCAGCGCATTTCCATCATCACCTTGTCTGTCTAGAATGTGGAGCAGTAGATGAGATACAGGAAGATCTCCTAGAAGACGTGGAGAACATAGTAGAGAAACGTTGGAATTTCCAAATTAAAGACCACCGTCTTACTTTCCATGGCATCTGCTGGCGCTGCAATGACAGCAACTCTCAAAATCCATCAGAATAACAGATGCCTAGAGGACGGCCCATGTAGGCCGTCCTTTTTGTATGGAAAAACGGGACTGATTGCCTTAAATACAAAACATAAAGGAGGCAGACGGATGAATTTTGGTAAAGATGCACTCGACGATTACGTGCATTTTCTGCGAGTTGAAAGACAACTAGCAGATAATACATTAACATCTTATAGGAGAGATCTTAACGTCTATCTTCAGTATTTGAAAGAAGTAGAGCAGTTACAATCCTTAAGCAACATTGAACGAGTACATATAGTGAATCATTTACGTCATTTGAAAGAAACAACCAAAACGCCGCGAACAGTAGCGCGCCATATTTCGTCTATTCGTTCTTTCCACCAATTCTTAATTCGTGAACGAATTGTCGAAACCGATCCAACTGTTCACCTAGAGATGCCCCAAATGGATAAGAAACTGCCGAATATCCTGTCTGTTGAAGAAGTGGATGCCCTCATACAGGCACCTGCAACAAATAAAGCAAATGGATTACGGGACCAAGCGATGTTGGAATTATTATACGCCAGTGGAATGCGTATTAGTGAATGCATCAATTTAGATGTAGAAGATATTCACCTGACGATGGGATTTGTTCGCTGTACTGGAAAAGGCGGGAAAGAACGGATTATTCCTTTAGGGAAATCTGCTTTAACATCTTGTCAGACGTATTTGGAAACAGGTCGCCTCGACTTACTGAAGAGTGGAGAAAAGACCGATGCTATGTTTATTAACCAACGAGGTAAACGCTTAACTCGTCAAGGGTTTTGGAAACTATTAAAGCAGCATGCACAAAAAGCAGGCATACAAAAAGAGTTAACGCCGCATACGTTGCGCCACTCTTTTGCTACGCATTTACTGGAAAATGGAGCAGATATTCGTGCAGTTCAAGAAATGCTTGGACATGCAGATATTTCTACCACTCAAATTTATACACACGTTAGTAAGACGCGATTGAAAGACGTTTATTCTCAATTCCATCCACGCGCATAAAATAGGTCTGACTTCCGACGAGGAGGTAGAGTGTGGTAAACTAAAAGCAAAATAAGGAGGAATACTTATGACGACCCAACCATTTAAACGCGTTCACTTAGTAGTATTAGATTCGGTAGGCATTGGAGAAGCGCATGACGCTGAAGCATACGGTGATAAAGGATCAGACACACTCGGCCACATTGCGGAAACTGTAGGCGGATTAACGATGCCGAACATGGAAAAGTTAGGTCTCGGCAACATCGTGCCCGTGAAAGGGCTTGCACACGTAGATTCGCCAGCTGCTTATTATGGCAAATTACAAGAAGCTTCTGTTGGAAAAGATACAATGACAGGACATTGGGAAATCATGGGATTGAACATTGATACCCCGTTTAAAGTATATCCGAACGGTTTCCCAGAAGAGTTAATTCAGCAACTTGAAGAAAAGACAGGTCGTAAAGTAATCGGCAACAAACCAGCGAGTGGCACTGAAATTTTAGACGAGCTGGGTCAACAACATATGGAAACAGGCGCAATTATTGTCTACACATCTGCAGATCCTGTATTGCAAATCGCAGCTCATGAAGAAATTGTTCCTTTAGAAGAACTGTATCAGATTTGTGAAATTGCACGTGAATTGACATTAGCACCCGAATATTTAGTAGGTCGTATTATTGCGCGTCCATTTCTTGGAGAGCCTGGAGCATTTAAACGAACATCAAATCGCCATGACTATGCTCTAGCACCATTTGACCGTACGGTGATGAACGAATTAAAAGATGGTGGCAAAGATGTTATTGCTATCGGCAAAATCGATGATATTTACAACGGTGCAGGTGTCACAAAAGCAATTCGCACAAAAGACAATATGGACGGCATGGATAAACTAGTGAAAGTCGTTAAAGAAGATTTTCATGGATTAAGCTTTTTAAATCTTGTGGATTTTGACGCACTTTATGGACATAGAAGAAATCCTCAAGGTTACGGGGAGGCGTTAGAAGCTTTTGATGTGCGTCTTCCAGAAGTGTTGGAAAACATGCAGCAAGATGATTTGTTAATCCTTACGGCAGATCACGGCAACGACCCAACATTCCCTGGTACAGATCATACGCGTGAGTATGTGCCGCTTTTAGCTTATTCACCACGTTTTAGCGGTGGTCAAGAGCTTGAAACAGGAAAGACATTTGCAGACATTGGCGCAACCATTGCGGAGAACTTTTCGGTGGATATGCCTAAATTCGGAAAAAGTTTTTTGTCTCGTTTAAATGGTTAAGTATGTTTTATTTGAAATGAAAACTAAATGGAGAAGGCGGTAATATTCATGAGAATGGTAGACCTGATTGAAAAAAAACGAGACGGCAACGAATTATCGACTGAAGAAATTACGTTCATCATCACTGGCTATACAAATGGAGACATCGCTGATTACCAAATGAGCGCTTTTCTAATGGCAGTTTATTTTCAAAACATGACAGAGCGTGAACGCGCAGATTTAACAATGGCGATGGCAGAGTCAGGCGACCAAATCGATTTATCAGCAATCGAAGGCATTAAAGTGGATAAGCACTCTACCGGCGGAGTGGGAGACACGACAACATTGGTTCTTGGACCTTTAGTTGCGGCATGTGGCGTTCCAGTTGCAAAAATGAGTGGTCGTGGTCTAGGTCATACGGGTGGAACGATAGATAAGCTAGAAGCAATCGATGGTTTTCATGTTGAACTTTCAACAGAAGATTTTATCAAACAAGTAAATGACCATAAACTAGCGGTAATTGGACAAAGTGGTAACTTGACTCCAGCAGATAAAAAAATGTACGCACTGCGTGATGTAACGGGAACCGTTAACAGCATACCGCTAATAGCAAGCTCGATTATGAGTAAGAAAATTGCAGCAGGAGCAGATGCAATCGTTTTAGACGTTAAAACGGGCGAAGGTGCGTTCATGAAAACGCCTGAAGACGCTAAAGAACTAGCGCATGCGATGGTTGGAATTGGCAATGCAACAGGCAGAAAAACAATGGCGATTATTTCTGATATGAGCCAACCTCTTGGATTTGCGATTGGTAATGCTTTAGAAGTTAAAGAAGCAATCGAAACATTACAAGGTAAAGGTCCGGAAGATTTAACCGAACTGTGTATGGTACTAGGCAGTCAAATGGTTGTCGTTGGTGGTAAAGCCGCAACCTTAGAAGAAGCACGTGCGATGCTGGAAAAAGTAATTGAGAACGGACAAGCTTTGGAAGTTCTCAAGCAATTTATTGAGGATCAAGGCGGAAATCCAGCGGTGGTGGATGATGTCACATTATTGCCACAAGCTAAATTTATAACAGAAGTTCCCTCTAAAGAAGAAGGTTATATTTCATTTATGGAAGCGGACGAAATCGGCACAGCGGCTATGGTGTTAGGTGCAGGCAGAGCAACAAAAGAATCGGTTATCGATTTAGCTGTTGGCATTGTTCTTCATAAGAAAGTTGGAGACTTTGTAAAAACTGGCGAGGCCATTGCTACAATTTATTCAAATACAGAAGAGCTCGCAGAATGTTCTAAAATGATATATAATAGTATCGAATATACAAGTAGACCGGTTGAAAAAATCAAACTGATTTCAGCTTTGATAACCGATTGACAAAATCTTGCTGGGTAATTGCTCAGCAAGATTTTTCATATACATAAGTGAAACTAGAAGAGAGGCTTTTTTAGTGAATAGTAGGGGATAATTCTGCTCTTTCTTCTTAAACTCTTTGAATAACACATCATAAGGAGGCGCTTTTTTTGCATTTATATGGCACACAAACAATTAATGAGCAAGGTCATTTGACGATCGGTGGGACCGATTCAGTGGCGTTAGCTGAGAATTACGGCACACCACTTTATGTTTACGACATTCAATTATTCCGTAAACGCGCTAGAGCGTTCCAACAAACCTTTATAGATGCCGGAATTGGCTATCAAGTCGCTTACGCCAGTAAAGCTTTTTCGACGGTTGCAATCTATCAAGTGGCAGCAGAAGAAAATCTGTCGCTAGACGTGGTTTCTGCCGGAGAATTATACACAGCGGTCAAGGCAGGATTTCCGGTTGAGAAAATTCATTTTCACGGCAACAACAAAAGCCTGGAAGAATTGCAGATGGCGTTTCAAGTAGGAATCGGTTGCATTGTAGTCGATAACTTTTACGAAATCGACTTACTAAAAAAACTTTCCGAGCAAACCAAGCAATCAATGAATATTTTGTTGCGTGTCACCCCGGGCATTGAAGCTCACACACATGACTACATCACGACCGGACAAGAAGACTCGAAATTCGGTTTTGATTTGAAAAATGGTCAGGCTGACGAGGCATTCGAGCAAACCTATAATCACCAATATTTGAATCTAATGGGTCTACATTGTCATATTGGTTCACAAATTTTTGATACGAGTGCATTTCAGTTAGCTTCTGAAAAATTACTGCGAAAAATGGCTGGATGGCAACAGCAATTCGGTTATACATGTGCCGTATTAAATTTAGGTGGCGGCTTTGGTATTCGCTATACTGCAGAAGATCAACCCCTTGAACCAGCTGTCTATGTCAGTAAAATGATTGAAACCGTGAAACAAACTTCTGAAGCATTGGGTTATCCGATTCCTGAAATTTGGATTGAACCAGGCCGTTCCTTGATTGGAGATGCCGGAACGACGCTTTATACGATTGGATCAACAAAAGAAGTTCCAGGAACGCGGAAGTATGCTGCGGTTGACGGAGGAATGTCCGATAATATTCGTCCTGCTTTGTACGGAGCGAAATACAGTTCGCTCCTTGCCAATAAAGCAAATGCAGCTATGACCGAGCAATACACAATTGCTGGAAAATGTTGTGAGTCAGGAGATAAACTTATCGAACAGGCTGAATTGCCACTAGTAGAAGCAGGAGACCTTTTAAGTGTTTTCTGCACAGGAGCTTATGGTTATTCAATGGCAAGCAATTACAATCGCATTGCACGACCAGCTGTTGTATTTGTTGAAAACGGCAATCATCAACTCGTTGTAAAACGTGAAACGAATGATGATTTGATCAAACAAGACTTACCTTATTCTCAAAAGGCTGTCCAAAGATGAAAAAAGGGAACCTGATCTTACTGCTTTTTATTCTAGCGATGGCGATGGCGTGGGGGATTATTTACTGGATCTTTTTTGCAGAAAATGTCATTAGCGGATAAAGAAGGCTCTCTTGAGTTATCAAGAGATCTATAGTAATATGGTAAAAGCCGCTTTTAGACGAAAATGAGGGATTTAATTATGTTATTCAGATATAAGAAATCATTCGAAAAAATTGCTATGGGGCTTATGTCGTTCATGCCGAAAGAACGAGAGTTAAAAAAGCTTCAACAAACGATGCATATTTACGAGGAAAACCCCGATTGGCAATTATTCCTTTGGAAAAAAGAGGATGATTTTGTCGGGCTATTAGGTGTGGAAGTTAGCGAAGAAACTTTCACCATCCATCACATATCTGTGAACCCTTCTCATCGCGGAGAAGGAATCGGTCGTGAAATGATAGGCAAAATTCAGCGTATAATGCAAGATCGAGAAATGCTTTCAACGGAAGAAACAGATGCGTTTCTCAAAAAATGTCCAGAAAAAAAAGGCGACCTTTAATTTAAAGGTTTCGCCTTTTTTTTGTTCGCGTAAACTAATGATTGAAGATCGGTCACGAAGTCTATGCTTATGCATGAGGAAATAAGGATCTTGCAGCGTTAGCGGATTTTCTAAACGATAGGATTCTACTGCTTGTTTTAGATTTTCTGAAACAATAGGAATGTCTTGTGCGACAAAAGGCTTGCGTTCTGTGACAGCTTTAATCGAATCGGTTAAAATACCGATTAGCTTTTCATGATCAACTCCGTCAACCCAAACTCCTCCTGCTGAAAGCTTTACCTTGGCGCGGATAAACGACCGCAGTGCACCGGGATAATTGCTTCTTCGCCAATGGTACATGCCGACTGCTAATTGAATCCAGCCAGTCAAGGGATGTAATTTGTCTTTCGGGGCAACAGACTTCCAATAATCTTCTCCGACTTCATGGCATTCGAAAAAATCTTTTTCTTGATTAAAATTAATAATGTACTGAATAAACAGCGGATGGTGAAGTGGATGCATTTTGATCCCCTTTCTACTATAATAAAGAATAATTGCCCATTAACTGGGATAGATGAGTATTTAAACAGTCAGGTGGTATAGTAATGTCTTACGAAGTGAAAGTGGAGGCCTTTGAAGGTCCTCTTGATTTATTATTGCATTTAATCCACCGTTTGGAAATTGATATTTACGATATTCCTGTTTCACAGATTACTTCACAGTATATGGAACACATACGTGCGATGCAAGTTCTAGAATTGAATGAAGCGAGTGAGTATCTTGTTATGGCGGCAACTTTGATTGCGATTAAGAGTAAAACCTTACTGCCAGTGCATGAAGGAGAGCTCGATGAAGTAGAGTATGACTTTGATGAGCAGGACCCACGAGAAGAATTGGTATCGCGACTTGTAGAATACCGTAAATTCAAAGATGCTTCCTCGAATTTAAGAGAGTTAGAAAGTAATCGTTCCGCCATCTATACGAAAGCACCAATGGATTTATCGGAAATCCAAGCAACTATTCCCGGTGAGCAAGTTGATCTTGATGTGAATGCATATGATATGCTTGGGGCTTTTCAGAAGATGCTGCGTCGGAAACAGTTAAAATCGCCTTTGTCTGCGCGCATCACTCGTCAGGAAATTTCCATCAAACAACAAATGACAGCTATTGTCGACCAATTAAAATTGTCAAAAGGTCGTACGTCTTTTAGTGATTTATTTCCATCAAATGATAAGACTGTATTGGTGGTATCGTTCTTATCAATTTTAGAGTTGATGAAACGTCAAGTCATTGCAGTAGAGCAACAAATGAATTTCACGGATTTGATGGTGGAGCTCAGAAAGGACAAGTGGGAATATGAAGACGAATCTTTCGAGTAAAATAGAGGCGCTGCTTTTTGTGGCAGGAGATGATGGCCTAACATTAAAACAGCTTCAATTTTTAACAGAAGTGAGCAATGAAGAGTTGCAAGCGGGTATTAGTGAATTGCATTCACGCTATGACGCTTCTGTCAGTGGCATTGCCCTTAAGGAATTAGCAGGTGTCTTTCAACTTGTCACTAAACCAGAAGTAGCTGAGACAATTCAAAAGTTAGTGGAAAATCCGACCGTCCAAGCATTGTCTCAAGCTTCGTTAGAAGTATTAGCGATAATTGCTTATAAGCAACCCATTACACGAGTTGAAGTAGAAGACTTACGCGGAGTGAAAAGCGAAAAAGCTCTTCAAACGTTAACTGCTAAAGGACTTGTTCAAGAAGCAGGACGTGTAGAAGGAACCGGTCGTGCCATTTTATACGGGACGACAAGCGAGTTTTTAAATTATTTTGGATTAAAAAGTTTAGACGAACTTCCACCATTACCTGAAGAAGCAGCAAATGATTTGGATGAAGATACGGATCTTTTTATGACGAATTTTCAAGAAGCCTTTAAAGAAGAAGTAAAAGTGTAAGGTTGTTCTAGAAGGCTGTGTTATTGACAGTCTTCTTTTCTTTTGAGCTTAGCGCTTCCGCTTTTACAGAAAATGTGACATAATTCCGAGAGGAACGAACGGCATATCGAGTTATTGTAATACATTTGCAGTGCTTGGCTCGGTTAAACAAGAAACGAGACACATTTCCGTTTTCGCTTGTTTGGCTGCAGCACCTGTGTTCATCAGGCGCGTACGCTTTTCGAAAAAAATACTAATGAGGTGAACTTATTTATGGAAAGATTACAGAAAGTACTTGCACACGCAGGCGTAGCATCAAGACGTAAATCAGAACAATTGATTTTGGACGGCAAAGTAAGAGTCAATGGAAAAACAATTAAAGAACTTGGCGTAAAAGTTTCAAGTTCAGATAAGATCGAAGTAGAAGGCGTTCAGCTTGAAAAAGAGCAGAAGGTCTATTATTTGCTGTATAAGCCACGTGGTGTCATTTCCGCTGTTTCTGATGATAAAAATCGGAAAGTTGTCACGGATTTTTTCACAGATATTGAAAAACGGATATACCCAGTCGGGCGTTTAGATTATGATACATCTGGTTTACTGATCATGACGAACGATGGCGAATTTGCCAACATGCTGACACATCCAAAGTTCGAAATTGATAAAACGTATGTAGCTCGCTTAAAAGGGATTCCAGAAAGAGACGATTTGAAAAAACTAGAACGTGGCATCAAACTAGAAGATGGCATGACAGCACCTGCTAGAGTAAAGCTACTGTCTGGTGATAAAAAGACAGGTAAGGCAATCGTGCAAATTACCATCCATGAAGGAAGAAACCGCCAAGTCCGTAGAATGTTTGAAGCAATTGGCTTCCCAGTTCAGAAATTGAGTCGTGAGCAGTTTGCTTTTCTAACTCTACACGGCTTGAATGCTGGTGAATCACGTGAACTTTCTTCGCATGAAGTCAAATTATTGCGTGTATTAGCGGATACAGGCAAACGCGTCTAACGTTCACAAACCCTTCAAAACTCCAGACTTGTGACTGTTTAAACTTTGTTATAATTAGGTTTGTCTAATATACCTCGAAGGAGGAACAAGCATGGATGAGCAAGGAAAGAAGAAAAACAACAACAAGAAGCAAAGACGAGCTGTGATGAGAACGGCAATTTTGGCGATTTTAATAGCTGCTATAGGTTATACCATCTACAACAGTGCAACAGCTGAAGATGTCAGTGTACTTAAAGTCGGTGATAAAGCTCCTGATTTTGCTTTAGTAGATCTTGAAGGCAATAATCACAAATTATCAGATTATGAAGGTCAAGGTGTCTTTTTGAATTTCTGGGGTACGTGGTGCAAACCGTGTGCGAAAGAAATGCCAGCTATGGATCGGCAATTTGATGTCTTTTCAGACCAAGGCGTTCAAGTGCTTGCAGTAAACATTGCTCAATCGGATTTTGAAGTCCAATCTTTTGCGGATCAATACGGCTTGTCTTTTCCAGTAGTGATTGATAAAACAAAAAGTGTGATGACGGCCTATAACATCAGGCCATTGCCAACTACAGTGCTTGTTAATCCGGAAGGAAATATTCAGCGCATCATTACAGGTGAAATGACCGAACAGGATATTGAAGGGTTTATGGAAGAAATTAAACCTGACTAAGGAGATTTTTGGGATGGAGAATTTGCAATGTCAATGCGGTCATGTAAATCCGCCGGGTACGAAACTTTGTGAATCGTGCGGGCGGTCTTTGACTGAAAAAGATCAAAAGAGCAAACTGGTGGACATGCGTTATGAAGGAACGGCAAGACGTTCACAAACGTATAACAAATCTATTATTGATAAAATTTGGAACTTCTTTTCAAGTGTTAAAGTGGGCGTCAGTATTATTGTTATCTTGCTGGTAGCAGCAGCAATTGGTACGATTCTTCCGCAGCAAGCGTTTGTTCCGGCAAATACGGAAGCAACAATAAAGGATTATTACGCAGATACTTATGGCAGTATAGGGCGGGTTTATCATGCTCTTGGATTTCATGACTTATACAGTTCTTATTGGTTTATCGCCTTAGTGGGCATGCTTGCTATTTCTTTAGTAATTGCTAGCTTAGATCGTTTTGTCCCGCTTTACAAATCACTAAAAAAACAGCGTGTTCTGCGTCATCCAAGTTTTATGGAAAAACAGCGTATTTACGCTGAGGGACCTGGTTCAGAAGACACGCTACAAAAAGCTGAAACAAAGTTAAAAGAGTTAAAGTACAATGTTCGTACGGATAAAAATGGATTGCTGGCTGAAAAAGGCCGTTATTCCAGATGGGGTCCGTACGTCAATCACATTGGACTAATTATCTTTTTGTTTGGTGTTATGTTGCGCATGATTCCTGGTTTTTATATCGATGAGAGTTTATGGCTGCGTGAAGGTGAAACTAGAGCCATTCCTGAAGTGCCAGGCTATTACCTAGAAAGCGAAAACTTCGAACTTGAAACTTATTCAGGTGAAGGCGAAGAAGAAATTTTCGGTGAAGCCTTAGATCGTGTAGGTACGGTAGCGAAAAACTATCAAACGGATGTTATTTTGTATCAGAAGAAAGAAGATGCATTGCCTGGAGCAGCTGATAGCCAGGAGGTTGTTAAAGAATTTCCGATTCGTGTCAACCAGCCTTTAAAATTCGATGGCTATGCGATTTACCAAATGGATTACCGTTTGGATGAATTGAAAACAATGACATTTGCTTTGACTAACAAAAAAACAGAAGAATCGCTTGGTGAACTGACCATTGATTTGATTGATCCGGAAAAAAATTACGAACTTGAAGGTGGTTCGACTGTTGAACTACTTGGTTACTACCCAGATTTTTCAGGCTTTGAAAACGGTGAACCACAAACGGCAACACCATTGCCGAACAATCCTGGCTTCTTGGTGAAATTGACTACTCCTGAAACACCAGAAGGAGAAACAAGTTTCATTACGATTCAAAATACAGTAGAACCATTAGGTGAAAATGACTTTAAACTGACTTTCCAAAGTGTTGAAACGCGTGATGTATCGGGTCTTACAGTTCGGAAAGATAGCACTTTGCCGATTCTTGGTCTTGGCGGTTTGATCTTCATGATTGGTGTGGCACAGGGGATGTACTTTAACCATCGACGTTTCTGGATTCAACAGAAAGCGGATGGCACGATCTTGCTTGCGGGTCATACCAATAAAAACTGGTTCGGCTTAAAGAAAGATCTTGATCAAGTTGCTGAGTATGCATCATTGCCTGCTTACACAGATCAGCAAGATGAAATCGACAAAACAGAGAAAGCGGAAAAGGAAGGTGAAATATTGTCATGACATTAGCTGATATAAGTTCAAACCTATTATATGTAGCATTTATTGCTTATCTAATTGCAACATTCGTTTTTGGTGGAGCAGTTAAAGGCAATAAAGAGGGAACATTTAAATCGGAAAAACGATGGGGCAATGTTGCAATTATTATTACCCTTATCGGTTTTGCTGCCAATCTAGGCTATTTCTTTACTAGATGGGGCGCAACTGGCCATGCACCGCTAAGCAATATGTTTGAATTTACAACAGCTTTCGGTATGACGTTAGTTGGTGGATTTGTCATTTTGTACTTCCTCTACAGAACGCCGGTTCTTGGTATGATCGTACTGCCTGTTGCTTTACTGATCATCGCATTTGCTAGTATGTTCCCGAGTGAAGTTAGTCCACTTATTCCAGCCCTGCAAACAAACTGGTTGGCAATTCATGTCAGCACGGTTGTTATTGCAGAAGGAATTTTAGCTATTAGTGCCGCGGCAGGTCTAATTTACCTATTAAAGGTAGTAGACCTTACGAAGAAATCTAAGCAACGCTTTTGGCTTGAAGCGATTATGTACTCACTAGTATTAGTACTTGGTTTTGTATTAGCTAGTTCGTTCTTTTCTGTTACAGGCTATGAAGCAGAATTTAATTATGTCGATAAAGAAGCTAAAGAAGCCGCGATCACATATACAATGCCACCCATTTTTGGTATGAATGAATACGAAGCGTTAACAGACGCTGCGATGACACCACTAGTCGAAACGCCCGCCATTGTTGATGCTGCAAAACTGACGACTGTTCTTTGGTCAGTGATGGTCGGGACAGTTCTTTATTGGTTGATTCGTCTGGTTTTCAGAAAGCGTATTGCTGCAATTCTGAAACCATTCGTTAAAAATGTTAATCTGCAGCTGATGGATGAAATTGGTTACCGCGCCGTAATTATCGGATTTCCAGTCTTCACCCTAGGTGCCTTAATATTCGCCATGATTTGGGCACAAATTGCTTGGTCGCGTTTCTGGGGCTGGGACCCGAAAGAAGTATGGGCATTGATCACCTGGTTATTCTATGCAGCATACTTGCACTTGCGTTTAGGTAAAGGATGGCAAGGTGAGAAGTCTGCATGGCTGGCTGTTATTGGCTTTGTGATCATCATGTTCAACTTGGTAGCAGTCAACTTAATAATTGCCGGGTTACATTCTTACGCATAAACAGATAAGCCTTTTCCGGAAACGGAAAAGGCTTTTTATTTATTAGGTAAATTAGAGCGTTCTGAGTTGATACATGCTGGTGCTTTTCTTTATTTTTTACAGAGTTATCGTTACAATGATACATATATAGAAGAAAGTTGGAGGGGTTAGCATGTCTGAAGAGATTACGATTTTAGTGGTAGATGATGAAGAGCGGATTCGACGATTGCTGAAAATGTATTTAGAACGTGAAGGGTACTTAGTAGAAGAAGCTGAAGATGGTGTTCAAGCATTAGAAATGGCTTTGGAAAAAGATTATCATTGCATCTTGCTCGATCTAATGATGCCTGAAAAAAACGGTGTAGAAGTTGCTACAGAATTGCGTGAAACAAAAATGACACCGATTATCATGCTTACCGCTAAAGGAGAAGAAGCTAACCGAGTAGAAGGCTTTGAAGCTGGAGCGGATGATTACATTGTTAAACCGTTTAGTCCTAGAGAAGTGGTATTGCGTGTTAAGGCAATTTTACGCCGTTCATCTGCCTATTCACCGATATCCAATTCAACTGCTTCAAAAGACTTGGTAGTTTTCCCTCATCTTACGATCGACCACGATGCGCATCGTGTCACGGCTGATGGTGTGGAAGTAAATTTAACGCCAAAGGAATATGAATTATTGTACTTTTTAGCAAAAGCACCAGACAAAGTTTTTGACCGTGAGCATTTGCTGAAAGAAGTTTGGCATTACGACTTTTTTGGTGATTTGAGAACAGTCGATACACACGTTAAACGGTTACGCGAAAAATTGAATCGCGTGTCTGAATCGGCTGCGAAGATGATTGTTACTGTGTGGGGCGTCGGCTATAAATTTGAGGTCGGCAATGAATAGAATATGGAATAGTGTTGTCGGGAAGCTGTGGATTACGATCCTGCTTCTCGTTTCCTTTGTCCTTTTTATTGTGACAGTTCTACTTTTAGAGTTTTTGGGGAACTATCACAGTGAAACAGTGGAAGAAGCGTTGAACAGTGAAGCCAATATGATTGCGAATATTTTTAATGATCATGAAGAAGTGACCAGTTCGTTAGAAATTATAGAGGATATTATTGGGCAAGAAACCAATGCTGTAATTGCTGAAGAGCCTTTTGATAGTAGCTATTACATTCATGACGGATTGAATGGCGCTGAAACCCGAGAAAAAATATTAAATGAACCCTCTTTTCAAAAAGTGTTTGAGACAAGTGAAACAGTGATGAAAGAAATGCTCCTGCCTTCACTAACAGAACAAAATCGTCTGGAATCGTATATTGTCTTGGCTAGTCCGTTAAAGACTGGTGAAGACCGCCATGGTGTCGTATTTATCTATCAATCGTTGGAAGTGATGGACCGCACTGCAGAACGAACTACTAATATTGTATTTCTATCAGCGTTTATCGCACTTTTATTGACAACATTTTTTGCTTTCTTTTTATCCTCACGGATTACCTCTCCTCTCCGCAAAATGCGAGAAGGTGCTTTTGAGTTAGCGAAAGGAAATTTTGATACAAAAGTCAAGGCAACTTCTAGTGATGAAATTGGTCAATTGGCTACAGCGTTCAATCAAATGGGCCGTCAATTAAAGCATCATGTGGAAGTGATCAATCAGGAAAAAGAACAATTATCAAGTATTCTGACATCAATGGCCGATGCGGTCATTACTTTTAATCAAGATAAAACCATCTTGTTGAGCAATCCACCGGCTGAAAAATTACTGCAGCAATGGATTTTCAAAAATGGTTCGACTAAAGCGCAGCCATTGCCGCCTGAAATGCTTCATATGCTTGACCATGTACTAGGTCTAGAAGAAGAAATTGAAGAAGAACTCGAAATTGAAGGTGCTTATTACGCCATTAGTTTCAGTCCTTTATATAGTGGCGAATCGATACGGGGAGCTGTCGCTGTTTTGCACAATATGACAGAGCAACATCGCCTAGAGAAGCTGAGAGAAGACTTTATTGCTAATGTATCACATGAGTTGCGAACACCAATTGCGATGCTTCAAGGCTATAGTGAAGCGATTTTAGATGATGTTGGGGCATCGGAAGAAGAACGACGTGAAATGACCAGAATTATTTACGAAGAATCGCAGCGGATGGGTCGATTGATTACTGACTTGCTGAATTTGGCGCGTTTGGAATCAGGCCACATGCGACTTTATAAAGAAATTGTTCAGTTGAACAGTGCAATCGAGCGGATGACATTAAAGTTTTCTCAAATTGCCAAAGAAAACGACGTTCAATTAAGGTTTGAAACGACAATCGATGATTGGGCAGCTAGTGAGATGGATCAAGACCGAATTGAACAAGTCATGACAAATTTGATAGATAACGCTATACGACATACACCTGCAAACGGACAAGTCGTAGTTCGTGTCGAACAACAGCAGGAGTACGCAAAAATTTCAATTAATGATAACGGGATAGGTATTTCAAAAAAAGATTTAGAATTTGTCTTTGAGCGTTTTTACAAAGCAGACAAAGCGAGAACACTTGGAAAAGGTGGCACAGGACTAGGTTTAGCCATCGCTAGTAACATTATCCAAGCCCATGAAGGTAAAATATACGCAGAAAGCTTAGAAGGGCATGGAACTTCTTTTGCCTTCCTACTGCCTTTGAAAAATATGTAACTTTCTAAAGACGAAGACGACTAATCTTAAGAACGGAGGGAGTATATTGAATGACTCCGTTTTCCATCGACTGTACGATGAATTTCATCAGGATGTCTTTCAGTTTTTGATTTATCTGGTGAAAAATAGGCATGTGTCAGAAGACTTGATGCAAGAAGTGTATATTCGTGCCTTTCGAGCATACGATCGCTTTGAAGGAAGAAGTTCAGAAAAGACATGGCTTTTTTCGATTGCAAAAAACGTGGCAATCGATCATTTTCGGAAAACAGCAGTACGCACAAAACATTCGATGGCGTATTTTGATTGGGAAACACAACAATTGGTGTCGTCTGAAAAACTCCCAGAAGAAGTTTCCTTATTGAATGAAGATAAAATATTTCTTTATAAAGCATTGGATACGTGTACAGGAGATCAGAAAATGGTCGTCATAATGCGGTTTTTTCAAGACTTGTCGATCGCAGAAACTGCAGAAGTTTTAGGCTGGACTGAAGGAAAAGTGAAGACAACACAACATCGTGCAATAAAAGCATTACGTGAAAAATTAATAGCTAGGGAAGGGGGAGACGACAATGTCAAATGACAAATGGACCGATAAATCCATCGAAGATTTGTTGAATGATTTCCCTTCAATAAAAGACAATCGATCAAAAGAAAAAATTTACAGTCAGCTGGTTGATCAAAAGAAAGGTCAAAAGCGTCCGAAAAAATGGTTGCCCTTGCTTGTAGCGGCATTGGCATTTATTGCCTTTGGTATGCTGGTCTCCTCCATTATCGGTCAAAATGGCTTGGATGCTGCTCAAAATAAGGACAGTTCAAATGAAGAATCAGTAGCAACATCAACTGACAATTCAGAGCAAGCTGATAGTTCGTCTGAAGCTGAAAGATCCGGCACTGAAGAATCAAATCAATTTTCTGTAGCGCAAGCAGATGAAGTGTTGCGAACTTCAGTTTACGAAGAAACGATTGGAAACCAGACATTAATGACGATCGGCTTAACTGAAAATGCTAACGTGGTGCCCGTTTCTTTTCTTGTTCCAGAAAATCAGATAACAGCAGCATTTGGAGATTTAATACCATCATCGCTTGAATTGTATCAGCAATATGCAGACGATATTGACGAAACGCAATTAGGCTTTGATGAGTACCACCCCTATCTAGGTAATTTAGAAAAAACGGTGAAAGGAATACGCCACATCTTGCCGCAGGATCACCAATACGATTTGGCTTCTGCAAGTATAGGCGTGTATTTCAATACACTTTCGGCGACTTTTCCAGACGTCGCTGAAATTACAGTAGTCAATGAAGATGGTTCTGCAGCAGAATTTTCCCAGGTAGGATCTGTAGAAGCAATCAGTCCAAAACAGAGAGAAGTCGCTTATTATTCATTTACAACGACAAATGGCGAAATTTATCTCGCTCCAGGGTACGATAGACTTTTCGCTTCAGCGACTGAAGCAATCGAAGCGCTTGCGCAAAGCCCAAACGACTTTTATCGTGCTACAATTCCACGGAATGTGGATTTCCAACTATCAGAAACTGGAGATTTGGTGCAAATTGATTTTGAGGGCTCAGTCGATTTAGAAACAATGGATCGTTTAGAAGCAGTTCGAATGATTGAAAGTTTGGCGTTGACTGCAGCTTCTTTTGATAAAAAAATAGCAGTAAAAGGGTTGCAGTCTGATAGTTGGAACGGGTTTGATTTTACTCAGCCATTACCCGTTCCACTAGCGCCTAATTTATTAGAATGGCCAATACAATAAGGAAAAGAAGCGTTGTAAACAAATTTGTTTACAACGCTTCTTTTTTATACTACGATTAGGCTATAACAAAATATCGATTCATCTTCGGGGCAGGGTGAAAGTCCCTACCGGCGGTAATTGAACTCTGTTCATAAGCCCGCGAGCCGTAAAACGCAGGATTTGGTGAAATTCCAAAGCCGACAGTATAGTCTGGATGGGAGAAGGTGAAGGTGCGGACGTTTGTCGTTTACATGTAGACGGAACGCTTATTAAGTGTGCCTTTTCTCCCTTAAGTACTAGTGCTTAAGGGATTTTATATGTAAATGTTGGGTCCAAGCTTTTCTTCTGGTGAATCACGACAAGGAGAGAGGAATATGAAGAACAAAAAGTTACAAACGATGATTGTGATTGGGATGTTAAGCAGTATTTCATTTATATTGATGCTTTTTAACTTTCCACTACCTGCATTACCGGCTTTTTTGAAAGTGGATTTTAGTGACGTACCGGCATTAATTGCAGCCATCACGATGGGGCCAGTTGCAGGGATTTTAGTAGCATTCTTCAAAAACGTGTTGGATTGGCTTTTTGCAGGAAGTCCGACAGGTGTACCTGTTGGTCATATGGCTAACTTTATAACAAGTTTGCTGTTTATCCTTCCGGTTTATGCCATCTACCACAAAGTAGCGAATAAAAAAGGCATGATTTTTGGCTTAGCTGTGGGAACATTAACTATGGCAATTGGTATGAGTGTTTTAAACTATTTTGTGTTCTTGCCAATGTATACGTACTTTTTAAATGTGCCTGCTGAAACGGGCAATGCGTTATTTGGCACAATTGTCTTAGGGATATTACCATTTAACTTAATCAAAGGTCTATTGTTAACTTCGGTCGTCCTGCTAGTATTCAGCAGCATGCACACATGGATCGAAAAGCAAAGATCCTATTATTTATCATAGATAAAGAAAAGCGAAAACAGCTGTGTAGATTTGACGGGCACAAGATGCACTGGCGAAGCGGCATTTTTTCAGCCGCATAGCTAGTGTGGCTTGTGACCCTAAAATCTGGCTGGTTGAGTCTGGATAAAGAAAAGCGAAAACAGCCGTGTAGATTTGACGGAATTCGAATTAGCACAAATTAAAAGAAGGCGTACTGGAGAATCCCTCCAGTACGCCTTCTTTTTTGATTCAGTCTTCGTATTTTAACGGATCGCCTTCGAAAGATGTATCTGCAACTTTGATCGAATCTGTTGGACAGCCTTCAAATGCATCTTCCATGTCTTCTTCGAGTTCATCTGGAACTTGTTCTGTTCCCATGTTATTATCTAAAATAACAAAAGCGATTCCTTCGTCATCATAATCATAAATGTCAGGTGCAGCAGCACCACAAGCACCACAAGCGATGCAAGTATCCTTGTCGACAATGGTATACTTAGCCATATTGTTTTCCACTCCTTTATCTCCGAACAAGTTCAGTTATACTATCGTATTTATTCTAAAGGTGTTTGAACAGTTTTTCAACCTAAAACCGTTAGGGGGAGCAAGCTTGTTAGTTACTGAACTCATTTTAGCCATTATGAAGACTGTCGATCGGCAGCGAACCGTCTCTTCTCCCTATCATTTGATAAAAGGAAAGAAGTCTGGGCAGACGATACAGGATATTGGTTATTTCGGCCTTTATCCTTATTTTGGCGTGTTGCCAAAACTGGATAAGAAAGCTTACGATCAAGTAGTTCAAGGCTTGTTTTCGCAAGGTTATTTACTAGCAAATGAACAAGTTATTGAACTATCCGAAAAAGCGTTAAAGTTAAGTGTTGCCCCGTCGTCGTTGAATGGTTGGAAATACCGAGGGAACGAAAATTTGTTTTTTAGTCGCTTGTCACTAATTGTTCAAACTTTGTCCCACGTCAGTCAACGCGTAAAAAGCTTTGACCCCGTTGTCAGTAATGAAGAAGTGCAAAATTGGGTGAAAAGATACCTGCAACGGATTCAGTTTCGTGATTTAGCTGTAGTTCAAGCGTTTAAAAAAGAACTCTTTACTACATTAGCCGAAACGGACATTTCTGAAACACATAAAATGATTTTGATCGAGCGTTTAACGGGTTTTGCGATAAGTGGCTTAACGTGGCAGCAAATTGCCGATTCTAAAAAACTATCCTTACTGGATGTTCAATTGATGACTGTAGAAGCTTTGCATGGTTGGATGGCAGTGATCGAACAGTCCAAGCCTCAATTGATAGTAGGTCTCATGGAAGGCATTATTCAGCAGTCTTCCTTGACCGAAACAGCGCAGCGCACAGAAAAGTTGTTCGAAAGAGGATTTAGCTTGGAACAAATTGCGTCACTACGCCAATTAAAAACCAGTACGATCGAAGATCATGTGGTCGAATTGGCAATGAACGATCCTTATTTTAACTATATCCCATTTGTGGGTCATGAACAGTACGAGGCAATTATTGCCGAAAGCCGACGTCAAAAAACGAAAAGATTACGTGAAATCAAAGAATTTTTACCTGAAGTCAGTTATTTTCAAATACGTCTTGCGCTAGCGATTAGGAGGGAACGAAGATGAATCTCGACGAATTATTGTATTCAAGCTATGGTTTTTCTTCATTTCGTCCTGGTCAGCGCGAAATTATCGAGCGAGTAGTCGCAGGTGAGGATGTTATTGCGCTACTGCCAACTGGAATGGGCAAATCTATTTGTTATCAATTGCCTGCTAAAGTTTTACCAGGAAGTATCTTAATCGTTTCACCTTTATTGTCTCTCATGCAAGATCAAGTGGTTCAATTAAAAAAAATGGGAGAGAAATCCGTAGTAGCCATCAACTCATTTTTAAAGCCAGAAGACAAAGAAAAAATTATGTCTAAGCTCGGCTCTTATAAATTCATTTTTATATCCCCAGAAATGCTTGTACAACCGTTTATTAAACAAAAATTAAAGCAGATACAAATTTCGCTGCTAGTTGCTGATGAAGCACATTGTATTTCGCAGTGGGGGTTTGATTTTAGACCAGATTACTTGCGGATTTCAGAAATTTTGCCTTTTTTGAATTCCCCTCAAGTATTGGCACTGACGGCAACTGCTACGGACAAAGTCACCAAAGAAATAAAAGAGTATTTAGCTTTGAAAAAGCCGTTTGTGTATTGTCATCCGATGGATCGAAAAAACATTGTGTATGATTTGAAAAAATTTGATGACAGTCGTGAAAAAGTAGATTTTTTGAAAAAATTTGTTCAGAAGTTTAATGGTCCCGGTATTATCTATGCAGGAACTAGAAAAAAGTCCCAGCAACTGTCTATGCTTTTAACAGAGCAAGGAATTTCTTCAGCTTTTTACCATGGGGGTATGGAGCACCAAGATCGCATTTTTGTCCAGCAACAATTTCAAAACGGAGAAGTGCAATGGATTTGCTCCACAAATGCATTTGGCATGGGTGTTCATATTCCGAACATTCGTCACGTCATCCACTTTCAACTGCCGACTTCTATCGAAGGATATGTGCAAGAGGTTGGAAGAGCTGGTAGAGATGATAAACCGGCTTTAGCTACTTTACTGTATGCACAAGGGGACGAGGTATTGCTCGAAAGTTTAGTGATGGATGATTTGCCAACACAGCACGAGATAGAAGCAGTTTATAGCAAAGGAGCTACTGCGACTTATTTAATCGATCAAGGAATCGTTCGGGAGACAGCTTTTCGAGTAATCGCTTATTGGATAACAAAGTTGCCTTTAGATGGTGTTATCAAGCAAATGGAATTGCTGAGAAAAGGAAAAAGGCAACAAGCGGTAAAAATTCGTGAATTGATTTCGCGCGAAACTTGTCTGCGGAGTTATATCATCGAATGCTTTGATCAACAGCTAATAGATAAACCGACCAACTGCTGCGTTAACGACGGAATTGATTATCAGATTTTTGAAGCCTTTTCTTCACCGAAAGAAAAGCGATTGCCACTTGAATGGCAAGACCGTTTAAGTGTAATATTACCTATGTAAGAATCTTATTAACTGTCATTTACAAATGAGCCTTTTTTCGTCATAATAGATATATTAGTACAGATAGGGGTAGTCATGTATGGGGAATCAAAGTTATCATGAGTCGATTGAAAAGAATCGACAGGAAATATCGGTGGACAAAAATTCGGCATTGTCGAGAGCGGGTCAGAGACAGGCACAAAAACCCAAAACTAAAAAAACTAAAAATCTTTTGATGCCTGCATTATTTTTTATATTTATCTTAATTCCGGTTTCTTTGCTGATTTATGTAGCTTTCGTATTTGAACCCGACGATTCATTGACAGCCAAACCTGCAGAAAATGAAGTGAGTTTTGAGATGAATGCCCAACCATCCCAATCTTCTGTTGCTGCAGCTGATGAAGAAAAAGAAAAAGCTGAGAAAGCCAAAGTAGAAGAAGCCAAAGCTGAGAAAGCCAAGGCGGAAAAAGCACAGGCCGACGCTGAAAAAGAAAAAGTAGAAAAAGCGGAAGCGGAAGCTAAAGCACAAGCTGAAGTAAAGGCTAAAGCTGCTGCAGAAGTAGCCGCCAAAGAAAAAGCTGATGTAGAAGCCAAAGCTGTAGCTGAAGCACAGGCGAAAAAAGAAGCGGAAGCTAATGCACAAGCTGAAGCACAGGCGAAAAAAGAAACACAAGCTGAAGCAGATAAAAAAGAGGAAATACCAAGTGCTAATGGTAAGACTTACGTAGTACAATCTAGCGAAACGCTTTACCGTATTGCAGTAAATAATTACGGAGCGGCAGGAGCAGCAGCAGCGGTAGAAAAAATCAAACAAGCTAATGGCTTGAGTTCGAATAGCATTAGTCCGGGTCAAACTTTGGTTTTACCTTAAGCCATTCGACGGATTAACAAGTAGGTAATTAGGGAATAACAGTAACATCATAGAAAGTGGGGCGAGCAAATGTTTGTTAAAAGTGTAATGGTTGAAAGAGAAAAATGTTATGCAGTTAAAATGGACGATTCGGTACAAGTAGGCTTTGATTTACTAGAAAAACACACAATTGATGCTTTGCCTGTAGTTGAAGGCACTGAGTACAAAGGAATCTTCACTTGGTATCATGCTTATCGTGCGTTTTTCTATTCAGGAAAAACAAAAGAAGATTTTATTAGCTCAACTAAGGTCAGCGATGTAATCGTGAATGAAGACACTTATTTGAGCATCAATGATGTCTATGAAAAAGCATTAATGGAATTAAATGACTTTCCAATTATTGCAGTAGTTGAAAAACATCAATTTTTAGGAATTGTTACTCGCTTTGATATTGTCAATCAATTACAAAGTGCCTTTGGGATGAACCAGTCAGGCTATCGTATTACGTTCACTTCAGTAGAATCAGAAGGGCGTATTGGACGATTGGGAGAGATTATCGAGAAATACAAAGAGTCGGTTATTTCACTTGTTACTTTTGATGAAACCAATAAAATGGTTCGTCGCATCGTTCTAAAGATTAAAAAGAAAGACAATATCGATCGTTTTGTCAAAGAGCTTGAGAAATCTGGTTTCCGAGTATTGGACATCGCAGAAGACAAATAGCAAAATAAGATAAAAAAACATAAGCCTTGCTTATGTTTTTTTGTTCTTTGTGAAAGGAATCATTACATGAAATATTTAATGAAAATCGCTTTGGCAGCGCTCGCTTTTCTGCTAGTGATGGTGCGCAATGCCTTTGCAGAAAAGCTCATCCAGCAAACGGTTAAATTACCCACAGACAAAGCATTCGAACCGTTCAAGCTTCTTTTTATTGCTGATATCCATAGGAGAGTCATTAAAGCAGACTTGATCAAGTTTCCTGTCGATGTGATTGTAATCGGCGGCGATTTAGTAGAAAAAGGCGTACCGCTTGAACGGGTTCAAGAAAACATAAAAAACTTACGTGCTTGTGCACCTGTGTATTTTGTGTGGGGCAATAACGACCGGGAAGTAGATGAAAATAAACTCAGAGAAATTTTCAATCAATTTGATGTAATTGTGCTAGAGGATGAGTCGGTAGCTTTGTTTGGCAATGAACAGTTGAGGTTGGTCGGACTTGATCATTTTGCCTATAAACCGAACGGATTCAAAAATGCTTTCGAAAATGTTAAAGAAAACGATACTGTGTTGTTTGTCTCACATACACCTTTTGACTTTTGGAAAGTAAAAGGACCATATTCAGCCAATTTGTTGCTGGCTGGTCATACGCACGGCGGTCAAATTCGGATTGGTCCATTCGGTTTATTCGATAAGGGCTCAATGAAAATAAAGAAGGACCGAATTGAATTAATCAGTAATGGTTTTGGTACGACGACTCTGCATTTGAGACTGGGTGCACAGGCAGAATATCATGTGCTAACAATCACGCCTGCAGTTAGAAAAGATAAAAAATTGTCATAAAGTAGCAGAGTCCTTTATTCTTAATTAAGAATAAAGTACAGGAGATGGTTTGAAATGGAATATGTAGATGCGCTTATTATTGGCGGTGGACCTTGTGGGTTATCGACCGCAATCGAATTGAAGAAACGTGGATTGGAAACAGTAGTTATTGAAAAAGGCAATATCGTCAACGCGATTTTCAATTACCCAACACACCAAACTTTTTTCAGTACGAGTGAAAAACTAGCGATTGGCGATGTGCCCTTTATTATAGAAGGACGGAAACCAAAACGAAATCAAGCTTTGGTTTATTACCGGGAAGTGGTTAAAAGAAGTGGTATTAAAGTGCGGCCGTTCGAAATCGTGGAACGTGTTGAAAAAGATGAACTATTTACTGTGGTCACTTCAAAAGCTCAATACGAGGCGAAATATGTAATAGCAGCAACAGGCTATTACGATCAGCCAAATAAGCTTGAAGTTGAAGGGGCAGAACTGCCAAAAGTGATGCATTATTTCAAAGAGGGGCATCCCTATTTTGATCAAGATGTGTTAGTAATCGGCGGTAAAAATTCGGCTGTAGACGCGGCTCTAGCTTTACATAAAGCTGGTAGTAGAGTGACAGTATCTTATCACGGCACGAGTTACTCCAAAAGTATCAAGCCGTGGATTTTGCCGGAATTTGATGGTTTAGTGAGAAAAGGTGAAATTACGATGCTGTTCGATTCAATGGTGGATCGCATTACAAACAGCACGGTAGAACTGACAGTCAATGACCAAAAAGAAACACTTTCTAACCAATTTGTTTTTGCTATGATTGGCTATCATCCAGATCATCAGTTTTTAAAATCAATGGGCATTTCCATCGATTCGATTTCAGGTCGACCGACTTTTGATGAACAAACAATGGAAACAGATATAGACAATCTATATATTGCCGGTGTAATAGCTGCAGGCAACAATGCCAACGAAATTTTTATAGAAAATGGACGTTTTCATGGGCAACAAATTGCAGAAGCGATTGCTGAAAAAGAACATAGACCTTAAATAGACCTTTTTTAAAAATAGATTTTAAAGAACAGTAAACACTGCAAACGTGAAAGGGAGTTTCAAGATGAAGAAAAAAGTATCATTAATTACAACGGGTGGTACCATTGCAAGTCGGGAAATTTCTGATGGGCTTTTGGAGTCTGGTGCAATTTCAGGGAAAGAATTGGCGGAACTTTGCCAACTCCCAGAAGAAATTGAAGTAAAAGTAGTCGATGTATTCCAATTGCCAAGCATGCATATTGGTTTTGAACAGATGTTGACAGTTAGAGAAGCGATTCTACAAGAATTTCAAGATCCTGAAGTTGAAGGAATCGTTGTCACACACGGAACAGATACTTTGGAAGAGACTTCTTACTTTCTGGATCTGACAATCGATGATGATCGGACTGTGGTCATTACAGGGTCACAGAGATCTCCTGAAGAAGTTGGCACCGATGTCTATTCAAACTTACGCAATTCAATTTATGTAGCAGTAAATCCTAATCTGAGAGGAATTGGAGCTGTTGTGGTCTTTAACGAACGAATTTACAGTGCGAAATATGTGAAGAAAGTGCACTCCAGTAATTTACAAGGCTTTGATTCGTTTGGGCATGGCTATCTCGGCATTATTGATAACGATATGGTACGTGTTTACCAAAAACCAATTATCCATGAGGTGCATGCTGTAACAAAGTCGTTGCCTCGGGTCGATATTATTAAATGTTATTCAGGTCAAGATGGTTTTGTTATTGATCAGCTAGTGGCAGGGCCGTCAAAAGGGATTGTTTTGGAAGCAGCAGGTAGAGGGCAGGTATCTCCGCACATGGTAGATGCAATTGATCGAGCTGTAAGACAAGGAATACCGGTCGTTTTGACAACGAGTGCTGAAGAAGGCAATACTTATCCGGTTTATAGTTATCCAGGTAGTGCTCATGATTTGTTAAATCGTGGCGTTATTTTAGGGAGTGATTACGATAGTAAAAAAGCGCGCATCAAGCTCGCTGTTTTATTGTCAGTCGAAGAACATGTGAAAGCAGATGCTTTTAATCGGTAGCGGTAATTCGTTAAAAGAGAGCTGAAAATGATGTAGGTAAACATGTTACAATGAGGGGAATCTGAATAAAGGGGTACGCGTATGATCATTTTATTAACTGTAGCAATAGCCCCGGGTCTGGCGCTTTTCAGTTATTTGTATTTGCGCGATCAATTTGCGGGTGAACCGTCAAAACTGATATTTCAAAGTTTTGTGTACGGAGCCGTATTGACGTTCCCGATTCTTTTTGTTCAATATGTATTCAATGCTGAAGGTGTCTTTACGAATAGCTTTATGCAAAATGTTTTGTTTTCGAGTGTAATTGAAGAGTTTTTTAAATGGTTGGTCCTGTTAATTGCAGTCTATCGTCACGTCGATTTCGAGGATCCTTACGATGGAATTTTGTATGGGGCGAGTGTTTCTCTTGGATTCGCTACAATTGAGAATATTTTGTACTTACTTGAGTTCGGATTAGAGACTGCTTTTATACGAGCATTCTTGCCGGTATCGAGCCACGCGTTATTTGGTGTTGTCATGGGCTATTATTTTGGGAAAGCCAAATTTAGTAAAAGCCATAAGCGCAGACGGTGGATTGGTTGGGCACTTGTCAGTTCGGTAATTCTTCACTTGGCATATAATAGTAGCCTGTATGTTTATGATAATATTATATACGGAGCTATTCCATTTATGTTGTTCTTATGGTGGTTTGGTCTTCGGAAAGTTAAACAAGCTCACCAACTGTCCATGTCGCATTATGGTGAAGATCCTTCTTCTATACCGTCAGAAGAGTAAAGTAAATACCGAGGAAAAGTCTTATACATAAAGACTTTTTTTTTATGTTAAAATATGATGAATACATAGGATGAGGTGACTATTTTGGTGAAACCGATACAAATAGCAATCGATGGACCAGCAGCTGCGGGAAAAAGCACAATTGCAAAAATCGTAGCAGAAAAACTGGGCTATGTTTACATCGATACCGGTGCCATGTACCGAGCTATTACATTAAAAGCATTAACAGAGAAGATTAATTTGGCTAGTAATGAAGAAGCCGGTAAATTACTACAGAAAACTGAAATTGATTTGCAACCGTCAGAAGACGGACAGCTCGTATTTCTTGATAAAAAAGATGTGACTGAGGCAATTCGTTCTCAACATGTCACAAAAGCTGTGTCTCAAATGGCCGCTCATGAACTGGTTCGTCTTCGGATGGTTGAATTGCAGCAGCAATTAGCAGAAGGGCGCGGAGTCGTCATGGATGGTCGAGATATCGGCACGCATGTCCTTCCAAGTGCTGCTTTAAAAGTATTTATGTCGGCATCGGTTGAAGAACGTGCAAGAAGAAGATTCGAAGAAAACAAAAATAGAGATATTTTGACTCCGCTTGAGGAGCTTCAGGCGGAAATAGCTATGCGGGATAAAATGGACAGTGAACGCAAAGTAGCGCCTTTGCGAAAAGCGGAAGATGCTATTTTTCTTGATACAACTAACCTGACAATTGATCAGGCAGCCGGAGAAATATTGAAATTGGCTGAAGAAAGGTTGATGTAAAGTGAACTTATATGCAGTTGGAAAAGGACTTGTAAAAACAGTATTAAGCCCATTGTATCGTTTCGAAGTAATCGGAATTGAGAATTTCCCGAAAGAAGGCGGCATTCTTCTTTGTTCGAATCATATCAATGCACTCGATCCGCCTGTTGTTGGAATGACCGCTCCTAGAACGGTTCATTTCATGGCAAAAGAAGAATTATTCAATGCGCCGATACTCAAATCAATTTTGCCGAAAGTAAATGCTTTTCCCGTAAAACGTGGAATGAGCGACCGAGAAGCTCTTCGGACGGCATTAAAAATATTGAAAAGTGGAGAAGTTGTCGGTTTGTTTCCAGAAGGAACACGCTCGACAGATGGAGTATTACAAAAAGGCCTTAGCGGAGCAGGTTTTTTTGCACTTCGTGGCAATGCAGACGTTATGCCTTGTGCAATTATCGGACCGTATAAAGCGTTTCGAAAAGTGCGCGTAGTTTATGGCGAGCCAATCCGCATGGCACCTTTTCGTGAACGAAAAGCTTCAGTCGACGAGGTAACTGAAGCCATTATGTCGAGTATCCAGAATATTCTTAATGACTATGCGAGTAATAAGTGATAATTTTTGTTTTTATTAGAGAATTCGCATAAAATAGAAGGTGGATAGTTTGTGAAGGAGGGCTACTTATGTCAGAGGAAACGAATATGATGGAAAACCGTGACTTCCAAACAGGAGATCGCGTCAAAGGGGTAGTAGCAAAAATAGAAGAAAAAGCAGTCACGGTAACAATTGAAGGTGCACCATTTGATGGTATTATTCCAATCAGTGAGTTATCAAGTCTGCATATTGAAAAAGCATCAGATTCGGTAGAAGTTGGAGATGAACTGGATTTGATCATTACAAAAATTGAAGATGAGAATTTCGTTTTATCCAAGCGTAAAGTGGATGCCGAACTGGCATGGGGCGAATTGGAGAAGAAATTTGAGTCTGGTGAAATTATTGAAGCTGAAGTTAAAGACGTTGTAAAAGGCGGTTTAGTGGTCGACTTAGGTGTCCGTGGATTTGTCCCGGCTTCTTTAGTGGAAGATTACTTTGTTGAGTCTTTTGAAGACTATAAAGGAAAAGAATTGACGTTTAAAATTGTAGAAATGGAAAAAGAAAATAATCGGTTGATTCTTTCGCATCGTGCCGTTATCGAAAAAGAAAAAGAGTCGCAAAAAGAAAAAGTGATGGAAAAAATCCATGCTGGAGATGAGCTGAAAGGCAAAGTGCAACGTATTGCTTCTTTCGGTGCTTTTGTTGACATCGGTGGTGTAGATGGTTTGGTCCATATTTCACAGTTGTCTCATGAACATGTGGAAAAAGTTTCTGATGTCGTAACCGAAGGTCAAGAAGTTACGGTCAAAGTACTATCTGTCGATCGGGATTCAGAACGTATTTCGTTGTCTATTAAAGACACGCTTCCTGGACCATGGGACACGATTGATGAAAAAGCACCAAAAGGTTCTGTTCATACTGGAACGGTTAAGCGTCTTGTTAGTTATGGGGCGTTTGTAGAAGTTCTACCGGGTGTAGAAGGTCTTGTTCATATTTCACAAATTGCACACAAACACATCGCAACGCCGAATGAAGAATTGTCAGAAGGTCAAGAAGTGCAAGTTAAAGTACTTGAAGTCAATAAAGCGGACAAGCGGTTGTCTCTTAGTATTAAAGAATTACAAGAAAAACAGGGTGACCAAGATTTCTCGAATTACGAAATGCCTGAAGAGTCCTCTGGTTTTTCAATTAGTGATGTGATCGGCGATAAACTAAAAGGTTTTAAACCTGAATAATATGTCAAGAGCTGAGCGTAAAATGGATCATATACAATTTGCTTTATCGACAGGGCAAAGTAAAAAAAATATGTTTAACGATATTCGATTTGTTCACCAAGCTTTACCGAACTCAGCGGTTTCTAATAGGTGCATAAAGCCAAAAACAGGTGATTTGAATTTAGAATCACCTGTTTTTATTAATGCGATGACAGGCGGTGGCGGACGGGCTACTCAACAATTGAATAGTCTGTTGGCAAGAGTTGCTCGGGAAACCGGGATGGCTATGGCTGTGGGATCTCAAATGGCTGCGCTTAAAGATTCGAATGAGCGGCAGTCTTATACGGTTGTTAGAAGAGAAAATCCGAATGGTATCTTATTTGGTAACCTTGGTAGCGAAGCGACCGTGCAACAAGCGCAAGATGCAGTCGAGATGATAGAAGCGAATGCACTACAGATTCATTTAAATGTTGTGCAAGAGCTGACGATGCCAGAAGGAGATCGTGACTTCCGCGGAGCTCTTGAACGCATACAAGCGATTGCTGAGAAGCTTGATGTTCCGGTAATTGTTAAAGAAACAGGATTTGGTATATCTCGTGAAACTGCGGAGAAACTGAAGGGAAGTGCAGTTTCAGTAATTGATGTCAGTGGCTTTGGCGGCACAAACTTTTCATTGATCGAAAATGAACGTCGCAGGATAAAAATGGCTTATTTTGACGACTGGGGTATTCCGACAGCAGCAGCAATTGTAGAAGTAAAGAGTGTTTTTGATAAAACAGTTTTTGCTTCAGGCGGCATTCAAAATGCACAGGATATGATTAAAGCATTTATGCTGGGAGCTGATGCGGTAGGTCTTGCAGGTGCTTTTTTAAAAACGGCGATGCAAGAAGGCGAAAAACAGCTAATCGATGATATACATGCGCTCTATGAAGACTTGGCAATGATGATGACAGCTCTTGGAGCAAATAACTTGGTAGATTTGCAAAAATGTCCAGCAGTTATCACGGGAGAATTAGCGCAATATCTCATCGCTAGAGGCTTTAATCCGGCATCCTATGCAAATGTGAAGAAAAACTGAATATTGCACATATAAGGGGGATGGACATTTAACAGATGCCATCGCCTTTTTCGTGTATAATAGGCATATCAGAAGTGGAAGGATGAAGTGATTATGTCAAAACCGGTAGTAGCAATAGTTGGCCGGCCGAACGTTGGTAAGTCCACGATATTCAATCGCGTGGTAGGAGAACGGGTTTCAATTGTGGAAGATATTCCAGGAGTAACGCGTGACCGTATTTACAGCTCGGCAGATTGGTTAACACATGAATTCAATATTATAGACACAGGCGGTATCGATCTTCGAGACGAGCCGTTTCTTGAACAAATCCGTCAGCAGGCAGAAATTGCTATGGATGAAGCAGACGTTATTATTTTTCTTGTAAATGGACGCGATGGCGTGACTAATCAAGACGAACAAGTAGCAAAAATTTTATATAAGACGAAAAAACCAGTTATTTTAGCAGTTAACAAGATTGACAATCCTGACATGCGCCATATGATTTATGACTTTTATACGTTGGGAATGGGCGAACCTTTCCCTCTTTCAGGATCCCATGGTTTAGGCCTAGGAGATTTACTGGACGAAGTAGCTAAAAACTTCCCTCAAGACGATGATGAGGAATATCCAGATGATGTTATTAAATTCTCATTAATTGGTCGTCCTAACGTCGGCAAATCTTCTCTCGTAAATTCATTTCTTGGAGAAGAACGTGTCATCGTCAGCGAAGTGGCGGGTACGACGCGCGACGCTATTGATACACAGTACGTCTACAATGAGCAGCCTTATGTCATCATTGACACAGCTGGAATGCGTAAAAAAGGGAAAGTTTACGAAACAACAGAAAAATACAGTGTTCTACGTGCATTGCGTGCGATTGAACGCTCAGATGTTGTTTTAGTGGTTTTGAACGCCGAAGAAGGTATTCAGGAACAAGATAAGAAAATTGCTGGATATGCTCACGAGGCAGGTAAAGCAGTAATTATTATTGTTAATAAATGGGATGCTATCGAAAAAGATGAAAAAACAATGAATGTTTTTTCTCGTAAAATCCGTGAGCATTTCTTATTCCTTGACTATGCTCCTATTATGTTTGTATCCGCAATTAGTGGCAAACGAGTGCATAGTATTTTAGAAATCGTTAACAAAGTAAATGATAATCATTCAAGAAGAATTCAATCGAGCATTCTAAATGAAGTTATAGAAGATGCAGTTGCTATGAATCCAGCACCATCGGACAATGGCCGTCGTTTGCGTGTTTATTACGCAACACAAGTCGCCATTAAGCCACCGACATTTGTAGTGTTTGTAAATGAGCCTGAAATAATGCATTTTAGTTATGAACGCTTCTTGCAAAACCGGATTCGCGAAAGTTTCGACTTTGAAGGAACTCCTCTTCGTCTTATAACGAGAGCTCGTACTTAAGATAAAAAGGTGGGTTTAACTTATGGAAAAAGTTTCTGTTTTTGGGGCAGGGAGCTGGGGAACTGCATTGAGCTATGTACTTGCTCAAAACGGCCATGATTTACTGCTTTGGACACATCGTCAGGAACAAGCTGATGAAATTAATCAGCATACAAATAAACGCTATTTAAAAGAGATACAACTACCAGACAGTTTAAAGGCGACAAGCAATTTGCCACAGGCTGTAGCACATGGGAATGTCTTCGTTTTGGCTGTACCCACAAAAGCAATCCGAGAAGTTTGCCAGGATATCAAAGAAAATCTTGATCGCAAAGTCTTATTCGTTCACGTTTCTAAAGGCATTGAACCGGATTCTTTAAAGCGAATCAGCGAAATGATCCGTGAAGAAATTCCGGAGCAATGGATTGAAGATGTTGTTGTACTGTCCGGACCAAGTCATGCTGAAGAAGTGGTTCAAGAGCATCCAACGACTGTTACGGCAGCTTGTGAGAATACGGAAGCGGCCATTCGAATTCAAGACTTGTTCATGAATGGGTATTTCCGCGTTTATACGAATACGGATGTAATTGGTGTAGAAATTGGTGGTGCTTTAAAAAATATTATCGCATTAGCAGTTGGAATCACTGATGGATTAGGGTTTGGGGATAACGCAAAAGCGGCTATTATGACACGCGGGTTAGCGGAAATTGCACGGCTCGGTGTGAAAATGGGAGCAACACCTTTAACTTTCTCTGGTTTGACCGGGGTGGGAGATTTGATTGTTACTTGCACGAGTGTCCATTCGCGTAATTGGCGAGCAGGCAATATGCTAGGTAAAGGAAAGTCTTTAGATGAAGTGCTAGAAGAAATGGGCATGGTTGTTGAAGGGATCCGGACTACTAAAGCGGCTTATCAATTGTCGAAAGCATATGATGTACCAATGCCAATTACTGCTGCACTTTACGCGGTTCTTTTTGACAATGTGTCAACAGATGACGCAGTTGGAAAGTTGATGGGGCGCATGAAAAAGAACGAAATGGAAGATTTGATAGACTTGCTTTAATTGTCACAAAAGAAGAGGATGCTTAAGGCTGACTCTTCTTTTTTTGTGCTATACTATTGACTGAAACACTACGAAAGGCGGGCAATTATGAGTGCTTTAGATAAAATGTGGGTGTCATTTGCTGGAATTGCTTTTTTGATGATTTCTATGGGTATGATTTACTTGAGCAGATATAAACTGAAGAACGGAATTCTTAAATTTACTTTTGCGTTAATTGCTTATATCTTGCTAATACTAGGATTTTTCATCATGGTATTCACAGTATTTAGTGGCCCAACAGGCGGCGCGTGAGGTGAGAAAAATGAAAAAAACGGCAATGATTATGATGCTCTTGCTAGTGGGTGGATTTTTAACAGCTTGCGGATATCCGCAAAATGAGCGAGCTGAAAACCAAATTCCTTATGAAGATCAATTAATCACTGTGCAAAATGCAGTAAATCAGTATAGAGACGCTACGGGTGGCTTATTACCAATAAAAACGCGTGATATGGATATAGATCAATACATCAAATACCCGGTGGATTTCTCGAAACTTGTTCCTACGTATACTGCAGAAATACCAACAAATGCATTTGAAACGGGTGGTGTTTTTCAGTATGTTCTAATGGACGTTGAAGAAAATCCAACGGTAAAATTGGTTGATTTACAGGCTGCGGAAGCGATAAGATCTGTGAACGTGCGAAAAAGTGCTAACGGTGGACAAGCTCCGATTGCTGAAATTCTTTCAGACAATGTCTATAAATTTAATCATGAAGCCATGGGTTTTTCTGAGGAACCGACTGTCGTCAGCCCTTATAGTGGAAGAAATTTGCCAATGGTAATTACTGGTAATGGAGATGTCTATATCGATTATGCCATGGATCTTTTTACAGCACTCCAAGAATACAAGGGTGAGTTAAAACCAGGTCAGGATATTCGTTTTATTCTTTATGAAGACAATCCTGTCGTCCCTGCCTATTCACTTCCTTACACCGTAGATGAAAATAATGAACCGATATTCTTAACAGAATAAAACATTGATTTGCCGCGTTTTAATAGAAATAGCCGCTTTTTAGAAAATTTTGTTAGTATTTGGTGGTTTTATTCGATAAGTGGGCTGTTTGTTGTTGCTATGCGATTTTCGATGTGATACTCTTTTTACAGGATTGATGGTTGCATCCCCTTTGAGAGGAGGTGAATAGCATGAACAAAACAGAATTAGTGAACTCTGTTGCTGAAGCAGCTGAGCTTTCTCGTAAAGACGCTGCCAAAGCAGTTGACGCTGCATTTGAGACGATTCAAGACGCTTTAACTAAAGGTGAAAAAGTACAGTTGATCGGATTCGGTAACTTTGAAGTACGCGAACGCGCGGCCCGCAAAGGACGTAACCCGCAAACTGGTGCTGAAATCGAGATCGCTGCAAGCAAAGTTCCTGCATTTAAGCCAGGTAAAGCGCTTAAAGACGCAGTGAAGTAAGCTTTAGCCTCTGTACATAGGATGACTTTTGCGAGACACAATCTTGCAAAAGTCATCCTTTTTTTGAGCCAAGATTTTGCGAAACACCTGTGCGTGTGCTACGATTCATGTGAGAAAAGCGCAGGAAGCCGTCAAGACCCGACAAGCATAAGACGCCTTGGCGAAGCGGCGGTGTTCAGCCGCACATTAAGGCATCTTAACAAACCGATAAAGCGCATTGCTTAATCTTAATGGGTAAAGCCCTTAAGGCTGAATAGTGAACTGCTAACGCATATAAAAATAATAGCAGCAGCCATCCTGCTGCCAAAACAAATAACCGATTCGTTTTCAACAGGGGGAAGTAAAATGATAGATGTCAAAGCCCAAAAAGTAGACCTTGCTAAAATAGAAAAAGCGGTCTCGATGATTTTAGAGGCAGTTGGGGAAGACGTAGACCGAGAAGGATTAGCGGATACGCCTAAAAGGGTAGCTAAGATGTATGCAGAAGTATTTTCTGGATTGAAAGAAGATCCAAAAGAATATTTTAAAACGGTGTTTCATGAAGGTCATGAAGAATTGGTGCTGGTCAAAGATATTCCTTTTTACTCAATGTGCGAACATCACCTTGTTCCTTTTTTTGGTAAAGCACATATTGCCTATATTCCTCGTGACGGAATTGTGACAGGCTTAAGTAAATTAGCTCGTGCTGTAGAAACGGTGTCAAAACGACCTCAGCTTCAAGAACGAATTACTTCGACAATTGCAGATTCACTAATGGAAACATTAAATCCACATGGTGTATATGTAATGGTCGAAGCGGAACATATGTGCATGACCATGAGAGGCATCAAGAAGCCAGGCGCAAAAACGGTAACAGCTGTTTCGCGTGGAGTTCTCGAAACCGATACGATCAAGCGTTCTGAAGTAATCACATATATCAATATGAACTAATACTAAAAAAGTGGGTGTTAAAATGGCTCAGACAGAATACATTGTTATTCGCGCTCAAGAAGACGGCGTGAATGTAATAGGATTAACTCGAGGTAACGACACAAAATTTCACCATACTGAAAAATTAGATAAAGGCGAAGTAATGATTGCACAATTTACCGAGCATACTTCAGCTATGAAAATTCGTGGCAAAGCGGAGATTCATTCTGCTCACGGTATCGTTGAAAGTGAAGCTAAAAAATAAACGATATTGCTGAAGGCAAGGCTTTGCCTGTGATATACTAGTATAGTATGGCTAAATCATGAATGGAGCAAGCAGTATGAAGGGACACCAAATACAATCGAAAATTATTTCTATGGAAATCGAGGTCTTAGATGCTGTTCGGCAACGGACACTCGATCAGTTTACAGAAGGTCCCTCTGTCAAAGAGTCCCGTTTGTTTTTTTTACTGTTGCCTTTTTTCAGTGGAAAAACATGGTCGGCAGAAATTGAATCCTCTGCAAAAACGGTTTCCATCGTCTATGCGGCTTTGCATGCACACGATCAAGTAAGAGAAGATAACCCAATTAGCAAAGAGCAACAATTGACCGTGTTGGCTGGTGATTTATATAGCGGAATTTATTACCAAATGTTGGTCAATAGCAAGAATATTGCTATGGTCCAGAAATTGGCAACGGCTATCATTCAAGTGAGCGAACGGAAAACCTCTTTTTTTGAAGGGATGGACCGGTCTATTGCAGAGGTAGAAGAAGCCATCACCATTATTGAAACCGAACTTCTAATTTCTTTTTATAAATTCTACGGCTACACTGAATATGAATCACTTGCAAAACAGGCGTTGCTTTATATACGTTACGCCGATGAATTGGAGCGATTGCAGTCTAAAAACTACTCCAACTTTCTACGTGAATTAACTAGTAACTTGAATCATAAAAATTATGTAGAACACTGGCTAGTGGAAAAACTTGATAACTTACACGAGAAGATAGTGAAATCTATTGATGAGTGTTCATTGGATTACGAACTTGCACAATTCTTGCTCCATCAAATAACCCCGCACCAGCATAGAGCTGAGCAGCTGACCCGAGAAGGATGACTGATATGCCTAAAACGAAAGAACAAAGAGTCCACGAAGTATTTGAGAAAATATCCGAGAATTACGATCAAATGAATTCAGTTATTAGTTTTCAACAGCATAACAAGTGGCGTGAAGATACGATGTACAAAATGCAAGTTCCAAAAGGAGCTGCAGCTATTGATGTTTGCTGTGGCACCGCTGATTGGACCATTGCGCTTGGCGAAGCAGTAGGTGAAACAGGACGTGTAGTTGGACTAGACTTTAGTCAAAACATGCTAAATGTTGGCCACGACAAGACGAAAGATATGCCTCAAATCAAACTGATCCAAGGCAATGCAATGTCACTGCCGTACCCGGATAATTCTTTTGATTTTGCGACCATCGGATTTGGGTTGCGCAATGTGCCGGATTACCGTCAAGCCCTTTCTGAAATGCATCGTGTTTTAAAGCCAGGTGGAATGATTGCTTGTCTAGAAACGTCACAACCCGAAAATATCGTATTCAAGCCATTTTTTAGAATGTATTTCCGTTTCATAATGCCGGTATTTGGTAAGCTTTTTGCTAAAAGTTACAAAGAATACTCATGGCTACAGGAATCGGCAAAATCGTTCCCTGGCATGAAACAATTAGCCAAACTGTTTGCGGAAGTCGGATTTGAAAAAGTAAAATACAAGCCTTATACAGGAGGCGCCGCCGCCCTCCATTTAGGAATAAAAAAAGTAAACTAGCGGGAGAAGGATTTTAAGTGGAAAAGATGAAGTTGAAATTGCTCTATTCCGACCTTAGACCGGAACTAGAAATGATCGAGAAGGAATTGGAACAGGCAGTGGATTCCGAGTCTCTCCTTTTAAATGATGCGTCTCTTCATTTATTACAGGCCGGAGGGAAAAGAATCCGACCTGTTTTTGTTTTGCTTGCTGGAAAATTTGGTGATTACAATATTGATGTGATGAAGCAAGTGGCAGTGCCGCTTGAATTGATTCACATGGCTTCACTGGTGCACGACGATGTCATTGACGATTCAGAAATTCGTAGAGGCCGACCGACAGTCAAAGCACAATGGAATAACAGCGTAGCGATGTATACAGGTGATTTTATTTTGGCGCGAGCGTTAGAACGCATTACTGAAATTACAGCTCCGCGAGTTCATGAAATATTATCTAAAACGTTGATAGAAGTGTGCAGAGGCGAAATTATTCAAATTCAAGACAAGTATAAATTAGATCAAAATTTGCGAGATTATTTCCGTCGCATCAAGCGCAAGACTGCGTTGTTGATTTCATCAAGCTGTGAATTGGGTGCGCTTGTTTCAGGTACCGATGAGAAAACTGCGGCGCATTTACGTCGTTTTGGGTATTTTATCGGCATGTCATTTCAAATTATTGACGATATTCTTGATTTTACCTCTACCGATGAAGAACTTGGAAAACCAGCGGGCAGCGATTTCATTCAAGGGAATATCACCTTGCCTATTTTATGTGCGCGGAAAGATCCCGAAATCTATCAACTGTTAAAAGCCAATTTGAATAAGGAACTATCCGACCATGAACGATTGGAAATTGTCGGAATCATTCGCAATAGTTCCGGAATCGAAGAAGCGAAAGCAATGAGTGAACGATACTTACAGAAGGCGTTACGCGAACTTTCTTTCTTGCCAAAAGGACCAGGAGTAAAAACGATGCGAAAAATTGCATTCTTTATCGGTAAACGAAATTTTTAAGTTGTTGGTTGACAAATGACTCGACAATGATAGTATTTTTTAAGGTGGGCAAAATGCCCGAGCTTTTAATAGAGGAGTGTTTACATTGGAAAAAACATTTTTAATGGTTAAACCAGATGGCGTTCAACGCAACGTAATCGGAGAAATCGTCGCACGTTTCGAGAAAAAAGGATATCATTTAGTAGGTGCTAAATTGATGCAAATTCCTACTGAGTTGGCTGAAGAGCATTACGGCGAGCACAAAGAGCGTCCTTTCTTCGGTGAATTGGTTGAATTTATCACTTCAGGTCCTGTATTCGCAATGGTTTGGGAAGGCGAAAACGTTATTTTGACTGCACGTCAAATGATGGGCGCGACAAACCCGAAAGATGCAGCTTCAGGAACTATCCGCGGCGACTTCGCAGTTACTGTCGGCAAAAACATGATTCACGGTTCGGATTCTGCTGAAAGTGCAGAACGCGAGATCGGCTTGTTCTTCAAAGAAGAAGAATTGGTTTCATATGAAAAAACAATGAACAACTGGGTTAACTAATCCAATTTTTAAAAAAGCAGCCTAGCTGCTTTTTTTTATTTATCTTGAGAGTCTGCCAAGAAATGTGGCTGCTCTTTTTTTAGGTTGGAAGTGCTTAAGTGATGAAGGAAAAAAATCTCAATTGATTGAAGTTTCACTTTATCTAATTTTCATATAGAATTGAAGAAATACCTTGTGGTATAGTGGTACATAAATACTTTAGCACGTTGAAGGGAGAAAGTGTAAATGCGTTATTTAACAGCAGGAGAATCACATGGTCCGCAATTGACTGCCATCATCGAGGGATTGCCGGCGCAGTTGCCTTTAACGGCAGAAATGGTTAATAAAGAATTAAAAAGAAGACAAGGCGGCCATGGTCGTGGTAGAAGAATGCAAATCGAAAAAGATACAGTTGAAATTGTGTCAGGTGTTCGACATGGTAAAACTTTAGGTTCACCTGTCGCTTTAGTTGTGAAAAATGACGATTGGAAACATTGGACATCGATTATGGGGATTGAGCCGATAGAGGATACAGAAGAAGTAAAGCGTCAGTTATCGCGTCCACGTCCTGGTCATGCTGATTTAAATGGCGGTATGAAATATGGTCACCGTGATCTTCGAAACGTCTTAGAACGTTCTTCAGCACGTGAAACAACGGTACGCGTAGCAGTTGGTGCAGTAGCAAAGCAGTTACTTGCTGAACTCGGCATCAAAATTGTTTCACATGTGACTGAAATAGGTGGAATTAAAGTAAATCCAGAAAGTTACCTTGGAAAGTCTGTAGATGAAATTCGAGAAATTGTTGAAAATGATGCTGTTTATTGCGCTGATCCAACGGTGACTCAGGAAATGATGGATTTAATAGATAAAACCAAGAAAAACGGTGATTCTATCGGTGGAACAGTAGAAGTGATCGTGGAAGGCATGCCTGCTGGAATTGGTAGCTATGTCCATTACGACCGGAAACTGGACGCTAAATTAGCAGCTGCCATTATGAGCATAAACGCCTTCAAAGGGGTTGAATTTGGTCTAGGGTTTGAAATGGCTAGAAAACCAGGCAGTGAAGTTCATGATGAAATTCTTTGGGATCAAGAAAATGGCTACACACGCAAAACGAATAATCTCGGAGGTTTCGAGGGCGGAATGACGACTGGAATGCCTATTATCGTTAGAGGTGTAATGAAGCCGATTCCGACTTTGTATAAGCCGCTTAATAGTGTGGATATTGAAACGAAAGAACCTTTTCAAGCAAGTATTGAGCGTTCTGACAGCTGTGCCGTTCCGGCAGCTTCGATTGTTGCTGAGCACGTAGTCGCATGGGAAGTCGCAAACGCATTGTTGGATCAGTTCGACGCAGATCAAATGCCTCGCTTAGTAGATAATCTAAAAAATTACCTGGAATACACGAAGGAGTTTTAAGAATGAAGCAATTGCGAGTCGAGGCAAATCATCCTTATATGGTTCATATCGGTGCGGGAGCTTTCGATTTGTTCGCAAATGCTTATCGCCCTTTGCTAGATAATGCCGATCGAATTGTGGTTATCGTCGACAAACAAGTGGCAGAGCTTCATTTACCGTATTTATTAGCTCATTTAACAGATTGGGACGTTCGTGTGTTAACAATTCCGGCTGGAGAAAGTGCAAAGTCCGTGGAAACCTTTATGGCGTGTCACAGCTTTCTGCTTTCCGAAAATTGCTCAAGAGCTTCTTTGCTACTCGCTTTTGGTGGAGGCGCGACAGGAGATGTAGCCGGATTTGTTGCTTCGACTTTCATGCGGGGCATCTCGTTTATCCAGCTTCCAACGACGATTTTGGCTCATGATAGTGCAGTCGGCGGTAAAACAGCCATCAATCATAAGTTAGGAAAAAATATGATCGGTACATTTTATCAACCAAAAGCCGTTTTGTATGATAGTAAATTGCTGGCAACTTTACCTGTTCAAGAAGTACGTTCAGGTATGGCTGAAGTGATCAAGCACGCCTTTATATCTAATGAAGAGTGGTTGAATGAATTATTGGCTATTGAGAACTTTAAAGACATGACAGAAGACGATTTGAATCGCCATTTGGAAAAAGGCATTGCTGTAAAAGCGGCGATTGTTGAAGAAGACGAATTTGAAGGCGGCATTCGTAAATACTTGAATTTTGGTCATACGTTGGCACACGCATTAGAAGGACATCTGGGTTATGGCAAACTTACACACGGAGAAGCCGTCGTGCTTGGAATGTCTTATGCTCTTCTCTTGTCAGAGCATAGTAAATTAGCTGGATTTATCAGGTGGTCTAGTACAAATGGCTATCCCCTTCATTTACTACAGGAAATTCATTTTGAGGCATTGTTGCCTTATATGAAAAAAGATAAAAAATCTTCAAGAGGAACACTGAATTTTGTTTTACTTGAACGCACAGGCAAACCGTTTGTAGAACAAATTGAAGAGCAGCACGCACGTGCAACCTATGAAAAGTTAGTCTTACAGATAGGAGAAGTGATTAGATGATACGTGGAGTACGAGGTGCAATTACAGTTTCTGTAGACCAGCCAGAAGAAGTATTAAAAGAAACACAACGGCTAGTGTTAGAAATGGCTAAAGAAAACAATATTGAACCAGATGATGTTGCGTCAGTCATCATTTCGACGACGACTGATATTTCATCTGCTTTTCCGGCGAAAGCTGTTCGGACAATTGCGGAATGGACATATGTACCCGTCATGTGCACACATGAAATGGACGTTCCTGGGAGTATGCCTCTATGTATCCGTGTCATGATGCACGTTAATACCGTGCTGGGTCAGCAAGACATTCACCATATTTATTTGAACGAAGCGATAAAGCTGCGTCCGGATTTATCTGCTAAAAGCCAGGTGAGTTCGACGTGACAACTCATATTTTAATTATTGGATTAGGCCTGATTGGCGGGTCGCTCGCAAAAGCGCTTCAGCGTAATCAGGATGTCCATGTGGCAGGGTACGATGCCGATCCATTGACCGCTAGAAAAGCTTTTAAAATGGGGATCATACATAGTTCGCCGCCATCACTTGAACAAGCAGCATCAGAAGCTGATGTTATCGTCTTTGCTACACCCGTAGGGGCTACAATCAAGTTAATGGAACAAAGTAAATATTGGCAGTTGAAAGATGATGTCATCTTGACAGATACGGGTAGTACTAAAATACAAATAATGGAATCTTCGAAAAGCTTGAACCATCTTTTTATAGGCGGTCATCCAATGGCGGGATCGCATAAGAGTGGGGTAGAAGCAGCAAAAGAAGTGTTATTTGAAAATGCCTATTATATTTTAACACCTGGTAACGCGACGGACGATGAACGTT